>NZGQ01000047.1 GCA_002689565.1 Methanobacteriota archaeon | reverse complement strand
GCCTGACCTCATGAGATGGAGAATACCCCATTTGGATAGCATCATCCATACTCTATTTTCAGATTCATGGACTACATTTTCAATTGTGGCATAAATGCTATGACGGTCTTTGATTACAGAGAATAAAGCCTCGTTTGGTTTGTAGATATTTGGATTAATGATTATCGAATCATCATTAATTTCTTCGAGATGTTGTTGTAATCTACGAACATTTGCTTCCTCTTTTTTGATTAATTGTCGAAACACATCAGCTACTGCCAAACCTGAAAATCTCATGGGCTTGTCCAATGTAGCCATTACTAGTCCCATTTCCTTTAGTTTGCGTAGACTATTGTAAGCATCCATTCTTGAAATTGATACCAATTTGCCGATTTCACTCGCTTTTAGTGGAGGTTGTCCACAAAGAGCAAGAATGATTCGGGCGAACTTTTCTTCCAATCCACCCTCAATTAGGCGATCTATTATTGCATTTGCAGTTTCTGTGCTCATGCAATCAGCCCATCTTTCTCTGTTGTTCTTTTTGTAAGATATTACAACGTCGAATTTGTTCTTTTGCTAATTTTTGTTGGTCTTTGTCTAATCCTCTTGGCATAGCTTGTTCGAAGCATTTAATCGCATCAGAAAATCTTTGCATTTCAGCATATGCTGTTCCCATATTGTAGAGTGTTTTTCCTTGAACGCCTTTTGGATTTATCACCATTGCTTTATGATATGATTCAACACATTTTGGATAATCTTCCAGATAGTATAGAGCATTGCCTCTGCCATTCAAAATTCTGATTACCATTTCATCATTATCAGCAAATGATGGAAGTGCTCTATCGAAACATGAAAGTGCTTCACGGTATTTCTTGTCTTCAATTAATCCAACACCCTTGTTATACCATTCAATGTCTTGGTTTGCTATAGCATTAGAATTCGAATCCATCCCGGTAGTTACTGACACCCTTGCAGCAGCATCGAGGGCTGCAGCTGCCAAATCCACCTCTGGGCTTGGCTCGTTAACTACAGCCACTGGTTCGGGCCTTGCACTCAACTCTGGTAGAGGTAGCGAAGTGGTTTCAACTACAGTTTCAGTTGTGGGTCGCTCTAGAACGGAAAGTTCAGGAGTTGTTTGTTGATGTGAAACATGAGTTGTCTCAACTGTGTTTTCCTGTGTGTTTGCAGGTAGAACTTCTTGGTCAGCAAAAGCATCGAGAGGGTCTTTAGTTACCGGCTGCGGATTTGATAATGCTTGGGATTTTTGATGACATCGTTGTGCAGTCGCCATGTCTCCTGCTGCTTCCAATGCCCTAGCTAATCCTTTCCAAAGTTCAGGGTTTGTCTTATCCGATTGTATCATTGCTTTCCAGCATTTTACTGCAGAAGTGTGATCTCCTGAGGCTGAACATGCTCTTGCCATCAAAGAAGTATTTTCATCACAAAGTGAGATTGCTTCCCTNGCTANNGCAGGNCCTTCTGGAACTGTAGGAGGTAATCCGCTTGTGTTTTCAAGAACTCTTGATTCACCCTCGGCTAATTCAATCAATAATGTTGCAAGTTCTATTTGGCCACCATTTTCACCNACCATTGATCTTTTTGCAGCTAGAAGATTTGCTATGTCGCCTGTGGCTTCTGCTAAATTTGCAAGACGTANAGCNGATTTNAGGTATGAATTATCATGNTTTAATGCATTNGAAAAGCATTTTATTGCAGCTTCCACATTACCTTTTCTTTCATGCANTGCACCTAGATTGAAGTANCATTTTGCATTTGTTGAATCAAGTCCNAGTGCATGTGTGTANGCGGATATTGCATGGTCATCTAGACCCATTGCAGCCATAGATCCAGCAGCNANTTTCCATGAATCAAAGTGTTCTGCTCCTATNCCGTGNAGGTGTTCTTTCAGAGTTTGTAATGCCCCTTTTGCATCACCTTGTGATAGAAGTGAAGTTGCATGTGCACATAATTCATCAATGNTTATTGTTTCATGAACNGGCTCTGGTTCGGTTTCATCTTCTAAAATCTCTTCAAAAGCATCTTCATTTGATGAATCAATATGAGGTGCTGGTTCANATTCGAGNGTTTCTTCTNCTTCTACANNAATCTCNTCTTGCTCAACCGNNTCTTCGATACTGGTGTCAACGGCATGAGTTAATGTCTGATTAACTAACTGTTCTTGAGTATGAGGCATAACTCTAGGTGTTGAATGAATAACACCTCCTGCTGCTTTATTGGTNTCCATTATTTTGACTAGATGTGGGTGTCCNGGGAAATATTTGAGAGCNCTATCGGCAATTTCCAGCGCTCCATCAGTTTCTCCTAATCTATCTAACAAAACCGCTAGATTAGCTAGTGCTGGTCCATGGTTNGGGTCTAAATCCAGACAAATTACGAATGCTTGTTTTGCTCCTCTTGAATCTTGTTCAGCTTCTAGAAGGACNCCACGATTAAACCATGCCATGGCATTGGATGGGTCTAGNGCAATCGCTTTGTTGAAGGATTTCAATGCAGCCTTATGGTCCCCAGATCTATGTGCTGCTTCTCCTTCAGCCACTAAATCATCAACGGTAGTATCGGTTACTTCTTCACCATCGTTTTGATCATCGACTTCATTAGATTCAACANCTACAGTTTCTTCGTCATCTGGCTTTTGTTCAATGTTTGAATTGTCCTCTTCTGGNCTTGAAATTGCATTCTTGACAACATCTGCTAATGAAGACATCATTGCATCGGTGATTTCGGCTGCNGCNTCGATAGGGTTAGTCGTATTGCCATCACTCAAGGGGTGTCACCAGTCAGTTGATAATCCCATAACGGATAAGCATTGTCCGTATGCGTTCCCGTTGGATTGATACGAATAAACTCCTTCGATGTGAATGTGCGACCTAGTTTTAACAACGAAAATGGCGGCACATTTGTCTTGATTGAACCTGGCAATATACTGGATATCGTTATTGAAGAACCATTCTTTATTGGTTCTCGGCCNGTCACTCAAGTTGAATGGACANCAGTGATGGGTGAAAATCCATCAAAGTTNCAAGAAGGTTGGTCCGCAGGTCTAAGGCCNGTTGAATCAGTTAGTTGGTTAGATTGCCAATCATTTCTCTCAGCCTTGAATGCNCAGGAGACAGAACAACGTTTGGGCTTATCCGGGTTATGGCGTTTACCAACAGCACAGGAGTGGGAATATGCATGTAGGGCGGGAACAGAGACAAGATGGTTCCATTCTGACCGAGACTCAGATCTAGATGAAGTTGCATGGCATGCAGGAAATTCNGGCGCTACAACTAGAGAGGTAGGTCAGAAAAAAGCCAATGATTGGGGTCTTTATGATTGTCATGGTAATGTTGCTGAGTGGACTGATTCACANAAGGGTAATCGGCGAATCACAAAGGGAGGTTCTTGGTTGATGGAATCAGAATCAACAACCTCTGGAGCAAATGGATCATCTGCAATGGATAAGCGTAGCGATGCCATAGGATTACGTCTTGTTTGGTCGCCAATCTGATTTANTAGACAAACTACGGACGGTACATGCGTTTGTACCATAATCCTAGATGCTCAAAGTCGCGACAAGCCTTTGCTATTATGCAAAATAGTGGNATAGCGTTTGAAGAGTACAGATATCTTGANCTTGGTGTTCANCCTAGTGATATCTCAATNCTTGTAGAACTGGAAGGAATAATTAGAATGAATGACTTGGAATCTGATGTCCAATTAGATCCTANAAACAAGTCACAAATTCAAGAATTATTGCAATCAAATCCTAAGATTTTACAGCGACCTATTTTGNTTAATGGTGACAAAGCNATTATTGGAAGGCCTGTGGAAAAAATCCTCACTCTTCTTCCTTCGGCTTGAAAACCGTGGCCACATTTAGTCTAACAAAAACCTCCAAATAGGCTTTCATTCTTTCTTCAACNGGAGCAATATCTTCATGATATAGAGATTCCATTATCGCACAAATTTCTTGAAAATTTCTTTCGCCATCCATTAATTCCCAAAGCATAGATTGCGTCGAATGCATAGTTCTTCTAACTGTTTTTGGCGCNCGTAAAATCTTAGCTAGTAGCCGTTCAAATTTTGTAAATTTTTTTTCAATAACTAGAACGACACTCTTTCCAGTNACACCTTCGANTTCNGGATGAATTCCGGCTTCACCTCGATATTCCCATTCNACTGGTAGTCTCACNGGGACAAAATCACCCCATTCACCTTCAATCATGAAAACGCCTCCGTAGTGAATGTGATGTAAAGCAACGCTATCATTGAGATAGCACCACAGATTCCAGTAATTCTCTTGAGGTTATCTTTCTGAGTAAAATTATCCAGAACCCAAGTNGAAACTCCAAAAATCGATACGAGAGCTAGAAGGACATACCAGGTGGTAGGNACTTCACTCATGGTGGGTCGAATCATTAGTTACCTGTGAACCTTGTGNATCTTGCCATGCTTGATACTCTGCCATCTTTCGATTATATTCATCCAATTGTTTTTGATATTCTTCCATGGGGCTNGGNGATGAAATTGTAGTTGCAGGCGGTCCAGCAAATGCAGTAGCAGGTGGTCCAGCCATTGGAATATCTTCCTCATCGTACTTATCCTCAATATATCCGTCATCATCGTCTGAATCCTTCCTACGAATGAAAGCCAAAATTAGCAATATAAGTAAAATCAATCCCCCGGTTCCAGATGCGATAATCGTTCCAGACAACTCTTCATTTTCAAGAGATTTTTTCCAGGTTAATTCCTCTGTGTACAGATAGCTAATTCGTGAATCACTTCCGTTAATGTATACAGTGATCTTACCCGAATAGTCTCCATTATCCCGTAAAACTTCACACCGCATATCGTATTTTTGCACTGTTAAATGCCCGGCGTCCATCTCAATCTTCGCATCATCGAGATGGATGGTATAGCCGTCACAAATCATTCCCCAACCCTCTGGTACATCCGCTCCTACATCGAAAATTTCACCTTGAGTTGAGGTTGAAGAAAGATTTACCCAAATTATACGTGGGGATTTTTCTGGTAAATTTCCTTGTATAGGCTCAATATCTTGAAGTTCCACATTTCTTCTTTCGGCTACGATAAGGGCAGCAGATACTGTTTTCGAAATTGGTCTACCTAATTCGTCCATACCGCCTTCTAGTTCGATAGTCGCAGAAATGATGGTATTTAGGCTACAATCTGGTGAAACTATGATTTCTGCTAGCAGTTCAATAGATTCAGTAGGTCCGAGATTTAGATTCATCCACTCTCCATCTTGTTTTGAAAGCCCAGTGTTTGTAGATAAGAAGCCGACAACTTCGTCTGAATCTTGTGATGATTGAATTACGAGTCTTGCACGGATACTTGTGTCTGCAGCATTTCCAATATTCCATGCAGTTGCGTTAAATGTATAGATTGAGTTAGTCTCAATAACACTCTCACCGGCATATCCATCCAATCGAGGTTGCCTGATTGTTTCTGTTATTGCTTCAAACATTACAGAATTATCACTAACGTTAACATCTTCTCCATCATTAGAATTGACGGAAATTGTGATTTCATGAAACTCCCCAGGGGCTTCGAGAGATGGCAATAGAAGCCAAAGGTCCACTTGTTTGATATTGTCAAGATCGTAAGAAACCGAGAGAGGTATTCCTTCGGTTACATTTACTCCATCATCTAGTGCCCACCATTCCCATGATTCTGGAGACCATGGCAAATCAAGCATAGCCATTGTAGGTCCATTTCCGTCATTAATCACCTCTACAGCAATCTGCATTGGGATTCCAGGAGTTAGAGTGACTGGCGAGTCGATAAGTGAAATAGATAATTCTTGAATAGAATTAACTCTAAGTTCCTGCCAACTAGCTCCTAAGACTAGTTCTCCGGAACGCATGGACAGCGCCTTGGGGTAAATCATTGGACCGTAATCTCCTGCTTGTGCGTTAATTGGGGCGGTAATTTTTACAGTGTATGTGGTGGAAGAACCAGATGAAATTGCGAGTTCTGGTGAATTGAGCAGTTCAACTTGCCATCCCGTTATTTCCGTAAAATCAATTTGTGGTTGGAATATATCGATTCTACTCGCATTATTCCAAATTCGGAATGTAACTTCATGTGAATCCCCTGGATCAATGAAATGTTCGCCGATAGAATATGAATCCAGACTTACCTCAGCATCGCTAATCATTGCAGCTGCAACTTCGATGACTTTTGTGTCATACCTCCGAGTGTCATTTGTACTGGTAGCTGTCAGCCAAACCTCAGCAGTCAAGTCAGGTTCAATCCCGCTTGGCACAGTAACTTCTAGCCAAATAGTGCGGGGAGTATCAACCCTGACAAGTATNTCATTTGTCTGATTCCAAGAAAANTCTATGTTCCAGCCATTTGGTACATTTTTATNAGCCATACTCAAACTGAAAACATCGGTTGCTTCACCTATGTTTTCAATAANAATTGGGAAATTACATGTAGAGCCAGGAGGGCACCTTGGAGTATACTCTGGTAGTATAATCTCTGGTAAACGGTCAGGCAGTATTTTGATTATTGATTGTGTACTACTTTGTATGTCGGAATAAATGTTTGATGTCACATTAACAGACACTGGGATATTTCCTTGACTCGCATTTTCGTCAACTAAAACTCGCAAATCGAAGATTCTGGTCTCACCTGGAAGCAACTCGATACCAGATGAACCAATACTTGCTCCGTTTGTGTATGCAAAGTAATGTGTCCAATTAGATGGAATACCATCTGCAGTTGGAGTGTATCTTGCAGATATATTTCCTGTATTTGTCATCTCAATACGTGATGTTGACCAATCACCTGGCAGTCCTCCAATAGTTGAGACTCCGTTAGTTTGAACCTGAAATTCTTTCTTTTGAGCAGCCTGGTCATAAATAATAATCAATTCATCCATCCAGTATCCAATATCATTCCCACTTGCATCTGAAGAAAATGTGAACCTAAGTTGAGTTGTTGTGTGAAAATGTTTGTTTTGAACAGGAAGTAATGGAGAATTTTTGCCATTATATTGTGCACTAAATGTATTCCAGCTTAATCCATCTGCAAAATTGTTGTCGACGACATTCTGTAAAGTGAAAGTTTCATCCCAAGTTCCAGTATCATCCTTGATGTACCCTTTTAGTTGATCCCCTGCTCCTGCTCCGCCTGTGTAAAATAGGGAATATCCTATTGCAGAATTCGGGTTTGAAACATCATCTGCGACATTGAAAAAAGGACTAGTAAGGGTAGAAACTGTGTTTGGAGAGTAGGTAGAGAATTGACCGTTTCCTACATGGAACGCTTGTGATTGAGATATGTAAACATCAGAGTTAACATTCCACTCTCCAGTAACGGTCCATTGGGACATATCATTACAGTTATCATAACGATAAGCAATAGTTAGATGACGGGACTGCTGATTATTGGATTGGTCGTCATCTCCTACTGTATTACTAACAGATATTACCAATGTATGATTTCCAGAATAGGTGGGGGTCCAAAGTATATCGATTGACCCAGATGAAGATCCTGAAAGTGGACTCATACCTTGAGTTGTATTGAGTAATTCAAAACGCGTATATTCATTGTGAAGAACTAGAACCTCAACATCGATAAAACCTGATTGAACAGTTCCTAAGTTTTCAATAGCGATGTTAATATTCATTTCAACTCCAACAACTCCATCGGTAACATACAACATTTCTGGCTTATCGAAGTTAGCGATAGGATAGTTGGATGAAAACATTTGATACAACGATTGATTTGTAGAATCGGGATATGTAATAGATATGTCTTTGACATCTAAATCAACGTTGACTGCACGTCCCGAAGCAGCATTTGTTAATGGCACAATAGATGATGCCATTAGAGCGATGATGGCTATGGCTACTACTCTACTCATCGGGCTCGTTTACCCACAGTCATTCAAAGAATATGACACCTTCGCTACTCTTCAGACAATGAGGATTGAGCTGCCTCAAGACGAAGGTCGATTCTTTTTTGCCTTGCTTGAGCAGCGAAATATATCGTAAATGACGGTGCTAAAACCATTGCAAAACATCCTACAACCGCGGCTAATGCCCACACAAATTCGGTGGCAGCATCGATCTCAAATTGCTTGACATTGTCTAATTCTTCGTTAACTTGGGTTAGTAAGATAGATGGATAAACTGTACGATTTCCGTTTTCAATAACTGTAATTCTAACCGATGTTTTTTCGAACTCAGTGGAGATAATTTTTTCGGCATCTTCCTCGGCTTCGGCTAACGAATCAGCATAAAGAGAACCCTTGCCTCTTAATGCGGGATCTGGATCTGTAAGCAAGACAATACGTGAACTATCATCTGTTATGTTGATTGTATGTTCATCCAATTTCGAACAGGAATCCGAACATGAGAAGTCTTCAGCATCAGGATTTCCTAAATCCGGGTGGCTGTATAAGCCCTCACCATTAGAAATCGAAATTGTGGAACCTTTTGATAGCATTTCGCCTGATAAATTAACCCATGTTAAGTTTACACCGTTAAGATTAGCATCCCATGTCCAAATTGTGCGATTTAAATTTTCATCATAGTATTTTTCAGCCGCCTCAAGTTCAACTATTGTTTCATTGGATTCGGATTCATAGACATACATTTCACTGTCGATTGTAGCGCCATAAACAGCGTACGCAAGGAGGAAAATCAATGTCAGACCCATTCCGATTAGTGTGCGCAACAAATTCGGGTTCTGCGCTAGTGCTTTACGCATATTTCGGGGGAAAAATTAGTCCTTCATGAACCCTACTATATTTTGTCCGCAGTACCCTCTTCAGCACAGTGATATCTTTCATTTCAAACAGTGCCATTGATATAGGGGAGTTTGGTCGGCAAGTTGCTTGGTGCTACGATGACGACGTTTTACGATGTCCCTGCTGACCTATTGAACCCTGCTTTAGCTGGTAAACTTTCCGAACTTGATAGTATTTCACGTCCGCAGTGGGCTGATTACGTCAAGACTGGTATTCACCGCGAGAGGCCACCTACTCAAGATAATTGGTGGGAAGTGCGCTGCGCTGCGCTTCTTCGTAAGGTTGGAAGAGAAGGCCCAATTGGTGTAAACTCCCTTGCACAAGCATATGGCGGAAAGAAGGATAATGGTTCCAACCCTCATACTCCTGCAATGGGTAGCCGTCACATTATTCGCACAGCTTTGCAACAATTAAGCGATGCAGGACTGATTGCGATGAAGGAAACCAAAACTGTACAATCAGTTGACGGAGATCAGAAATTGTATTCTGGACGTGTTATTACAGCAGCAGGTCACAAATTATTGGATGAAGCGGCTCACTCAGTTCGTGATGAGGCTGAAAAATCCTATCCTGGATTAGCAAAGTATTGATGGAAGTGACTGGAAGTGACAACTATGGCTGTATCTACTGATGACGAATTGGCCAAATTGCGTGCACAACGCATGGCTGAAATTCAGTCTCAGATAGAGGAGCAGGCAGCAGCCCAGGCAGAAGCCGAAATCGAGCAGCAATCAAAACAAGCAGCATTGGCTGAACTAGACTCAGCAATGAAGCGAATACTCACTCCCGATGCTAGGTCAAGGCTAGCTAGTCTTAATTTGGTAAATCCTGAATTGACTACTCGAGTCAAGACTCATCTTGCCACCCTTTCCGGTGAGAATCGAATTGCAATTCCAGTAAACGATGTTCAACTAAAGCGAATTCTTGCTGGCCTGTCAGAAGGCCGCAGAGAAACTAGTATTCGAAGGATCTGAGGTGAAAATATGTCACGCAACAAGCCAGCCGCAAAAAAAATCCGCCTACTAAAAGCAGGCAAACAGAACCGAAGAGTTCCTGTTTGGGTTATGCTAAAAACATCGAGAAACACAGTTTCCCATCCAAAGCGCCACCACTGGAGGCGCTCTAAATTACAGAGGTGATATGAATGGCACGTGCAGCAGTAAGTGAACTGGTAGTTCCTTTGAGAAACGCTTGGAACATAACAAGATACAAGAGAGCACCAAGAGCAATGCAGATTATCAAAAACGAAGTAGTCAGGCATTTGAAAGTTCGTGAAGATGAGGAAGTATGGATTGACCCATCTGTTAACGAAGCTATTTGGTCAAGAGGTATTGAGAATCCTCCTCGCAAGATCAGATTACAAGTTACACGTCACGATGAACCAGATATTCCTATTGAAGTCAAACTAATGGAGGAGTGAAAATGGGTAATATTAGACCAACATTCATCAAATTGCGAGCAATTATTCTTTGTGAAGAACACGGCGAAAAATTCACTGACGACTTTGACCATAACAAGAAGATGGTCGAGCAACTGACAGATGTTTCATCGAAGAAGTTGCGAAACTGGATTGCTGGGTACGTCACACGATACCGTCAGCGCCGTACCGATTGAGGCGGTTTTATGGCGATTAGAGTCGCCTGGGATAGAACTCCTGTTAGCGTACATGGTACGAAGGATGAATTGACAGCTTTGATTCATCATCTAAGAAATAATCACAGTTTCCGCAAGCATTCGATAATTATGCCTGATAGAGAAAACGACGAAGAAGCAGTAGTTTTCCTATACGCTCCTTGTGACCCTCGTTGGATTGCGGAGGTCATGTAATGGGCGATCGCCTGAATGTACCTCTTCCAANCTCTAATTACAATCTCGATATTGTTTTGGTGGGNATTAACCATCCCGGNAATCTTGGTGCTATTTGCAGAACCATGCTAAATCATGGATTTGACAAANTGTCTATGGTTAATCCCAATTGTTCTCCNGATGATGAGGAAGCTAGAAACAGAGCAAAACATTCTGGAAGGATCCTAGACACCGCCAGAATATACAATTCACTAGAAGATGCAGTCTCTGATTCTTCCCTTGTAATCGGTACAAGCGGGAAGCGCGAAGTTGGTTCAAAGGTCCTAAAACGTCATTTTGTCTTACCTTGGGAGTTTGCAGAAATGGTAAGAGATTTTGATGGTAAAGTTTCTTTGATTTTTGGAGAGGAAGGNAAAGGTCTTTCCACAGATGACTTAGATCGNTGTGATNTTTTGCTAACTCTTCCGACNTGGGAAGGCTATCCAATTGCAAATTTGTCTCAAGCAGTTGGTCATTGTGTTTACGAGTTGCATCGTGATAGAGTGATAAATGGTGAATCTGTCAAAGGGGTGCGTAAAGAAAGAGTTCTATCTCCTCAGTTGAGAAAAATCTTGAAACAATCAATTACAGATTTTTGTGAATCGCTTGATGGCGATAAAAATGATTTGATTTCTGATGTTTATGACAGAGTAATATTACGTGGTCTGCCTATTGATTCAGAGGCAGAAAGAATGATCGGAGCTTTTGTTCAAGGGACAACTGCCCTTCAAAAACAATCTGGGGATGAAAACTGGCGTAGAGAAAGAAGAAAAAGGATTAGACCAGATGATAATTCAAACTCTCAGTAAGTATAACCTAAATTTATCTCTTACACTTTGCAATATTTGCACCGTGCTCCCTAACTGTAACACTTTCAACCCAGCATCTATCTCCATAGTTCTCTTCAATCATTTTGCTTGAGTATTNCATNGCCATTTTGGCAAACATTTCNGCTCCTGTNGATTCTACAATTNTCATNTCTATAATGCCATTATCATTCAGCGATTCNAATTTNGATAAATGGGGATCATCAGATGCCACTAAGGTCTTGTGGTCAAAATTATTCCTGAGCCAAGACTCCAATTCTTTGAGTCCACCAAAATCAACTACCCAGTTTCTTTCATCCAATTCTTTAGCACCGAATTCAAACTCAAATTCAAGTGAGTATCCATGTAAGAATTTGCAGTGACTATCTGCTCTCCACTGTCTGAAAGCTGCTGATAGTCCTCTTTCGTGTCCATATTTCTTCGAAGAAAAAAAGTCCGTCATTTTAATCACCTCTAAAGTTCAAGCATATCGAGTTTATACAGTAACGTGGTCCGCGACTTTCGTGGAAAAGATGACCTAAATGTGAATCACATTTGGAACATCTAACTTCAATTCTGACCATTCCATGGCTGGTGTCTTTGAGTTGAGTAATTTCAGCATCCTCAACTTCGTCACTAAATGCAGGCCACCCACATCCTGAATCGAATTTTGCATCAGAAGAAAATAGTAACTTATCACAATCTGCACAATAGTAACCTCCTGATTCGAAGTGTTTGTCATATTCACCAGTNAANGCTCTCTCNGTCCCATTTTCTTTCATTACATAATGCCGTAATTGGGCTTTCAGAGCACCTCTTAGAACGTCTTCCCAAGAATTGACATATTCTACAGGGTCTTTTCTTCCTATGGCATGGAATGCTAGTATTCTTTCAACATCAGCCCCACTAGTTCCACTTGATCTTCCTTNGCTATCCGGGTTGTAGGAGGTATTAGTATTAGCAAATATTGTGTCNAAATCAAGGTCGAGTTTTTGACATGAAATTAGAGAATCTCGGAGAATCGTTTCTTTGTCTCCATCGATGTAAGGGAGTTGAAAACTAACCTTTTCNCTATCCCAGTTTCCTACTGCAAATGCATTTGCAATAGCATCGTAAAATTCGGGACGACAATCTGGATAGATAGCATGATCACCGGAATGCACGCCCAAAGCGATTTCGACTTTGGTTTCTTCCTTAATCGCAATAGAAAGCGCATAACCGTAGAGTATAGATGCAAAAATAGCATTTCTATTAGGGACTACAGTTGCTTTCATTTGTTCTTCTTCGTAGTGTCCTTCTGGAACATCGATTTCATCGCTCGTCAAAGCTGAGTGGAATAAGCCCATTGCAGATGANAGATCTGCAATTCTGTGTTCAATATCATAACCTTTTTTGGACAAATATTCGATATTGGCTTTTGCTCTTTGAATTTCGATATTGTGCTTTTGACCATATTCATATGATATGCAACTTACNTTGTATCCTTTGGATAACAAATGGATTAACAACCCTGTTGAATCCATTCCGCCGCTTAAAGCCATGACTGCTCGCATTANTCCACTCCCATCCATTTGTGTGTTTGTAATGAAAGTCTCCATCCTGGAGATTCCTTGACNAGATTTTCTACGACTGCAAAATTTTTCCCATTTTCTTCTACAGAGTCGTTTTCCATGTAACATGGTTGAAGGTAATGATGTTCAAAACCCTGTTTTAATTCATCATACATCGAAAGGTCCTGTCCACAATATACGACTTTTAGTTCATCACCAGTTCTTTGTTTGATTGACACATTAGAATATAGTTGATCTTTGGGAGATACGCAAATCCAATCGATGATTTCAGGCACTGGTATTGTACCATTAGTCTCAACTGATAGTGTGATGTTGTGCTTTTTTAGTTCGCTTCCTATTGTATCTAAATCCTGGAGACATGGTTCTCCCCCGGTGAATATCACTCTACTACAATNGTANGAGAGAACTTCNGACAAAATGTCGTCTAAATCCATCTCNTTGTATGTCAGGAAATCGGTATCACACCATTCGCAACGAAGATTACAATTTCCAAATCGAACGAATACATGTGGTATTCCTGCGTGGAATGCTTCNCCCTGGACAGAGTGAAATATTTCCACAATCGGATAAACAGCCATTTCATCATCTCACAATGGTGGACTTTGTATTAATTGCATCAGTTCNGCTCTAGCTTCACTCTTGTCAAAGAACACACCTCGCATAGCGCTTGTTGTCATAACAGCATTTTGCTTTTTGACACCACGACANTGCATGCANCCATGTGATGCTTCGATAATNACAGCAGTCCCAAGAGGTTTGACATGTTTCTCCAAATCGTCTGCGACNCCTTTGGTTATTCNCTCTTGGTTTTGTAAGCGACGAGCATGTANTTCTACAATCCTNGCTAATTTGCTAATNCCAACAATTCTGTCTGTTGGAATGTATGCCACATGTGCTCGTCCTTTGAACGGTTGTAAGTGATGTTCACAAGTAGAATGGAACTCAATATCACGTAGTAATACAATACCATCATAGCCTTCTCCATTGAATGTAGAAGAAAGAACTTCAGATGAATCCATTGCATATCCTTCATAAATTTCTTCGAATGATTCAATCACACGTTTGGGTGTGTCGACAAGCCCTTCTCGGGAATTATCTCCCTCAATGTAATTTAGAATCACACTAACAGCTTTCATTGCCTGCTCTTTAGATGTCAATTTGATCCCTCCACTCTACCATGTCTAGCATCAATTAAATCCAATTGATCTAGCATTTTTCGACAAGCAGTTCGTATAGCATCTGCTACACTCACAAATTTTCCATCATCGCCAACATGGAGTTTCAGGTCATCGAGTATCTGAGATGGCATGTCAAGACTTACCTTTGGCATGAAATGACCTGCTAAAATGTATTATTAAAGTATTACTCTAATAATACTCTAGTATTATTTGCTATTGTTTAAGCTTGGCTTGTTTCGCTCTTAGTCCGCCATCCCAACACATCATACTCTTCGATAACCATTGTATTATCATCATTGTATAACATTTGTACTGGGTCCTATATGAATGTATTATTTGATGTAAATTATGAAAGAGAAGCCACTAGATCTTCTCTCTTAAACTGTTTAGCAGCAAACCATGCTGCCAGACCAGCGTAGAATACACTTGAAATAAGCCAAACAAGCACGTGTTCGATGATTATTCTGTCAAGCAATAGTTCTCTCATAGCGAGCAATATGTTGACTAGCGGTATTGCAAACCACCATGACTCAACGCTGTCGAGGTTGATCACTTGAGTGAATAATGCGGGGAAAATTATGAACAAAATCGCAGGTCCTAGAAGTGATCCTGCTTCCTTTACACTGTGTGCTTTCATTGCTAGTGCTAACTCAAACGCAACAACCATTATTGCAAAAATTACGACAGCGGAAAGAAGCAATAGAATACTAGATAGGGACACAGAAGGCAATCCGATAATAGATGAAC
>NZGQ01000046.1 GCA_002689565.1 Methanobacteriota archaeon | reverse complement strand
ATCTCCTGCTAATCTCCACCCACGTTCACGGCTATCATCGTCAACGCGATTGATTCCAACATCTATTACAATAGCACCTGGTTTTACCCAATCTGCTTTGACCATTTCAGGTCTGCCAACCGCTGCCACTACAATATCTGCTGCAAGACATTCTGCCTTTGCATCAACTGTTCTCGAATGAACTATTGTCACAGTCGCATCAGCGCCTCTAGAAGCAAGAAGTAATGCCTGAGGCATTCCAACATTGAATGAACGACCGATAACTACTGCCTTTTTCCCAGTCAAATCTACTTCGGCCCAGCGTAACATTTCCATAACACCAGAAGGAGTACATGGAATCATTCCGTCAAGTCTGCCCTGAACTATTCTACCAAGGTTGGCTGGATGGAATCCGTCAACGTCTTTTGCGGGGTCGATTAAATCGGTGAGTGATTCCTCATCCATATGAGATGGAAGAGGTGATTGAATCAAAATCCCGTGCAGTGAATCATCATTATTTAGTGAGACAATTGTGTTTGCAACGTCTTCTTGCTTAGTATCAGCTGGCAGTTCAATATGAGTTGACTTAATTCCCAGCCTCTCGCAAGATCGTATTTTATTGCGAACATAAACATGTGAAGCGGGGTCATCTCCGACAATAACTACAGCCAAATGTGGTTCAACACCACATTCTGCAATGCGTTCCTTCAACCTTAATTCAAGGTCGGCAGCACAAGACTTACCATCCAATCGCTTTGCTGGCATAGTTCACTCCAAAAGAATGTCAATCATGAGGGTTGCGATTTGAATTCACTCTTCTTCATCAGACCAAAGTAGCCTTCCACAAGAAGGACATGTGTACTCGGATGGACGAGAACCGTCAACTGTTTCCAAATTCCCACATGGGCCACACAAGATTGTAGATTTAACCGGTTCATCCATTGTAACGTCTACACGATACATGAATCGACCTGCATCAGGTAATTTCTCAAGAGAGGGCTTCCATTGAGCAACAGCCTCTGGGCTCATGCCCATCTGACTAGGTATTGACATTCCTATAATAAAACAAATAATTCCACTTAGACCAACAACTCCNCCCATCGCAATGTTAACACCTAGAGAAAATAAAGCCCCGAAGATGATGAACACTATTCCGCAAATGAGAAAGTTCTCTCTTCGGTTTTTCATTAGATCAACTCAAAGCTTTGCTAAGTGCTTTTGCAACTTCAGGCACAGATTCCAGCGGAAGTGCGCACAAACCGATTCTTACTCCTCCAGTAAGTGGCACCAAAAATACTCCATTTTCCGCACATTTTTCGGCTATGGCCACAGGATCTTCAGCTTCAATCCATGCAAAGAATCCATCCATTGTAGGATTTAGAGGGACACCTAATTTCTCACATTCTGAAATCAAAACTGTTCTTCTATCGTCTAGTAGTTGCTTTAGACGATCTCTTTCCTTACCCCAAGCGTTTCCACCTTCTTCAGAAGAATGCATTTCACTAACACAATATTGAGACACCCTAGGTGTTGCACTCCAAGTTTGTCTAGCAGTTACGCAAAGAACTGTATCTANTCNATCTGTAACTTCTTTTTCAGGGTGCATACTTACCAAAGCCCCTGTTCTTAATCCGTAAATCGTGTGTGATTTTGACAAAGATACTGCAACTGTTACAAGCAGATTTTCAGGCCACATCATTCCATCCTCAAGAGACTCTAGAATCGTATCAGCCCAGGCATGCGTTTCATCAGCATAGAGACTGTATGCTGAATCAATTAGCAATGTATGACCGACTTTAGGATGATTAAGTGCAGATTCAACAAATGATTCCAGACAAACAGAACGCCCTATTGGGCTCATTGAAAGCCCCGTGGGATTGTGTGCAGGGTCATTTAGCCAAACCATGACTTTGTCTTGCTTTGAGCAAAGTTCTCCCAATTTAGATTCAAATTCNTCTTTTGCAAAATANGGATGTGAGTCATTACCATTTGGTGGTAGCAAAGGCCATGTTTCATAATTTAGAGAGTTATTCTGAATGAATCCTTTGTATGGTCCCCAGTGGCGATCCCTTAGAAGAATCGATTGGCCTTTGTCNAGGAAATTATTTGCTGAAAGATACAAAGCACCGCTTCCACCAGGACTAGCAGTAGATGTGAANTGGAATCCCAGGTTCTCCAGTTCTTCTCTAGCATCACCAAAAGCCAATGTTTTGGACAAATCGAGGAAAGCCGGTAAACCTGCNAGTGGTGCATAAGCTGCAATTTCCTGTTCAGGAGCTCCTCTAATCGCAGCATCAACTGCTTTGTTAATAGCTAGATTACCATCATTTTCTAGTAACGCACCAATTGTCCCATTCACGGCTGGCAAACCTGCTGCCTTCGCTTCTTGGAACTTAGCCCACCAACTAAAGATGGTGTCATTTCCATGCTTTTCAACGCCTGCAGCGTTTAGGAAAGTCTCCCCAGCCATACCTAAGCCAATGGGTTGGAGAATATGTTACTGCCGACGCATTCATGTAAGAAATCTATCTCGGCAAGTTAGCGCCAACGTAGCATAGCTGGTAGTGCTTCGGATTTGTAATCCGACGGTCGGGGGTTCGAGTCCCTCCGTTGGCTCCAGATAATATCTATCTCAGCATGCCGTTTTTGGCCTTTCTTTTCAAATCGGTTAATTTTGCACAACGACTTAGATTTTGCAAAGATATTCAAGAACTATTCGTGACAGGCACTACCATGGCGGAGTTAACCAACCCTGAGAGGAGGATGCTTCGAGCCATGCAGAGCCGGCATGAAAATTGGACACTTGAAGAAGTTCTCCAAGCATGTGAGTGGGATGACCAAGCAGTCGCTGTAGCGGCAGGACATGGTCTATCCAATCATGGTTATGTCAAAATTAGTGAGTCTAGCGAAACTAGTGTAATACTTGGAAGTGAAGGAGAAAAGGCTGCGAGTAATGGATTACTAGAGGCTAGAATTTGGGACTTCATTCNATCAAGTGACTCAACCACAATGAAGGANTTATCAGACAATTTTGAAAGACATGAAGCAGGNCCTGGTGTGGGACTGCTAAAGAGATTGGGNGTTTCATTAGAAGGTGGAACATTCNCTTATGATAAGCCCGATGAAATTGCAAAGACTATTGCAGAAAGAACTGCATTTATTCAATCTCCATCTATCGATAGCCCGTTACTTGATCACTTCAAGGGTCGGAAAAATCTAATCGAAATTGTTGAAATGGTAACAAGANCATGGAAAATTACCTCCGATGGTAAGTCCATCTCTNCTTCTGAATTAGAAGAAGTGGTTAAGATTGCAGAAATTACCCCTGAATTACTGCANAGTGAANATTGGAAAAACGCAGAATTCAGACCATATGATGTTTCNCTAGAAGCCTCGATGCCAAGGTCTGGTAGAAGCCATCCAATGCAGGCATTGATTGAGAGAATCCGCTCAATTTTCTTGGANATGGGTTTCTCCGAATTGGTAGATGATTATGTTCAAACCGCAGGTTGGAATATGGACGCTTTGTTCATCCCTCAAGACCATCCTGCCAGAGAAATGCAGGACACATTCTATCTCGACAAACCAAAACAAATCAAATTAGACCCTAAGTTATTGAAAGACTGGAAAGCGATTCATGAGCATGGAGGAAGCACAGANTCNACGGGATGGGGNGGNAAATTTGANCCTGAAATCTCAGAAAAAGGACTTCTGAGAACTCATACCACNGTTAACACGATTCAATACCTAGCGAAAAATCCTGAACAATCGTGTAGAGTNTTCGCAATAGACAGAGTATTTCGCAAAGAGAGTATCGATAAAACACANCTNCCAGAATTNCATCAAATTGANGGAATCATAATGGAACCTGGAGCGAACCTAGGAATGNTGGTTACGACNTTGAAAACATTCTATCAAAAGATGGGNTATCCTGAAGTNCGTGTTCGTCCAGCATATTTCCCTTACACAGAACCATCACTTGAGGTNGAGGTCAAGTGGCGAGGGAAATGGNTAGAGCTAGGTGGCGCTGGAATATTCCGNCCTGAAGTTACTGANCCACTNGGGATAAAAGACCCAGTTTGCGCATGGGGAATGGGTCTCGAGAGACTTGCNATGNTNGTNTTAGGACTTGACGACATTAGACAACTCTACATTTCAGATTTGGAATGGCTGAGAAACCAACCAATCTTGTGATAATATGGATATCAATACAATGAATGATCACAGCCCTTGGTGGGCAAGAGCATTTGCTATTTTTCTTGGAATAATGCTTCTATTCACTGTTGCAAACCTGTTTTATCTCGAAATATTTGGAGTAAACGGAATCAATCATTATTCATTTGGCAATGAACCAAAGAACCCTGGTGAATATCCAACAAATGGTACTGAAGAAGAACAACGAGACTACAATTTTTCTCTTTCTGAATGGGAAGATTATCGATCTTACATGGACATGATGGATGAATTAGAAGAATCTAACGTGACTGAAATTACTCAAATTTTTGCTGTTCTAGCATTACTTGTCGGGATTCCTGCAATCGCAATGTTTTGGACACAAAATGAGAAGATGCTGTATTTCGGAATTGGATTTGGAGTTGTTAGTATGATTGGAGAGGTATGGAAAGCCTACATTTCATCTGATATTGTTGCAAGTTACATGGAAAGCGTTCCTGGTGGAGCAGATTATTCTTGGATCGCTTCAGCTTCAGTCTTAACATCAAGTTTCTGTGGAATCACATTCATCGCATTGGCTATAGTTCTGCACAATATGTATCATAATCTGAATGAGTTACCACAAAGTGGCTTCCACCTAAAGGTTGATACACCTATCACCCAAACGGAAAACAATGGAGATAATGACCTCGAACACTGAAACCATCCCTGGTTTCAAGATTACCAAATCTTTTGGAGTTGCAACTGGATCAACAGTAAGAGCCAAACATATTGGAAAAGATATCCTTGCAGGATTGAAAAATATTGTTGGTGGAGAATTGAAAGCATATACCGAATTGTTGATGGAAGCACGTACTGAAGCACTCGGTAGAATGATGATGGATGCTGGACAACGCGGTGCAAACGCTGTTGTAAATGTACGATTCGCTACAAGTAGCGTCGCTGGCGGTGCTGCTGAATTATTTGCATATGGAACCGCAGTTACTGTAGAACAAGAGTGATACAATGTATGAATTTGTAGATACTGAATCAGTCATAGTTTTGGCTCTGATTCTAATCGTTATCGTATTTGCTGCATTTTTCCCACTTGCTTTCATTTACTCAATGCTATTTGGTTGGATTCACCAATCGAGTAGAGCGAAAAAATTGCTGGTTAGAGAACAGAGAGTTGCAGGAGTTGTTGGAGGGGACAACATACACACCCTGTCAAGTCCAATTAATCTGGAAAAAATTTCTCAATGTGGATTGGTCATGACCAATATCACTGTATCTCCATCTTGGTGGCAGTTATTCGTTGGTGGAATCAAGTCGATTTTTGGAGGGCAAATTCAATCCTACGACAAAGTTCTGGCCTATGGCAGAGCAGAGGTGATGCAACGCCTTAGAGAACAAGCACTTGGAGAAGGTTGGAGTGAAATTATCAACGTAAGAGTTGAAACATCGATGGTGATGAACAAGGTCAAGGGCCGTCAACAGAATAAGATTGGCACCCTCGAATTCCTAGCATATGGAACCGGAATTCGGTGAAATACCAAGAATACATAGGGAGTTCTTTAGGACTTGAAGCCTCGAGAATCAATCATGAGAAGGACAAGGGTAGTGGCCACAATCGGCCCGTCATCTTGGGAACCTGACAAATTAAAGTCAGTATTTGACGCAGGCGCTGATGTATTTCGCCTAAATTATTCACACGGAGAACCAGAACAAAAAACCGAATTATACAACAGAATTCGTTCCATGGAATCTGAAAAAAGGACGACATGTATCTTAGCAGATCTACCCGGTCCAAAATTAAGATTGGGAGAATTTACTGGAGTTAAACTGCTAAAGAACGGTGATAAAGTCCGGCTACTTTGTGGTAAAACTGAATATGATGGAGACGAAATTCCTGTCGAATATGATGGGTTATCAGCAGAATTGAATAAAGGAGATGCTATTTTAGTCGCAGATGGATTAATTCGTCTTTCAGTCATTGAGGCAAGTGGTGAGCGTGGCTCATACATCGATTGTTTAGTAGAAGATGGCGGACCAATTACTAGTAGAAAAGGTGTCAATCTACCGGGCACACTAATCGATTTACCCGCAATTGGCGAGAAGGACAAATTGGCTCTAGACCACGCACTGAAATGCGGAGCCGATTGGGTTGCTGTATCATATGTTCGAAGTGCTGAAGACTTACGCCCAGCACGAAACGCAATCAAGGCTGCTGGATTACACACCCCAATTATTGCTAAAATAGAGCATCCTGCTGCACTAGATAATCTACACTCAATCCTAGAAGCTGCAGATGGAGTGATGGTTGCAAGAGGAGACTTAGGTGTCGAAATTCCTCTTGAATTAGTCCCCCTAGCTCAACAAAAAATCATCGATGCTGGATTAATGAGAGGAATGGTTGTAATTGTTGCTACACAAATGCTCGAATCTATGACTCTGAATCCAAGACCTACACGGGCTGAAGTAAGTGACGTCTCAACTGCAATAAGACACGGTGGAACTGCTGTAATGCTTTCAGGAGAAACTGCATCGGGCGACCATCCAGTAGCAGCTGTTGAAACAATGGTGAAAATCGCTAATGCTACGGAAGCAGGTTTGGTATCATCTGGTGGCACTCCTGGAGCCTTGTCTAAATTTAGGTCTACAAGAGCAGTAGCGCACGCAGGTGTTGAGTTAGCAAAGATGTCTGGTGCAAGGCATATTCTTGTTGCGACTCAGCATGGGAATGCACCGAGATTAGTTGCAGGCTATATGCCAGAAATTGCGGTCACTGCAGTCACTGATCGCATGCGAGCAGCACGCAGAATGAACTTGTTACCAGGAGTGAAATCTGTGATCGTTGAAGAAAACGATAGAGGGTCAAAAACAATGCAAAATGCAATNAAGTTACTAGCCGATGAGGGTTCAATAAAATCTGGAGACAGAATCGTTGCCATTTCGGGCTCACCTCTTGCAATGAGGGGCGCAACAAGTACTGTCAGACTTTACCGCTTGGAGCCCGACGGAACAATATCAGGAACAGAGTGAAACTAATTCAACATATCCAGCGCAAGGTTCAATGGTTGAGACTTTAGCCCAAGGGCATGGGTCTTAAGCCTCTGAATACAATCTTGGTAGCGACTGGATTAATCTTGGTATCGCTTAACTTGGCACTTGGAGCCTATGCTACTGGACAAGTTCCTGCTGCTGTCGAAGATGCTGTGGCAACGAAAGTAAAGGATGACATTTGTGAAAATACACTCTGTACTGAAGTCAATGAAGACTGGGTTGAATCCACCTCGCAGCGGGATTTTTATGCATGGCACATTCTAAATGTTGACGATGTTGCTAACAACAATTCTGAACCTATGTATGAAAAAATTGGACCAATTACATATGACATTACATTGAAGAAGCAAGTAGAAAATTATGACATAAAAAATGGTTTATTGACCTACTCACAAGTAACATCATACGCATGTTCTGATGAAACATTAGTACCGTGCTCTCAAGANATTAGTCAACTNAATATTGCATTNAATCCGCANGTTGTNGGNGCTACAGGAACTGCAATTAATGCAGTAATGGACATTACAAAAACTGGATTTGTATCTGGAGTCTTAGACATACACATGAAACAAGTTACTGCAGCTATCGGAGTTGCAGATGAAATCAAGTATGAACACATGTTTAACCTTGAGGCAGTCGAAGGCTCAGGCAGTATGTATGTCATCGATACCAGTTTGTATAATTCAGCAGAATCATATTTCCTAGAAGGAATGTTTGAAGCATTTGATGAAGCATACGGTGATGCATTCCTTGATGATGAAAATAAAACATACCTCGGTGAGGGCGGAGTTGACCCTAAATGGGTAGACGGAACGTGGAATGATGACGGGGATGGAATTCTTGAGAATGACGAATACTGGTATTACGATAACAATGGAGACCTAGTCGGTGACCTCAATGAGAACGGAATTATTGACAATGAATCAAGTAGTTTCGTATCTACAATTGACTTGGAATATGCTTTCTATGATGCNGTAGGCCCAGATGGTGAAAATTTGTCTCTTGTAAATTACATGGGACCGCTCGTTTACGCTGCCATGGGAGAGCCTGAATCTTTGGAATATATTCAACAAAATCCTGACGAATCTGTCACACTTGAGCGTGCGGATTTATGGGGCTTCGCTCACCCTACAGATCTGAACATTACTCTTGCTAGAGATTGGACAATGTATGGTGGAATGGGAGCCTTAATGCTCGACTATGGAGCAGGAAATGATGACTATCTAACAGATTACTCAGAGGATAATGTGACCTTATCAGAGAGAATGGACAGAATGTTTGANTTGGAGATTGANGATGATGTNGCAGCAAAGGTCCTCAACATGGGNAATGGTACCGATTCTCCNATGGGNATTCTAGCCGTTAGTGACTCTGGCACATCCTTTGGACTTTCAGAATTCCTAGATATGAACGGTCAAACTGCGGTTGAAACATATGGTCTAACCATCAACGAATATCTGAAAATCAAGGATTATTGCAACAATTGGATGAATGATATTACCACACTTCCACTAATTCTAGTCGGTGGGGAAGGATATATTTCTGCATCTCAATTCGTCAACCAATCATTTGGTTCTTTGAACCCCATAGACGATAGTTACACGGAGTTCTCACTCAATATTGGTGGTGAATGGGGCACTGGAGCTTATGGATTCCCTGCAGGAAATCCAATTGATTTGACTCAAGAAGAAAGCGCAAACATGCTCTACGGCAAATGGGGTCTTACAACTTCATGGGGCGCTAGTATGTTCCTTTATGGTGAACTTAGCGGTAAATCCCTTCCAATTAACTACACAAATAATCAGAGTGCACCTCATCAAGAATGGACAAATGATACCGTTGCAGATATTTACGGAATAGATGTCGAAGCGGCAGGTGCAGCAAGATTATTTGTCAGAGAAGTCGTTTTCAAGAATTTCGTTCCTGAATTTTTAATCGATTCATTCGGTACTAGCAAATACCTAACTCAACCAATGAATAATTGGCTATTGGGTTGGCATGACCCGGTTAATGCATATCTGGAAACAGATGATTCTGAGAATATGACTGCTGGATGGACCGCTCTAGAAGCAAATGAGACATTTTACGGCTCTGATGCTTACGTTGAAGGTGGAATATCTACAGGTGATCCGATTCACATTACAATCTGTACCGGAGAAGTCGACACCTGCGACAAAGGTGAAACCGTACAAGTTGGAGACAGCGAGTATGTCAGTTGGCGTACGAAAGAAAAACAGGATGAAACTCACAAGTTGATCACTGCAGAATTACAAGAGGAAACCACTGGTGGATTCTTGACAGGAGATGGTGACAAAATTGATCTTTCAGGATACGGATATGCTGATGTTAAATGCGATGGTGAAGGAGAACTAAAAGGAATACCAGTAGACATTTGCACCGCGAAAATGGACCCACTGGACAGGTCAATACAGGCTAAACTCATCAATAGTGGAGAACTCTTGGATGCCATACCTGGAGCTTTACCTGTTTACTTCGAAAGTGAAGTTGAAATGAAAGTCGAACAGTTGAGTGGAGCAATTATCGGTGGACAATCACAATCCATATTCTGGCTAGATACTAGGAATACCACGGAACAGCAAAATCCGCCGGTAAAGTCTGATTTACAGCAGGTATTCATGATTCAAACATCAGCAGAACTCGACGATGAGACCGCTGAGACGATGGAGTCTCAAATTGTAACCAACCAAGACATGCTGGCATTCTTCACCAATTTCGACCACTGGGTAGATTATGTCGCACTTAGCATATGGATGCTAGGATTGAGTTCTCTATTGCTGGGCATTGTGTTGATTTTTGTCTTGAAGGGTGATAAAGAACTAGAATTGGAATCGAAATGGCAAGACGATTCAGATATCTCTCCCCCTATAGCAGATACTGATTTGTCAGAACTCGAGTCTGAAATCGACGTGGGTGAAAAATCCACAGAAAACTCTGTTGAATTAACTAATTGAGGCTCTGATA
>NZGQ01000045.1 GCA_002689565.1 Methanobacteriota archaeon | reverse complement strand
TGTTTACGTCGAAAATAATTGGTGCAATTGTTGGGGGAGCTGGTTTAGGTACAATTATCAGTTTTACTGGTATTGTAGGAGCATTGCTTTTACAGATTCCAATACTCATTCTTATTATGCTGGTTCCGCTTTACATGAGAGAACGTCCAGGAGAGAAACAATTCCCCTGGAGTCAAGATATTGGGACAAATATGTTGGAAGATGAGACTAAATTCCATAATCAAACCTTCAAAGAGATAGTTCGTAAACTGAAGGTAGCTTTCTCATTAAGATCAACTCAGCTGGGAATTGTGCTGAGTTTGGTCCTATCATTGTCATACTTCTTAATTCCTGTATTGCCGTTATTGTTTGTACGCGAACTCGGTTGGTCTGAAGAAAAATTCAATGCCACAAAAGGAGGCCTAATAATGCTGGTAACAATGTTTGGATATGTTGTAGGCGGGCAATTAGGAAAAAGATTTGGAGGTAAATCTGTAATCATCTATTCGACATTAGTTGGTGCATCCATCAGTGTAATTTGGGGGCTTACGGATGCTTGGTGGAATAATTCAGCATATTTAGTCTCAATATGGTGTATTCACACATTTGTATTTGCTATTGTAAGCATAAATGTATTTTCTCTAATGATGCGAATTACATGGAGCGAGGTAGGTGGTACACAGTTCACAGGCTATATGGCAATGATGAATTTATCTGCCATAATTGGTTACCAATTGACTGATCCTCTGGCAAGCAGATATAACTACACAACACTGTTTTTGATAGCTGCGGTTTTAGAAACCCTAATGATTGGCGCTGCGCTATATATTGATCCAAATGAAACACGAAGGTTGTTGAATGTCGATTCATTATCGACAGATTCTATTCCTGAATCTGTGAACATTCCACTTGGGGATCTAAACTGATAGAAGATAGTCCTGGTCGGAGTCGAACCGACGTCCCCGGGACCAAAACCCGAGATGATGGACCACTACACTACAGGACTGTGGTGTCCCGCCGTGGAGGATTCACTTCAAGTTAGTTTCGCCTATAACTTTACGAGCGGATGCGATAAATTCACTCAAATCTAGGCCCTGAGAATCCTCATAAATTCGGGCCATTAAGGCCATGTCAAGTTTGTCTAGGTACTTCACAAATTTTGCTTCCTCAGTTAATCCAGCCTCGTATTCCTCGAATAGGCCAAGCCAATGCGGAGCAAGTCTTTGCATCGCACGATGTTCATCCTCGCTTTTTGTACTGGTATCATCATGTGGTGTGAGATCTCCGACTTCCACCTCTGGCAAATCATGGACAAGACACATCTCTAAAACTCGCATTTTATCTAACTCATCAGGGCATAGATGCATTGCTAAAACCGACATGCCCCAAGAATGGGCAGCTACGCTTTCAGGAGATTCAACGCCTGCTCTTACCCAACCTTCTCTCAACACATGCTTGAGACCAAGCCATTCACGCATGTTCGGGGTATATCGATTAACCATTTGAATTCATACCAACCAAGTTAACTGAAGAAGCCAATTATCATGAACAAGGAATGTCTCGGGCTGGGTATGAGCATCTCAAAAATGGCAGTGTTGGGCGCAGGTCAAATGGGTAATGGAATCACACAAGTCGCAGCATGTGCTGGGATTGAAGTAGTTATGATTGATATTCAACAAGAATACGTAGACAAAGGAATTGCTACAATTGAAAGGTCCCTATCAAAGCTGGTTTCCAAAGAAAGGATGACCCAAGAAGATGCGGATGCAGCACGTGCAAGAATTACAACTGCTGTAGATAGAGCGGCCTGTTCAGATGTCGATTTGGTTGTCGAAGCAGTGCCAGAAATTTTAGATTTGAAACTATCAATATTCTCTGAGTTAGATGGAATTTGTAAACCCGATTGTATTCTAGCTAGTAACACCTCTTCAATCTCAATTAGTGAGATTGCTGCCGCAACATCTAGGCCAGACAAAGTAATTGGAATGCATTTCATGAATCCAGTTCCAATCATGAAACTAGTTGAGGTAATCAATGGAAAAGATACCTCGCAAAATGTTACTTCAACCGTTTTGGAGGCTGCAGAAAGTATGGGCAAGATTCCATTGATGTGCAATGATTCACCAGGATTTGTATCGAACAGAATTCTTTGCCCAATGATCAATGAAGCAATTCTCACGCTCCAGGAAGGGGTTGCAGAACCTGAGGCAATTGATGGTATAATGAAACTAGGAATGAACCATCCAATTGGACCACTGGCTTTGTCAGACTTAATTGGTAATGAT
Source organism: Methanobacteriota archaeon (assembly GCA_002689565.1). The sequence continues at coordinate 17,190 of NZGQ01000045.1, read as the reverse complement.
ACCGTTTTACACATAATGAATGTCCTACATGAAGGATTAGCAGATGACAAATATGCTCCTGCTCCATTACTAATCGAGATGGTTGAGCAAGGAAAACTTGGACGCAAATCTGGACAAGGATTCTATGATTATTCTTGATTTTTTCCGAACGATACGGATAAAATGTTTAGTAGTTGATTAAAGGGTTGTTTAGCATGAGAAATGCTCTGATACTCTCAGCATTGATGGTTTCAATATCCTTTTTGCCTATCATAACTGCATTAGACGGTGATAGTGATGGAGTGGATGATGATGAAGACATTTGTCCATTTGCTTACGGTACTGCTGTTTCCACCGCAGGGGAAGGGTGTCCAGACTCAGATGGAGACGGTATTGCAAATTTCGAACAAGCAGTTAGGTATGATTGGAGTGATACCAATGAACTCGAACTAGATACCACCATGGGCGGGGAAAAGACATCGGTCATCTGGGCTCGTAATAATTCGGTTTTCTTTGCTAGTAGCAAAAATAATCAAGTCTCAATGTACGATAAATCTGGCAATTTTTTGTCGCTTCTTTATACGATGCAAGGCGATGTCCACGATATTGAAATTTCACCCGATGGTGACAACCTAATTGTTGCAAGTGACAATGGTGGCTGTAAAATAATAAATGCAACAAATGGGAACATGGTTGCTGATTTGTGGCAAGGTCGAACTAACAACGGTGTATATGAGGTCGCATGGTCTAATGACGACAATCGTGTATTTTGTGGTGGATTTGATGCTATTTTGAGTTCATATCACACGAGCAACTGGAGTTTAGAAGCGAATTATTCCGGACTACCCGGTTGGATAAGCGGAATCGATACTACTCCCGATGGTAGGTTGGTCTTTGTCGCATCCTACCGGGAAGTTTCAGCATTTTGGATATCTAATGGGAGCCAATATACTGCTCACCAAAATCATACAGATTACATCAGAGTTTTGGCAATTAGTCCGGATGGAAGGTACGTTGCCACTGGTGGGCATGACAGTAAGGTAATTGTCATGGATATCGAAAGTAAATCGATAATCAAAACATTTTCTTTGGGCGTGCACGTATATGACATTGACTTTTCACCTGATGGTGGAAGCATGGTTATTGCTAGAGGTTACAATTCATCGTCTTTCGTTTACAGAACAGATACTTGGGATTCAATAGGCGAAATTGATCTTACAACAAACTGGGCACCAGGTTTATTTGGTGCACAATTTGATGCAGAGGGAGAGCGATTGGTTCTTGCTTGGAGAAGAGGCTGGATTTCGGTTATCATGGTGAGTGATGCATTCATCCGAGTCGAAGGGGAGCATTACACATCTTTAATGGAGGGTTCTTGGAGGTCTAGTTTTCCAACAGTTGATCAGGAAGTTGGGTATTGGGAATCAGACCGAATACTGACTACAGTTGAACTCTGTAGTTCAGGTTATCCGATTGGTTCTAGTCCCAACGGAGTCAGTCCTGTTTACGCAACCAAAGCTGCAAACTATTCCACTACCGGTTTATGGGATTGTGTAAATACCGATGGTCAAATCATAGAGATTCCATACGGCAGAGCTGCTGGAGCGCTAATGGTTAAGGCAGGAGGTTCGACTGAATCATGTATGACTGCAGTTGGGGGGCTGTCAATGGCTCAAGTACGCTGGATTACATCTGGTTCAAATGTAAATATTCTCACTTCAAACGGAGAAATGCCTGGTCTGATTTGGAATTCTGTGGTACCTAATGATGATGGTGATGGAATTCCTGAATGGTCGGATCTTCACTCCTCTTGTGATAGTCAGGAAATTGTTTTGACACATAGGTGGGAAAATCGTTCAGATATTACAATTCTTGAAGAAACCGTACTATGTTCTAATTGTGCTCAAAGTGAGAGCATATATTCATCCACGCAAAATAGATTCAGAATAAACGTTGGAGAGCCAAGAGAAAATGTCACAAATGGAATCTCAGCACCTGCTGGTGATGGAAGTATTGGATTTACAGAATTAGTTTACACCCTAGAAAATGATGACGGATTGTACATCGTTCCATTGGTTGATAATTATACACACGGTGCTGTCGATGCAGTTGCTGCAGGAGGAATTCTTGTCAACGCCTCACTTGAAGCATCACGTAGCGGAGATTGGCCCTTACAAACCGATATGCGTGCATTCACTTCTGCAGATCAGATAACAAGGAATCATGATTTCATGAAGTATTTGTTGTCAGACCCTGGGCAACTTGAGTGGGAACAAATGGGCTTCACCGGCCTTAGCCTTTGGGAAAGGTATGTCGCTTATGCGAAACTTGGTGAAGATATGTACTATATCTTGCCAGACAATGACTCAGACGGTGTTTGGGATGGAGACGATCTTTGTCCTGGAACTGAAGTTGGCCTTGAAGTCAACTTAGATGGATGTCCTCAAAATGAATTAGATGATGATAATGATGGTTATACTAACGACATAGACGATTGTCCTGATGTTGCAGGAAACTCCACTTTTGGCAGCATCGGTTGTCCTGATAATGATGGTGATGGATGGCAGAACTCGAATGACAGTCATCCTAATGACATTACTGAATGGAACGATACAGATTTAGACGGTTACGGAGATAACTCTGATGATTGTGTAGATGAATTTGGCAATTCAACAAACGGACTGTTAGGATGTATTGACACAGATGGTGATGGTTGGGCTGATTCTATGGACGATTTCCCAAGTGATTCCACCGAATGGAAGGATACAGATTCAGATGGTTTCGGTGACAATGTCGATATCTTCCCATTCGAATCAACCCAATGGTTAGATTCTGATTTGGATGGCTTTGGAGATAATAACTCCGGATTAGAAGGTGATGATTGTGTTAACGTAAGCGGCACATCGTACAAGGATGGACTATTCGGTTGTCTAGACACAGATGGAGATGGTTGGGCAGATTCAGTTGATGACTTACCCTCAAATCCTGAGCAGCATATCGATGCTGATGGAGATGGTGTAGGCGATTCTATCGCTGATGGTTACTTTGACATCTGTGTTGAAACTCCGGTCGAAGAAATCTCGATGGTTAACTCAAATGGATGTAGTCCATCTGAGAGGGATACTGATTATGATTCATTTACAGATGATGTTGATCAATGTCCAGAAACTCCAATACAGAAAACAACACTAGTGAATACAACCTTGTATTTAGATAATGGAACATTGAATCCTGTAGTAGGTTGTGCACCTTCTGAAATCGACGCAGATAATGATGGATATACGTCAGATGTCGATGAATTTGATGATAATCCTGAACAATGGACGGATTCAGACGGCGATGGTTATGGTGATAACGTCGAAGCCTCAGATGGNGATGACTGTCCTAACCAAGCGGGAACATCGATTTATGACAAGCTTGGATGTTCTGATTTAGATGGGGACGGCTGGTCGTCTGAAACTGATTTTAACGACATGGACGCAACACAATGGAATGATACAGACGGTGATGGCTATGGTGACAATTGGGATAATCCTGATTGGAGTGAAGGCCGAGTAATTGGGGAGTTCGTCAGCGGTGCAAATGAGGGTGACAGATGTCCGAATGAATATTCATCATATCTATATTCTGACACACAAGGTTGCCTTTCGGCACTGATTGTTGAAGAAGATGAAGAGAAAACCTCATCAGCTGAAGAATCAGAAGAAGATTCCAATCTAATGCTTATACTTGGAATTGCAGGTGCCGGAATAATCTTCGTACTGTTTGGTGCAATTGCTGTTATGATTAAGAAAAAGCCTCAACAAAAGCGTAAAAATTCTCCAAAGGAATCAGCAGTCCATCCTGCTTTAGAAGATCAAACAGAAGATGATTTGATNGAACAAGNACANAAGGCAACNGAAGAAGTAANTAAACAATTAGATTCNGGTAAAGTTGTTGATTTTGTTTCCAGATGGGAAGATTTACCAGAGGGTGATTGGCTACCAAATGATGAAAATGGNGTCAATTGGTATCAAGACAATGACGGAAGATATTGGTATTCTACAGATGATGGGTTTAGAGTCTGGGATGAATGAAATCATCAAAGGCTTATTNGNTTTAACANCGCCATGAAAGGTGCATATCTAGTAACTGGCGCATCAAAGGGATTGGGTCGAGCAATAGCACTAGAGATTGCCAAAGCTGACTTTCCTGTAATTGCCATTGCAAGACAAAGTGATGAGTTGAACAGTATTAGAGATGATTTACAATCATATTCGAGTAGTTCTGTTGCTATAGCCTGTGACATAGCATCAAAATCAGATGTCGAGTCCACAGTAGAAAAGATCAGATCCGAATTCACCCACTTGTCAGGTATAGTACATAACGCTGGAATAATTAATCCGATTGCCAATATGCTAGAGGTTACAACAGCTGATTGGGAGAAATTAATTCACGTCAATTTGATTGGTGTCCAAGATTTGACAAGATCTCTCAAATCGATTATTGGAGGAGACTCTCACACTAGAATTACAACAATATCTAGTGGGGCTGCAAAACGTTCACTACATGGTTGGAGTGCTTATTGTGTGTCTAAGGCAGGCCTAGATATGTGGACTAATTGTATGGCAGAAGAGGGTGAGGGTCAGAATATTTCAGCTTTAGCAATCGCTCCGGGAATTGTTGATACAGGNATGCAAATGGAGATACGNAANGCTGATGAATTATCATTNCCAATGTTNCCTAATTTCATTGAATANCATGATAATGGAGAATTAACCAATCCGTCTGATGTATCTAAAAAATTGTTACCATATTGCATCGGTAAGATGGGTGCAAATGGTGACAGGTTGGACGTTCGTAACTTATGAGTAGTTAGGCGAATCAAGGACAACGGTCATAAGCCCTAACCATAGCCTCAGCCTGAGGGAGCCAAATGCCAGGAACAACCCGTGTTGAAATTCGAACACTAAAGGTCGGTCGCTACTGTTGTGTCGACGACAAAGCCTACAAGATTAATTCAATCTCAAAATCAAAGCCTGGAAAGCACGGTTCTGCAAAGGCTAGATTAGAGTTAGTAGACATATTCACTGGATCAAAAATCTCTCACGTTGGNAGCGTAACAGATTCAATTCATGTTCCTCTTATCGAGAAAGGAACTGCAATGGTGACCCATATTGAGGGCGTCGAGGTTCACGCAATGAACATGCGCGACCACTCAATGATGATTCTCCCAATGGAAGATGACATGGAAATCGATGCTGGAAAAGAAATCATGTGGATGGAAGCTCTAGGATTATTCAAGATCATTCGTGACCACTGATCCTTTCTGAGGTGAAATAATGGGAGTCAAAAAGTCGGCATATCGCCAACCGGTAACCCCGGAAGGATTGAAGGCTATTGAGAGTGGCACCCTGACATGGTTAGACGACGAGATGTATAACAACCTGAATACAGGTGTTCTTGAGCAATATCTTGANGAAAAGAATCTCGAAGAAGCATTTGAAGTATCTCACTGGGATACAAAGAAAGTANTGATTGGAATTGGAATCGGTGCNATNTTTTCTGGAGTTACAGCATATATTGGTTTGAAACTTGGATTGGCGATTTCAGCAGCATGGTACATTGCATACGTTCTTGGAATGGCACTGAAATGGTCTCCTTCTGAAGTGAACATCGCNACATCTGCCACTACAGGTGCAACTCACGCATCNACNGGTTTCATCTTTACTTTCCCTGCNATCTTCTTGCTTGCAGCAGACCCTCAGTATTGGTTATCTGATGGTCCTCTAATNGTTTTAGGCGAAGGAGAAACAATGCGCTTGGCATTCGTNGGAATTGTGGCATCGATGTTCGCAGGTTTCCTCGGTGTGATGTATTTCATCATCTTTAGGCGTGTATGGCTAGTAGAAGACCCTCTTCCTTTACCTGGATTCGAAGCGACTCTCAAGATGCTAGACATTGCCAGCGACGTTTCAACAGGTGCTGTAGAACATGCAAGAGANTCCCTAAAGACAATCGGAGTTTGGACTGCAATAACCATGGTAGGTTTATTCTTAATCGAATATCCACTAGTTTGGATGAACGGTAAGAGACAAGCATTGAGCGATTACCTNGCACAGTTACTTTCTGCAGATACATTCGGTCTTTCATCCTTCTATTCACATGCTAAAATCCACCAACCTGGAGAGGTAGTGGATGGAGTTGCAAAAGGACCTGCTCACTATAATCCAGACACAGTATTCAACCCCTTCATGTACACATATGTTGGTGTAGCTTTGACGCCCTCNATGTTTGCAATAGGGTGGTTCATGAAAACCAGAGTTGCATTCCTAGTTAACCTAGGTACAATTGTTGGTTGGTTCTTCCTCGTTCCTTTAGCAGTCGCATTCAACCTTCCAGTCTATGAAGGACAAATTGGTGCAAGTGTTCCACTACAAGACCTTCCAGCAGCATTNCATGCTGTGAATCCTGCNGATTATCCTAATAGTACGGGAGCCGTCCAAATCTATGCATTCGCGAAAGCAGTGCGTTTCATTGCTATCGGAGCTATTGTTGGCGGTGGAATATTTGGTCTACTAAAGATGTGGAAGACATTCGCAAATATCTTTGTCGACATTGGTAAAGCGTTCAAGGGNGACTCCGGTAAGGAATACATGGAAGGCAAGGGCTGGTATGAGTGGCCNTTGTCCCACATACCAATATTCATGCTTCTTACNTTTGGNTCTATGATTGTNATTTTCATGCTTGGTGAATTCCCAATTGTTGCAAGTATTGTCTTTTCACTGATNTTATTGATGACGACATTCCTGCTGGGAGCAATTGCAGTTAGGGTAATGGGTGAAACGGGTATTGAGCCGGTATCAGGTACATCTTTCATCGTTCTTTTGATGCTGTTTGGTGTATTCCTGAACTTTACAGATCCTCTAGGCTTGACCACACAAGAAGCAGTTCTTCTTGGCTTGGTTGGTACTACAGTATTCGGTTCTGCTATCTCAATGTCTGGAACTGTTATTGGAGATTACAAGAACAGCCTGTACATTGGAAACCGCCCATACCACATCTCAAAGGGCAACATAATGGGAGTAGTTCCTGGTGCAGTAATCGGTGCNGGAGTAGCTATCTTCCTGGCAAATGAATTAGCCCAAGGTCGTATTCAATTAATTGCACCACAAGCAAACGCATTCGCAACATTCTCAGTTATCTTTGCAGAAGGTCAAGGCGATCTTACTCTTCTATTGCTCGGGTTCATGCTAGGTGTTTTCGTAGAATGGGCTACNGGAATGGGTACCTCTTTCGGATTGGGTATGTATCTAGACGTTCCACACACATTACCGATGTTGATCGGTGGTGTTGCTCGTGANAAGTGGGAAGACAAGAAGTTGAAACCAAGAATTGATGCAATNAAGGAAGAAGAAGGAACAGTAGTCGCTGAAAAGAAGCGTGCTCTAATTCTGCTAGGTACTTTCATGGTAGCTGCGGGTCTTCTTACCGGTGAGGCTTTCTTTGGAACAGAAAGCAGTATTCTCTCATTCATCGATTCGCTGTGGAGNCCNGAGTTTGGCAGTAGTTTGACNTGGCACGGNATCAGATTGGGTGCATTCGTACTACTCAATGTTATGATTGGGTACCTGATTTACTTCTTGTTCAAGAGAGCGGGTGTAATCGGTGGCGATTCACAAGACGCAGAGTTAGTCGAGGCATGAGAATGACTCGTACACCTCCACTTGTGTGGGGTTTGTTAGTAGCAGGAGTTATTGGAGTATCATCAGCAGGTGCAATTCTTTCTCATGTAGATTCAATTCCTCCACTAATGAGGGCATCTTGGCGACTTCAGATAACAGTCCTAATGCTGCTTCCTTTTGCTATCTGGCAGTATAANCAAATGGATTCGAATGCAAAAACTAGANTGTTTGAGAAACGTACAATATTGATAATTGTGGGATCAGGTTGTGCTCTAGCAGCCCACTTTGGAACATGGGTCACATCTCTAGACCACACTTCGCTTGCTCACTCACTTNTGTTTGTGACTAGCCATCCGATAATCATCGTAATAGGAACAGCGATTCTTGTTCGAAAGCCACACAGGTTGGAAACAGCTGGTGCATTAGTTGGATTATTTGGAGCAGGAATTACCTTACTAGATGCTAAAAATAGCGGAGATGTAACCCTTTGGGGAGACTTCCTTGCCTTTCTTGGAGCAATAACAGTTGTTGGCTACATTGTCGCAGGACGAATTCTTAGAGAATGGATGCCAGTATTCGTTTATGCTGTCCCTGTAACTTTCCTAGGTGCNATTNTGTTAATTCCTGCATCAATTATGATGGGTGAAAGCACTGCAGCCTTGGGTTGGGTTGAATCAGAATTACTGGGATGGTTCATTCTTCTGGCATTCNTGGCAGGTATAGTCGGACACACAGGACTAAACGCATGTCTTAGGTGGCTACCACCATTAACGATATCATTTGCAGTAACCCTTGAGCCGATTATTGGTGCTTTCATTGGCTGGTTCTTCTTTTCAGAAGATGTGCCAGGTAAGTGGACCTGGCTTGGTGGTTTGATTCTGATTTTCGGAATCATGTTGGTGATAAAAGGAGGCGCTCAAAATGGCATGGATACTTCTGACGAATGATGATGGGATTGAAGCTGANAGTTTACAGGATTTAGTTACTGCTTTACACAAAAAAGGACACGGATGNATTGTATTNGCACCAAGNGAAAACAACTCTGCNGTTAGCATGAAAATTTCATTGGGTAAGCCATTGACAGTAACACGACGAGATGATTCTAGAGAAAATATTCACCAGTTTTCAATTGGTGGAACTCCATGTGATTGTATTATTGCAGCGTTGGATGGAGGACTTCAAAAACTGGTTCCAGGAATTATGCCAAANTTAGTTGTTAGTGGAATTAATCTTGGTCCTAATCTCTCTCAAGATGCATACCACAGCGGAACNATAGCAGCAGCAAGAGAGGCTGGAATGTATGGTATGCCTGCGATTGCCTCATCTTGGTCATCATTTGACCCAGAAGGCATGGAGGTTGCTATTGACGCAACAATCCAATTGATTGAGGCTGCGCTAGATGTTCTTCCCGACGAACCTTCGAATCTAAATCGTCCTCATGTTGATGTTAATGCACCTCATCTAACTTCTTGGCCAAGGGAATCGAGAAAAGAATGGAATGAAGATCCCATATCTGCCCTAAGGGACTCATTTGCAGCAGGTGAACTGCTGATGAATCTCAATGTACCACGAGGATGGAATGGTAATTTTTCCTCTACAAGGCTAGGTATGCGTTGGTATCGAAGTGCAATTACATTCTCAAATGACACCTCAACATTTCAATTGGGGGCAGCTAGAATCGATGTTGACGAAGTGGAGAGAGGAGATGTTGACTCGGATATCAAAGGTGTAGCAAGTGTCACTTGTATGCCATCTTGGCCTCAGACTCATCCATTAGAGATGGATATGCAACTTCTTGGATGGTCGCTAGATAATAGTCAGGATGGCTTACCAATTTGGCTCTGAGTTGAATACCTAAGTGGTTTTTATTTGTAGAATCTGCTAGCTTAACTCAAAAATGCAGGAGTTAAGTTAATTTATTTTAACTCAGGTTACCTAATTATGTCTGAACATGCAACAAGGCGGTCAGTCGGCATTGCCTCAATTTTAGCTATTCTAATGGTTACCGTAACAGTACCGGTTGATTCTCTCGATGAATTGACTCGCTGGAAGGTTACTGAAACAGATACTTACGATTTAGAGTTTAATGAAACAATCGACTTTATTTCAAACAAATGGCTAACTCAAGAAAATATGACTTTAGCTTCAACACCTGAACGTATCCTCTGGGATAACAAAGTGTGTAATTTCTTTAAAAATTATTATTCAGAATGGGATTGTACTCAGCGTCAAGGTGGTACAAATAATGATGAATGGGGACCGATTGCTAGCGACTATGACATATTAGAGAATGAAGAATATACGTTCAATGGCAGAATTGAATATCACTACAAGTTGCAACATACTGGTACAGTGAAGGTTAAAGAGACAATATCATCTTCTCAGAATCAGGCTACGACTGTTACTCACGAAATAATTGAGAGTAATGAAGTATTTAATTTAAGTTTGAAAACCTCAATTGTCTTCGAGGTACATCGTAGATATACTCCTGTGGGCCATGAACATATAATTCAGACCTTTGCATTCGAAGTTCCGTTCCCAACATTAGTAGATGTTGATGGCGATGGAACACATAGAGAACTTGGGTTTAACATTCCNGTAGTAAATACAAACAAGGTATACCTCTGGGACAATTTCACTTCTGTATCTAATTCTACTAGCCTCAATGGTTTAGGAGATAATATTGATTTGAGTGGTCGTATTAATCTAATTGAGATTGACTTGCTTCAGTTTGCCGGTTCTGTACTGAGTAGTCTAGGTGCAGGGGCAGGAATTGCTGGTGCCGTAAATGTTTTGAGTTACTTTATNGAAATCTGGTTGACATTGACGCTTGATATTGAATTCAATATGCAAACATTAGCTCAAATCAATGTGGCCAATGATGTATCAACCTTGCAGCAATCAACTGATACTCATGCTGAAAGACTTGCGGGTTCAAACCCGCTTGGCTTTAGTGATGGGCGTACTGATGACTCTGTTTCTGCATCTACTTCCGAGACGAAGCAAACAAACCCTCTTGCGGATGATTTATTGTCAGGATTAAGTTTTGTTTACGTTGGGGACTCAACAGAGTCTTACTCAATAAATTTAGAAATAAAGCCTAGTTCGAAAAGGGTTGGAGTAAGTTTCCTTTCTGTATCACTAGGAGAAAAACTGTGGGCAATCAAAGGATGGAGTAACCCTATAATTATACCACTGGCACAGGATCTCTTTTCATCCTCGTCCACTTATACTAAATCTACAATGACGTCGGCGGTTCATTCGTCTTCGATGCCGGAATTGCCTTCATTACCGCCGCCTAATAATGCTCCTCAAGCTGCAACATCAATCTCTGCAACCGAGGTATTTACTGGGCAAACGATTACTCTGGATTCTTCATCGAGTCAAGATTCAGACAATGATGCTCTAGAGACTTCAGTTAGTTGGGGTGACGGAAGCCAATCGACTTGGTCATCTAGTTCCTCATTCTCCCATACCTATTCTGTTCCAGGAACATATGAAATTAGTACAAAAGTAAGAGATAACTTTGTTTCGTCCAATACTGTAACAAATACGGTTGTTGTTACAAAACAACCCTATCTTGGTGAAGTAACATTAGTAGCAAACTCGACAGAGGTTCAAGTTAACGAGTCAGTTTCATTCACTATTTCTCTGAGCAACATCTCGAATCCTGACATGATTTCTGTTACCTTGGGAGATGGAACTAATCAAACGATGACATCAAGTGGAACAATTTCACATTCATATCCGAATCCAGGGTTGTCCACAATATCTGTGGTAGTAAGGGATGGGGATGAAATTGTTTCTGCAACACACACAATCGATGTGATTCCAAATTCCAATCCACCAGCACAAATTGATGAGCCAGGAGAAGTTAGTGCCGAAAATTACTCTGAGGAAGGTGCTGGTGAATCGGTTAGTCAGAATAGTTCAACATCAAGTATAGGAACTGAACAAATCACGCTTGATGCAGGAGTTGAAGGAGCGATAATGAATATGACAGGACTAACTTCATCAACAGATTACATAGTTAGTGTACAACTTGATGTGATTATGTGGAATCAGTCTGCTTCTCAATACGAATGGCAAAATATATTCTATGATACTAACAGTTTTACCTCTCAGTCATCCACTGAAACATGGAGCGTAGTCTGGGACCATTTCTGGATTGAAAATATACACAGTGTGATCACGGTTTTGTATGATTCTGATGATAACCCAATTGCTAATGCTTCGGTAGAATTGGACTTTGAGGTTCCAGATTTACCGCAAATCGATGTATCTGACAGTGGTATTTTATTGGTTATTGATACAGAAGGGGCAAATTACTCCGCAGAACAATATTTGTTAAATTCATCATTTGAAAATCCTACAAATGGAGAAGAGACAATCTTCGAAGCTAGTATGACAGTGGCAGAAATAACAGGTCAAGAATTTGATTTGTTCTATGTTGGTGATACTGACAGAGATGGAATATTCGACACTTATGGTGAGGATGGACCAGGTTTGGGAATCTTACAGCAATATCGAACAGTTATTTGGAGTACGGGTCCTGAATATGTGCCACTTTCTGCAAATGATGAATTCCATCTTTCGACATATGTCAACTCAGGAGGTTCGTTGATATTATTCTCACAGGATTATTTGTGGGGTGCATGCCCTGGGTGCAATACTTGGAATTACTCAACATTTGCAAATCGCACACTAGGCATTAGTTCGTCATTCCAGGACTATGGATTGAATGAAATATTGACTGGAAACAATGGTGGTGGACAGACAAACATCGCTTATTTGCTAACAGCGGGACTAGATTCTGTTGATACTAGAACGATTATGGTGAATGGTACCACTCAGCCTTATGAAGACGTATTGTACATTTCAGATGATTCCTCTTATACTCTTGAGGTATTCAGTACCTATGATTACAACACTTCATCATATGAAACAATAGGTTTGTCTAAAATGTTTGCAGACGACGACGGATACGCTACTGGGAGATTATCCTTCTTTGCGTTTGATCCTGCAGCTATGTCAAATCGGTATGACTTGGAATTGTTATTGATGCAATCTGTAAATTGGTCCTCCCAGACTATTACTGATCAAAGTACACCGGAACTAGCGACCCCAATTTACATTGGGCAAGATGGTGTTTCAGCCATTGATTTAGATCCGATGGAAAGTGTATGGTATTCAATTCATCCAGAGCCAGGTCGTAGTTTCAGTCTTGAATTTGAAGGACAAGAAATCAATGATGTCGCTTTGTACGATAGTACTGGAACACAAAAATTAGCAACATTTACTCAATCTTTCTCAAATGATACATGGTGGATTAATACATTATCTCAGTCTTCTGAGGTTTACATGATTAAAGTTGAAAACTGGAATTCAGCAACAAGTAATTGGATTGGTGTGAATTCGAGTTACATTGAAGACTCAAACCCAAATTGTTGGGATTATGGATATGATCCTGCTATGATGTATCCGCCCAACTTAGTCATAGATGGGGAACCAGTAACCGACCAACTCGTACCTTACTTAAGTCAAGGTCCAGATTATTCAGGGTCCTGTTATGAGGCATATCTAACGGCTGGAAAATCATATGCTGTAACAGTTGAGTTGTTTGGTGACTTTAGTTCAGATGAAAAATCAAATGATTCATTGTCAATCTTTATGGATGTTGCAAAGTCAGATTGGAGTGAATTTTACTTAGCAGAGTCTGCTCCAAACTCTAATATTCTAGAGACATCGGTATCTCCGTTAACAACCGGTTTCTTTGAAATTAGTGTTGCAATATACGGTTACGAGAACCCTCACCTAGTAAATGGACAATACCAGATACACATTTGGGAATTACCTTCATACCACACACCAGATGATGATTATTCCAACGCTAGTTTGCTAGATTTGGGTTACCATGCCGGGTGGATTGATGGCAATGAAGATAACACCGATATGTTAACATGGGAGGTTTTCGATGGAGAAGTTCAGGATGTTTGGATTGATTTTGATCGCACAATCGATGGACTAGTTTACGTAGAATGGTACCCTGAAGATGAAAATCAAAGTTATTATTTCATTGATATTTCAAATGCTAGTGAGGGTGCTCATCTGGAGATAAACGCGTCTGGAATGGGTACAGTATTTTTGACAATTTACTCGTTTTCAGGAAGAGCTAATTATTCTGTTATCGTTGAAGAAAGGGTAGATTCTCCAATTATGCCGTTTGAGGAAATCGTGTTTTCAGAGATAGGGGTGGTTGATGATACAGATAGTTGGATTATTGAAATTCTACCAAACTTACCAGTTGTAGTCTCTTTCGGTACTACCGATAATCTGTTCAATTTATCTGGCGCTTACAGCCTCAATGCGTGGGCGGTAGATCCTAGTGGAAATATGATTTATCCAAATGATGATGGTAACTTCATATTCGCAGATGCAGAAGGTGGAAATTACCAGATTCACCTTCAAGGTGAAGGTGGTGGATATTGGCTATGGGCATTCATAGACTCAGAACCTGTTGTTTTCCAACAACCATCGACATCAGTTATGGCAGGAGATACCTACGAAACTACATTTGAAGCTGCCCATTGGGTTCAGTCTTCTAACAGAGGTTGGTATCTGCAAGCCGCACTTACATATTCAATTGAAGAAGGACCGACTGGATTGACAATAGATTCATTGACAGGAGAGATATCAATGGCGACAGGTATGTCTGACGTTGGAACTCATGAAATTACAATCCTTGTAGAATCGACATGGATTCTACCGCTTAGGTATAGTTACAACCTTACAGTAAATGACCAACCTAATACACCACCAGTCATAGATGACATTCCAGAAATTGTTGTTGTTGAAGGAGGGATGGCAGGATTTAGTGTCACAGCTACAGATGCAGAAAATGACAATCTAACAATCCAATTACTAAACGCACCAAACGGTATGATATTAGATGAAAATACCTGGGAAGTTTGGTGGGCTCCTCTTAATTCTGGTTCTTACACTGTAGATGTCAAGGTTGATGATGCTAGAGGTGCGACTAGCACTATGAGCGTGACAATAATTGTATATCCGGTAGATGAACCAATAGTAAGAATACAAGCTAGTGCAACATCTTGGGAGGGAACTGAAGGAGATAATGCGATTATTCAAGTTGTGGTCAGTTTAGAAAATTCTACATCATATGATTGTAGTTTAGATATGCCACTTCAAGGACAAAGAATCGATGGTGATTGTACTATTGTGTGGGATGATATACCAATGGGTATGCATGATGTTCCCGTTACTGTTTCAAGCGGTCTGTCGCAATATGGTCTGATGCTTTCATTTAATTCGTTAGAACAAGTTTTGGATAATAACGAAACTGATACAAATGGAACAAATGTAGATGATTTAGATGATTTAGATGATGACCAAGATCAAGATAGTGACAGCGAGGAAGATATTGTAGACAAAACCAAAGATTCGAGCAAGTCAGATGGTATGTCTACTACAACAATTGTTGGAATTGGGGCGTTTGTCCTTTTAGTTGTAATATTGGCAGTAGTATTAGTCAGAAGAAAAGGTCCTGATTCTGGAGACTTAACTTTAGAAGCGGTTGATAATTCAGTCAGTCAGGAATTAAAGTCATACGATAATTCAGTTATGCCAACGACAGAAGTCTCACAACATCAAGAACCAATCCAGGCTCAACATCATCAAACATATGCCGTGGCTCCACAACCAGTACAAACTCAACCTGCGGTGGTTCCTACAAGTCCTCCGATTAATCAAGTGGGTCAACCAGACCAACATGGTTACGAGTGGGTACAGTTCAACGGAGAAAATTGGTACAGGACTGCCGGTTCAGGTACTGAATGGACGAAGTGGAATCAATAATCCAATTGTTTCGCATTATTGATTAAAATTCAAGATTCACTCCTTCGTCGAGAAGGAAGTGTATGATGGAGATACAAGTATGTCCCTGCAACCAGTTCTTGCCTAGGCTTCTTGGAATGCCTCTCTCAGATTCAAGTGTCGTGTCATCTCCAAGAATAAATCCAATGTCATCAATCTCAAAATTGGCGGGTAGTTGGCCTGAATATAGAATTGGAGAATCTGCTTCTAACCTGATGATTGGACATCCCCATTCATCCAGTGTCATGTCTAAATCTCCACCTCCGTCATAGATACCAGGGCTCCTTTCTATCCAGTGTCCTCTTGGGGGCATAGGCTCCTTGATCACAGTTGCTATTTTTCCTGCTACCGCTCTTTCTTCAGCATGGATTCCTTTGAGTTCATTTGATACAAATTTGATACGTCTAGCAGGCCCAGGTCCTCCAAGTAATATCATTGTGAATTCTACGTCTTTTCTCATTCCATGGCTTGTTAGAATCGATGACATGAGAGCCCTAATCAGGACATCCATCCTACCTGCTCCTCCAGCCAGGTCATTAAGTGGTAACTTTCCCTTAGCCATTGCTCGAGTTCCTACAATGGCGAACCGACGCAGAAAAATCACCTATTGTTTTCAATTACGGAGCGGATTGCATTACACATATCTTGTTCAGTTTCAAGAATGAAATGTGCTCCATGAGAGTCTACAAGCCAACCTCTTGGTTTACCTTCCTTGCCATAGTCTTCCATTCTGTTAGCAATAGTTGCTGTCATTCCTGCAGATTGAATTTGAGCGTGTGCTCTGTGAACTAGATCTTTCTGCTTGATTCCGCTTTCTAATTTGAAACCAATTCGTACTGCTCCATTACATGATTCTCTCAATTCGGTAATGTGCTTTGCACCTTCCTTCAGTTGAATATCGAGGTCACCCTGTAGTGATGCAATTTTACCTTCAACTGGGTCTGGAATTACATAATCTAAAACTGCAGCAGAATGGATCCAAACATCGATGTTATCCTTTGTCAGTGCCTTTAATTCTTCAAGCATGTCATCTGGATCTGGACATTCTATGTCTAAAGAAAGCCAACTCGGTTTGTCTATTGTTGTGACACCACTTACGCATGTAATATCCATTCCATGTCGATATAGTTCGCTTGCAATCATGTATCCAGTGTAACCACTTGAGGTATTTTGCACGTAGCGAATATCATCAATTGCTGTTCGAGTTGCACCGAGTGTAATCACTACAGACGTTGAATTATTGTTGACAAGATTACCTAATCTAGCAACAATTTCCTCATGGTTTGGAGTCTTTCTTTTGCCTTCCTCCTCAGCACCCCAAAGAACCTTCACTCCTGATTTGACACACTGTACTACTAAATCTTCAGTTACTGGATCATGAGCGAGATCGTTGTGCATAGAAGGCACCATCATTATCGGGCAACCTCTCCCTCTTGCGGCTGATAGAGCCATCAGTAGTGGACCGTTCATTAGTCCGTGGACAAATGAAGCGATTATATTGCGTGTTGCAGGTGTTACAAGGACAGCATCGAAACCAGATAATCCTGACAAATCTCCATCCCAATCAGTAATGACTTCTCCTTGAGATGCCCATCTGACTGCCATAGGTGTGATAATTTCTTGAGCTGAAGGTGTCATTATTACCGACACTTCT
>NZGQ01000044.1 GCA_002689565.1 Methanobacteriota archaeon | reverse complement strand
TTCCTCATCAAATTCTTCTCGAGTCATTTCATCATTGAATTGACCACGCTTTGTCATGTAGACTTCATTCATGAAAGTATCAAAATCTTGTCCAGACAGAATCGCAGGAGCACCAAAAATTCCAGTTGGGCTACCACCGCTGTAATCAGAACTGTACAGTCCTGCACGAGGGTAAAGTCTGTTGTCTATAGCGAAATACCTGATCTCATGATCACGAGTGATTGTTTCACCAGGTGCACCATTGTAGTCTTGCACTGTGTAAATATCATTGTTTGACAAGTCAACATAGAGCGAGTGTAGGTCTTCACTATCAAGAGATGAAGTTAGCATTTGAGTAACCAATGCTATTCCTGCATTCCTTCGATGAATNCCNGTACTTACTGAATCATATTCCTCTATAAGGTCAGATGTGTACCAATAATCACCGAATATGTAGTGAGTGGTATTATCTTGAGTGTCAGAAAGTGCGCGTACGTTACTACCGAATACCGCTTGAGCATCAGCATAGTTTGCGAATGCGTAGTCACCTTCACACTCATCATCGGTTGGACAAGGGATCGGTTCTCCAGTTTCATAAACCATGTAATATGTATTCAGATTCTTACCAAATACACCATCTTCAATCAAGCGACCTTCAGCCATAACAACATCATTGTTTACCTCAATCACCTTGAACGAGCGGTCAACTACACCATCAGCGTCCATCTTTGTCTCGATTGTAACGAACTCTGATTTTTGTTCATCAGTAAGATGGTTTGACAAAGAACTCAAGAAAGAGTTTGTGTGCATTCTCTCCCCAGTTCTTGCTTCGTTGTAAGAAAGGTCTGCTTNAGATAGCCTCGATATGAACATTGCANCCAAATCATCTTGGTTTCTAGCAAGTAACATGTTTCCTGTCACAGGAATACCTGACTGGAAGTTNTCAGATACNGACGGGTGGTCTCCTGTTTCTANAGCTTGGAAACCATAATCCCACCATGAAACAAATGCTGGGCGATNNGAGAAAGACTCATCGGTATCTTGGTTTGAAAGCCACTCGTAGGCTAAGTTCCATCCACGATCATTGTATCCTGAGCCGAACGAACCAAGGTACCATCTGTCTGGATTGTTACCATCGTAAGGATCATACTTTGCATCATCTAATACCGAGAAACCGAAATCGTTCCATCGTAGNATGTCTGGTGCAATGTGATAGATTGTATCATCCATTTCAGCTTCATGTTGGGATCTAGGCATTGCAGCATCGATTCCGTATGCGGCATGCTGACCGATTAGCATAATCAATACAAGTCCGATTGCGCTGAACTGAGGTGTTCTCCAAACTGCTTTGCGCGCATTGGAGATTCTCTCTCCTGGAGTGCGAATTCCCATTCGTCTCCAAGACCGAGCCATGTTACCTGCTCCGCTAGCACTCCAGAGTGTCACAATACCCCAAGCACCCATAACTGCCATTGCAGGAGCAGCGTTGAACAGGAATCTACCTGCAGTCCATGCCATGTATGAGGCAACGATNACCCACATACCCAAGATTAGTCTTGTTTGACTCTTCTTTACGATTCCGTCCCACAACGCTATGATTCCCATGACAATTGCTAGAACGAATACAATCGGTCCAAATGATGCGAATAATTGTCCACGACTTGGAGCACTTGCTTCAGCAATTGTTCCAAATATCTTGTTCTTTGTAAAGTAACCAGAACCTGTTGTCAAGATTTCCCAAGCATTGGATTGATCTGAAATTTGCAGNACGTATAGCACTACACCGAATAAAACACCGCCTGTGAACAGTGAACCCAGTACCAATAGCCAAGGCTTGTCACGGAATCCTGTNGTAATCCATGCGATTGCAACGGTGAACAATGTAATGAATAGCAACGGAGTTAATCCAGTTGAATTCAATACCAAGTCAAGTTGTGGATGTGCATAGAATGGTAGAATCATAACATAGATTGTACCTAGCATCATAATGTTCAGAGCAGACAANATTGTACTGTCTTTTCTTCTGAACATATTCATTGCAACTTGCACGAAGTATGCAAGGAATATGATTGCTGGACCGTAAACGAATCCTTTCCAACCCAATGCCACAATACTGAAACAGACACCAGCTGCAATTGCATTAGCTGAAGCCTTTCTTCGGTGTTTTAGAACCTCTGACATNGCCTTGATTATNCCTGAAGGTGATGCGTTGGTNTGACGNGANAACCTCTCNTCNCCTCCTGCCTTNACAGCACGCAAGTAAAACATGAATGCTGCAGTCAAGAATAGTAGAACATATGAATCGTGGTCAGCCATAGCCCAAGTTGATTTTTGAACGTGAGTTGGCATGAATGCGATTAACCAGGCTGCAATTACNCCTGCACCCTTGCCAAAGTTATCCTTTGCAATACCTGCCATAGGGAATACAATCAAAGCACCAAAGACTGCAGGAAGAGCAAGCATTGCGTACCATACTGATGCATCAGATGACAGACCTAGGTTTGAAAGTAGCATTGCAACCAGTGCCATAGACCATGTGAATAATGGCGGACGTGGGTTGATACCACCTACTGGGTAATTTCTATCAGCATCCCAGATCAAATGTGCGTTTTCAGCAACAATGTACTCTACGACTCTCTTCATGTACCAAGGGTCTGAACCTCCAGTAAGATCCCATGATTCCAATCCAGCAGAATTCATTGATGGAACGAAATACCATTGCACTCTAATCGCTAATGCGACCAGGAAAGCCATGAATGTCATGATTCCAGCCCAATGATTGGACCAGAAAACACGAGCCTGACTTGGCTCGTGAAGTTCTCTGTTCATCCAACCGCCATAATCTTCGTGAGTTGCAAACCAGTAAATCATAACTCCAATGAAGAATGTTATACCAAACCAAATCCATACAGCCCACGAACCTTCGAAGTTGTCGTTTGCCCAGTGGCCGGATTCATACAACGAAGACACGATGTATAGCGCCCACATAGAACCGATGAAAAGAGCGCGTGTGTACCAGCGCTCTGCAGCCATCCATGCACAGGATAGTGCTACAACACCTGTCAATGCAGCAGGCCAGAATCCGATATATCCATGATATTCCTTTTCAGACCAGATAGACAAAATATCTAGATCTCCAAGTGTGTTGAAGTAGTACATTATCGCTATGTGAGTTGCCGCCCAAACAGCGAGTGCAATTTGTAGAGGCATTGTAGCACGGTTCCATCCACCATCATGTGGTTTGATGTAACCAAACCAGCCCTTGTCTGTTGCAGGGCTAATAACACCACGCAACAGAACAGCAGCTAGCAATCCAAGTATGATAAACACCGCAAGGGTGTTGAAGAAGACAAATCCAATTGCNTCNTGCCATGCNGCGGTTCTNATGTATTCTTGACCNTCCAGNGTGAACAANTTTGTCTGNGTNTCAGCAAAGTTNGCNGCTGCNGTGATTGCAGTCCACAATCCAATGAAACCAAAAATCAGAACAGTGTTCCATTCATGGCGTCCGTTAGAATCAAGAAGATATCCNCCAAACATCACTATGAAGAATATCAAACCAAGGAAGTTTGAATCCATGTAANTAGCGACGCCTTCGGATANAGCAAGAGATACGATCAAGGTAACTAGGGAAACTACTGTACCTTGTCGAATGACTTCCATTTCTTTCATGACACGNGGTGCCATACCGAGTGTTGCTGCAATCGCGATTACAGCAAACGGTTCCATTTCATCCATTCCGAGGACTAAACCGAAGTCTAGGCCATAGTCAGCAAGAAGCGCAAGCAAAATTGCCAGGGGTGCAATTAGCCACCCGAGCATTGGATTTTGCGCTTCATTTCTTTCGTCGTTTTCGTTCGACATTTTGTTTCCCTCTAGTTTTCTAGGTGCAGCCTAAAGGCTGTAGCATTGCGCCCACCAAAGACCCCTTTTTATGCGTTGCCTATTATCAATTGAGGAGTGATATAAAAATTCATTCGCAAACCGCAGCACTGAAAGCCTGATTTAGGAATAACCTTCATAGGGCTCGATGCCCAATATCACGCCGGTAGTGTGAGCCGGACAATTCAATTTGCTCAATCATGGAGTACGCCTTACTCGCGGCTTCTCCAAGAGTATCGCCGATTGCAGTGCAAGAAAGAACTCTTCCTCCGTTTGACAAAAGTTGGCCATTTTCGATTTTAGTCCCNGCATGATTCACCCANGAATCTGATTTTGGANTTGGNAAATTNTTGATTTCTCTTCCCTTTTCAACCGGNCCGGGATAATTCTCTGCAGCAAGGACAATTGTTAGTGCATGTTTGTCATGNAANTGTACATCGACATTTGCGAGTTCATCCCTGGANGCTGCTGACAACAANTCACCCAAATCTGAAGATACAAGTGGAATCGTAATTTGACATTCAGGNTCTCCAAACCTCACATTGAATTCAACAACATATGGGTCATTATTTTCATCGATCATTAAGCCNAACNTAAAGNACNCCTCTGTAAGGAACTCTTCGACTTGAGAGGGCTTTATGCATCGGTTTAACAATTCTCTCAATCGTCTTTGCTTTNACGTCNTCAGAATATACCGGAGCAGGNGCATATGCNCCCATTCCNCCNGTATTGCGNCCTTTGTCTCCTTCGAACTCTCGTTTGTGGTCTTGACTTGCAGGAAGACAAACAAANNCACTACCATCCATCACAACAAGCATACTTGCTTCTTGACCTGGTAAAAATGCCTCAAGTAATACCTGACCATCGCTATTAATTGAATCTAGAATNAATTGTTTGGCGTCTTCCCTGTTTTCGGTTACNACTACGCCTTTTCCCCCGGCTAGAACATCTCTTTTCACTACCCAAGGNTTTCCTGAAAAATCATCTAATGCTGCATCGATATCNCTGTCTTTATCCAACACATGAAATGATGCNGTAGGNACTCCATTTGATTGCATGACTTGCTTGGCGTGTAGCTTACTGCCCTCCAATCTTGCTAAAGCAGCAACAGGGCCAAAACATGGAACATCCATCTTCGCCAATTTATCAGCCAGTCCCTCACACAGCGGAGCTTCTGGACCTGCAACAACGAAGTCAACATCCAATTGGAATGCTAAATTAGTCAGATCTGAAACATCNGTGAATGCATGATTAGTTGCAATTTCTGCAGTACCTGCATTACCTGGAGCACAGTGAATTTGACCGATTGATTCACTTCTTGCAAGACCCAAACACAATGCATGTTCACGTCCACCGCCGCCGACAACCAATACTGACATTCCTGCCATGATGGGTCCATTGTTGAGAGGCTCATAAGCCCATCGTGATGGTCTAAATTGCCATTGAGTTCAAAGGCCTATTGNCNCACCGGCTAGGTATGGCGGATTTCAACGTCTTTGAGATGATGCTCTTTACACTGTGGATTTACCTCCCAGGATTTCTTGTGAATACATTTGCAATGATGTGGGGTAAATGGCTGCCAAAGACNGGTTATGGNCCATGGCCTATCGATGGAGGNAGAGTCCACAAAGATGGCAATAGGATTCTTGGAGANGGTAAAACTTGGAACGGGCTTATNGGAGGTTCNCTGACAAGCGGNCTACTTTGTTACCTGATGACTATGATTCCAGAAAATTGGATTTTCATTTCACCAACAGAAGCGGCAACTGGATGGGCTGCTAGCGCATTTTTACTTGGAACGTTTCTTGGCCTAACTAGCTTAATCGGAGATTCTACAGGATCTTATTTCAAGCGTAGAAAAGGNATGAAAAGGGAAGGAGATGTCTCTAGCAAAGCACCCCTNCTAGACACATTACCATTCGCAATATCCGTTTTCGTGTTCGGTCAAATTTTCTTGACAGGTAGNGCTCATGGCGATAGAGATTTACTAATCCCTATGCTCCTTTTAGTTGTGATTACCCCTATCCTTCACCGCTCTTTCAATCTAATCGGTTACAAGATTGGATGGAAAGATGTGCCATATTAGTGAAGGAAACAGCCGNATGATTCATTTGCTTATCCCTTCAAGGGTCAACTATGCGAAAGGCAATCATATTGTCGCTAATCATCTTGCTTAGCCAGCCATTAGTTTCAGCAACTGATGTTTCAACCAATACNGAAGAGGATTCAAGNGGNACATTATCAGGNAATTATACTGTGAAAGATGGAGCAACTTGGACTATTTCAGGAGATTATGAAATTGCAGATGATACATCAATAGTTATCGAAGATGGAGCAACAATGATTGTTTCAGGTTCAATGAATTCAACCCAGCCTCCACAGNTAGACTTAGCTGCGAGTTCAAGTGTTATTGTCCCAGTAAATAATATTGCAGCNAGTGGCACAATGAGGATACATTTTGCTGGAACTGTTNTTTATGGAATTGATATTGAAATNAATAATGTAACTACTTCCAACTGGAGCGNCTCTGATGAGTTTGATTGGACAGGGGNTATGGATGTTGAAAATATCACTGTAAATATCTCAAACAATTTATTCAACCAAGCGGTGATAAGNCATATCACATTGTCTCCATCAGGATCTAGTCCTGTGATTATTGCGGCTGACCAATTATCAGGTGAAGGAACATCTGTGGTTGTGCCAGACAAGCAAGGGTCTTGGAGTATTGATGTNCAAGGAGAATTAATTGTNAGTGGGACTATTTTTGGAGCTGCGATTTCATGCCACAGTACGTGTTCNNTAGATGGTGCTGATATGCGAAGTTCAGGACCAATTAACGTNTATGGGGCAATAAGTGTCACAAATTCTGTGTTTGACAATGGCATTATTGATGAAGACATCATTGTNTGGGATGATGCAACTGTAACNTGGGANAATTCAGTAGGAACTGGAGGNNANACNGANAACTGGNTNAATNTCNTATCAACAAGGACAATNGGTGTTGGNAATTCNTACGTNTGGTTCCAAGGNTTTGANATGGGATATGATTTNGATAATACTTCACANTTNAGAGATAATANNTCATTCAATCAAGANAATTGGGGNGACAATNTNATNGAGATCGGTNAAACAAANCGNGATAGNATTGTNCGTTGGCANGANGGNANCGGCATGNNNCATGANGAANCTGCGANTGCAATAGTTGTACTNTCAACTTCTTGGGGNTACTATGAGCACNNNATTGAGGACTTACCTAGAGTAAACCATTTCGATGTCACTATGGACCTACCTGAGTTAAGTTTTGATTCACTAGTAGAATCTTCCAATGATGGTACAACTAATGTAAGACTAGGAGTCATGGCAAAGGTAACAAATAGCGGTAATGTTCCAGCATCATTCCTAGTTTCATGTATAGACGGAGAGATAGAATACTCGGAAGATGGAATTGCCATTATCACAGATGGAAAGGATGCAAATGTTGGCCTTACTGTCACACACACAGTTGCAGCAGATGAAACCACTGATATAGCAATGAATTGGGATTCCGCTGTCGAAGGTGATTTGGGTCTAGAATGTTCAATATTTGTTCCACCAGAATTTGAAGGATATGATGTTGTTACCGAAGGAACAGCAACGAGTGGTCTAGTAACATGGTCTGATGCTGGCGAGGAGTCTTCAAACATGATCTTGTCAATAACTATTGGACTTGTAATCTCTATCGGATTATTCGCATTCATTGTTTGGAGAAGCAAGCAAGCACAGGCTGACAAGGATTATGCAACGCACACAGAAAGTGGCGCATTTGACATTGATGAAGATTCTGGAACAATCGAATGATTAGGTTCTAACTACACGTCTAATTCTGACATATACGACTTCGCCGTTGATTATTTTCTTGACCCTTCCATCCTTTGATTGTCTAGAACTCGGACCAGGTGCGCCTGACCTGTTGCCAGCTGCTAAGGAAGGCCTTCGTCGACGGGAAGGTGGTCGCATTACAGTTGTGTCACCATCGTCAAGAGAGAAGTTAACCATGCCCTAACATCAACGGTCATGGTATAAACCATTGTTCCGAATCCTACGGTTTCAATCAAGGGAATTCAACATTCTTCTGCTGGTTGATCATCACTTGTATCGCTGACTGCTTCGTTTGAATCCCAGTAAAATCTGATTTGTGAATCTGTAGAAACTAGCTGTTCACCATACTCGTTGTTGATAGTAATTTCAAATGTGTAGCATCCGTCACTACCATAGAAATCGCCTTTTTCCAGATATTCGCCATTTAGATGTAGCGAAACCCAGTCAAAATTGAATTCTCCCAGAATAGGCGCACTTGGACTTTCTCTACCTTCTCCTTCATCAGCAGAAAAAGTGTAGGTGTGGATTTTATCTCCACCCAGCACACGAACTGTAGCGTCCCAGTCAGATTCAATCGGCTGAGGAGGAGTTCCCGTATATACACCGTTATCGAAATCAAAACTAGCACCTGGTTGTCCAATGCCAACTATCATTGAAACGTAAATTCCTAGATAGTACTTGTCTTCTCCGGTATTGTCATATTTTTCTAATACTTTGACATACGCCGTATCAACTTCCCTATCCATTATTTCGTTGAATGTCATCGAATCTTCACCTCCATTTGAAGTGACTTTGACTTCATATTCAACTAGGTTTTGACCAGCCATGTTGTGTGCATTTCCAGCCCAAAATTCATCCAAAGAGATGTCATGACTTGCTTTATCGATGCTAATTGTGCCATCTTCTGAATATTCTACATCTCCGTCAACAAGAACTTCGATGGTGTAGTCCATACCTTTCGGACCGTACAACTTCAAATCAATTGCATCTGATTCACCATCAAATTCAACCTCTCCAATTGTAACACCACTACTTGCTGCGCTGAAGATTGCTACTCCTGCAATCATCCCAGTTACAACTAGGAAACACCCTGCAGTAATCCCTAGTTTCTTCCAATCGAATTCTTGATGCCTAAGATCATCTCCGTTGAAAACTAACCACCAAACAATCACACCTGGTACGAAAAAGTCGTCTAGGGTAATGTCACCAAAAAGAACAACTGTATCGATAAAGAAGACAAGAATCATTGTTATCATGAAACCAACAACTGCTCCTATCTGGAACTTCAGGGCAGTAATATTCAATCCATTACCAGGTTGGAATTCTGGAGAATCCGCGAATCCAGTAGGAGCTTTATCCTCATTTTTTGTTTTGACAGCCTTTGTTTCGACTGTCTTTGCTTCGACAGGCTTTACTTCTTCAGAATCTCCGGCGACTTTGTTTGCTTTGTCTAGAAGTCCACTCATTACAATCACCAATTGTGCATGTGCAAATATAGCACGCTAAGTGCTTCGTTATCAATACAACCCCTGCTAGTTTCAGAAACTAGGCTAATTTCCGAGTTTGTTTTACAACCCAGGAGCGGCTTCAAGCCACTCAGCGTCTTCGTCTTCATCGTCATCCATGTTGCGTCTAGCGATGACTGCTGCAGCCATACCAAGCATTGCAAGAGACGGTATTAATTCGAAGCCTGGAAGGTATACACCACGTACATAGATAGTAATCATTTGAGACATTGAGTTGCATCCGGTCAATTCATATCTACAAGAGAATTCAGAAACTGCTTCGAATTCTAGAGTATGGTATTCATCAGTCCATCCTTGATTCTTTGGTGTTCTAACCATTACACGGACCTTTTGAGGTTCATCTCCTTGGATGATTTCAAGAGATACAAGAGGGATTGAAATCTGGAATCCTTTTTCCTCAAGTTTATCTCTTGAGTCTTCAGTTACACCGACAATGAACTTGTCAGCCCAGTTACCCTGGTTGTAAACTTTGAACTCGAAGTTGTGATCAGTCTTTGGAGATAGTTGAAGGAACGGCTGTGTTGCTTCAACCTGTAGACGACTGAATTGTAGAATGTTGATAATCATTTGAACCTTAGATTCTGCAGTGTTTGGAGGAGGTACTCCGTTTGCTTCTACAACTCTAGCAGTTACTTCTAGAGTCTTACCAGACATTGTCAATCTTTGGTCGGCACGTACTGTGGCCTGGAATTCTGATTCGCCGTTAGCACCTAAGGTGATAGTACCAGGAGCTGCTACAACTAAAGTTCCTGCATTAACTTCGATAGAGATTCTCTCGACATATGCATTCGGGTTTGAAACCTTACAATTTGCGAACCCAGTCAAAGTAGCACCAGGATATACAGGAACGTCTATCGCACCGCTTGGATTTGGAGACAAACACTGTAAGTCAACAGCCGGTACTGTGACACCTTGTGCAGCGGCTGGTGTAGCGATTACGAGAGTGCTTGCAAAGTAAACTGCAAGTAGGAACAAAGCACGTCTTAGAGCCTTCATCATTTCACCTATGATGCAACCCACAATCTCGACCCTCATAACCATTTTGGGGACTTGCCTTTCTAAAATGGGATAACATACTCGCTTTGAGTTTGGGCACATGTTGATATGCTTAAGCCTGTTAGAGAGCAAATAGAGGGATTCTATGAATAATGAATTTGTTATCGAAGCCGAAGCACACTGTGACGGACCATGTGGCGTCTACGACCCAGCAAGCGCAAGGATTGCCGGTGAAGCCGTACAATCCATGACAAAGAAAATGTTAGCACTAGCAGAAAATCATGGTAGTGAATGTAACACAGCCGCATATCTAAACACAATGAGCAGATATGCAGCAGTAAAAGAAGAAGAAGCGCAGAAGTGCAAAGATGAATTATTGGTACTTTGGACTGACTTCTTCAAGCCACAACATCTTGATTCAAATCCAGATCTACACGACACATTCTGGAATGCAGCAAAACTTTGCTCTGCTTGCAAAGTTGAAGTTTCCGCAGACCATGCTCAGGAATTAATGGATGCTATCGAAGCAATCCACCACATGTTCTGGTCGGTCAAGGGCCGTGAAGTCCCATGGATTCGAGCATCTTGAAAGTCAGAATCAAGGGCGACTCAATGTGGCCATCATACAAGGATGGTGACGAGATTGAGTGTTTGGAATATAATGGCCAAATGGTTTCAGTTGGTGACTTAATTGTGTTCCAACACCCTTTCAAAAATTCTGTGACATGCGTAAAGCGAGTCAAAACCATCACAGACAAAGGATTCTTTGTAGAGGGAGATAATCCAGATCCGTTAGCTAGTGAAGATTCACACAATTTTGGTTTGGTTTCAACCAATGCTGTTGTTGCACTAATGAAAAATTAGCTTACTTTTGTTCGAAACAATCGTAGTCGATTAGGAAAGTTGTTGCTAATAGTGTAAACCTCTCTTCCAGACTAAGATTAGCAT
>NZGQ01000043.1 GCA_002689565.1 Methanobacteriota archaeon | reverse complement strand
CAAATCATTGATGCAATTGAATGTTCTTGATACCTCTGTATACCCATGCAACACCCTCTCTACACCCTCTGTACAGGCATCTCATGGTAGGGTACCGTCAAGACATACACTTCACGCGAGGATGTACAAAGGGGATGCAGAGATTGATTAACATTCATGTTTTTGGACATAACTGAGACGGTTTCATATACTGCTTGCATGAACACAGAAGTATGAACGGACCGTTGGATTTGTGCAGAAAATATCTCGACTTTCATCATCTCCAAGAGATATTCCTTAATTTTAATGGAAAGGGTATTACATTTCAGTATACAGTAGTATCACATGAATCAACGCCGCAGGGAGTATCAATAGAGGAATTAGATTATGTATTCATAGCGGGCAAAGAGTTGGACACATATCGTGTAATGCTTATGATCCATGAAAACTGGTTTACTAGATGCGAAAATTCGGAAAGTAATCAACAAAAAATATCGAAACTAAACAAGGAGTTCAATGAATTCGTGCTAAAGATTCTTAATGAAATTAGAACAGTGTTAAGTGAAGTTAGAACAATCTCAGATTTGGGTAATGTTCCTGCTCTCAACTCACCCCCTCAACCACCTTCAAACTCCGAGATGTTGGAATTGATTAGTGAAAGAATACAAGAACTAACCGCGTATGGTGGTCCAAAAAAAGGAAATCGTGAAAATCCTTGGATACATCCCACACATGGTTATCTTTTTGGCTGATAATGAATTCTCCAATATTCAAGAAAGGTTCACACCGTCTCTTGTGGGTTGATACAGACAACCGACATATCATTTCCATGAAATCACGAGGGGGCTTGCAAATCCCTCAAGACATTATGGGAGAATACAATGGGTGTTCAGTCCCCCAGTATACTGCCTACCCTTTGCTCAGGGTTTGATTGCTCTTGCAATAACGATTCTTTGAACCTCTTGAGTTCCCTCATAAATTTGAGTTATCTTAGCGTCTCTAAAGAAACGCTCAACAGGGAATTCCTTGGTGTATCCATATCCACCTAGTACCTGCACAGCACGCTCAGAGACCCACATTGCAGTATCTCCGGCGTACAATTTAGCCATACTTGCTTCCTTTGTATGCCTAGGACCACCGTTTTCGTAGTGCTCTTCCTTTGCCCATGAAGCTTTGTAGACAAGAAGTCTTGCTGCATCTATGCGTGTTGCCATGTCTGCAAGATAGGAGGTAATCATCTGATGATGAGCGATCGGCTTTCCGAACGCTTCCCTTTCGTGAGCATACTTCAGTGCTGCTTCATACGCCCCTTGAGCTATTCCTAATCCCTGAGCGGCAATACCGATTCTAGAGTTGTCAAGTGCATTCATTGCGATGGCGAAACCGTTGCCAGAGCCTTTGAGTACATTCTCTACTGGAACCTTACAGTTTTCTAGGACGAGTGTGCAAGTGTCTGAAGACCTAATTCCTAACTTGTCTTCCTTCTTACCAACGCTAAATCCTTCATATGATTGTTCAACGATAAACGCAGTTGTGCCGCCGTGCTTCTTGACGCCGTAATCTGGGTGGCCTACATCTTTGGCAAATAATACGTAAATTTGAGCCTGGGCACCATTGGTGACCCACATCTTTTCTCCATTCAAAATATAGTGGCTCCCATCATCGGATAGTTTCGCCTTACAGACCATTGCAGCAGCATCTGTACCAGCACCTGCTTCGGAAAGTGAGTAAGCGCCTACTTCGCCTGCTGCAAGCCTTGGAAGGTAGTTCGCTTTCTGCTCATCATTACCATGAAGAGCGATCGTTTTTGCACATAGTCCTACGTGTACACAAAACATCACCGCAAACGATGGGTCAACTCTAGCGAGTTCTTCGATAATGATAGATTCAGAGATATCATCAACTGGATTTCCTCCATATTCTTCTGGGATAGTGATTCCTTGCAAACCATACTCAATGAACTGCTTCCATTCCTCCGCCGGAGGAATCTGATTAGCGTCCCTGTGCTCTATTGTTGGAGGTAGAACAGACTCTGCAAAGTCTCTGACCATCTCACGAATCATTTGTTGCTCATCAGTCTCTTCGAAGCGCATGTTACGGGCCAAATGGTTAGAGCATTTTAGGGATGCCCCTTGCTAATTCACTTTTGCAGTGCGTTCATATATTACCGGCCTAACGGGGCCTCAAGGTTGAGACCATGGATGAAGAAGTCATGGAATTTGGCATCGCACACAGCCGCAAGTACTCAAGGCAGCACCTTTGGTACCAAGAAAAGGATGACCGCTTGGTAATTGGATTGTCCGATTACCTAGCTGCAGACATAGGAGAAATACTCCGAGTTATCCTTCCGCACGCTGAAACCGAAGTCGATGAAGAACAGAATTTATTCTCAATTTGGACAGCAGAAGAAAAGTTGACTTTCCCAAGTCCTTTTGCTGGAGAAATTGCAGAAGTTAACGGCGAAGTAGAAATAAACCCAGAACTGGTGAATGATTCACCTTACGATTTGGGATGGATCATAATATTGAATCCTCACGATGTAGATATGGAAAATCTGCTCGAACCAGATGAATATCTAGACTTTTTAGCAGAAGGTTAAATCACATTCCGGCGAGCAAAAAACAAACCGGAGTGATACGTATGGACCTTGAAAGGCATGATTTTGAACTCGATGAGTTAATCGAGAGAATAAAAGGCCATGANCATCGTCTGGTAGCTCTACAAATTCCTGAAGGCTTGAAAATGCAAGCCCTTGAAATGATGGATGAAATAGAAGACGAAACATCTGCTAAAGTAATTCTGGCGGCCGATCCATGCTATGGAGCGTGTGATTTAGTTCACGACAAGATGAAACTAATGGGAGTGGAGTTAGTTGCCCACATGGGTCATTCACAGATGAATATTGATTCTGGAATGCCAACNCAATTCATCAATGTAACATATGACGGAGACCCGGCGATAGATCCTGTATTGCCAATTCTTGCCGAGCATCGAGCAATCGCTCAATCTAGACTTGTTCAAAGTAAATCTGATGACATGACTGAAGAGGAAGCCCAAGAGAGATTCCTAGATGCTGTTGGACGTGTTGCACCTTTGAAGGGTGCTAAACTGGGCTTGGTAGCATCGATTCAACACTTGCACCTAGTTTTCGATTACAAGAAAAGGTTCGAAGATGCTGGATTCGAAGTTGAAGTTCCCGTGGGCGGAGCAAGACTAACCTTCCCAGGCCAAGTCTTAGGCTGCAATTACTCAGGAGATGATGATGAAATTGGCCACTATCTTTTCCTTGGCAGTGGAGACTTCCACCCGATTGGATTAGCGCTACATACAGGTAAACCATTGGCTATGTTGGACCCTTACACNGGAGACGCCAGTGAAATGGGTGTTGAGAGAATNGAGAGAATCCTCAGGCAGCGCTTCGGGCTAATTATGGCAATACAAGAATCGCAAAACTTTGCGATATTGATTGGTGAAAAGCCAGGTCAAATGCGTCGGAGTC
The DNA here is from genome assembly GCA_002689565.1 of Methanobacteriota archaeon. The sequence goes on along the minus strand of NZGQ01000043.1, from coordinate 19,809 downwards.
TNGCTCTNAAACTGAAGAGAACGCTAGCTAANCATGGAAAGAAAGGGTATCTTCTTGCTTTGGAACACGTCGGTCCAGAATTGATCGACTTCTACCCTGTAGATGCATTTGTTAACACAGCATGCCCACGAATTGCTATCGATGATTCAGTAAAATATGCTAAACCGTTAGTGACTCCATTCGAGTTGGAAGTAGCTCTTGGAGAGAAGAAGTGGGAAACAGGATATCAGTTCGATGAGATACCCTGAATGAGTCTTTTGAGTTGAAAGTTCAATAACCATAGACGATAACCATCTGTAGTCATGAGTTCTTATCTCGACCGCATCGGAGCAGGCCTAATCCTCAGCAAACCGGAGGTTTTTGGCTTTGATTACGTACCAGATTTGCTTGTTGGAAGAGAAGACCTTCAAGGAGAACTGGCTGCGATTTTTGGAAGTATAGCCCACCCAGAAGGTACCGGAAGAGTTGTCATCACGGGGCCTGTTGGTTCTGGTAAAACGGTCTTAGCAAAACGTTTCTGCCAGGATATAATACGTCACCTAAGCGATAAAAGAAACATCAAAAGAGTGCATGTAAATTGTAGAAATGCTGCAACTCCATCTAGAGTTATGCAGAAAATCGTACAAGATTTGGACCCTGGTCACCCTGATAGAGGACTAGGCGTGGGTGAATTGCTAACCAGCCTAAGAAGAATGTTGCATAGCAGTAATACTCACTTAATTGTCATTCTCGACGAAGTTGACCATCTACTAAGACGCTCAGGAGACGACATAATCTACAAACTAATGCGAATAGATGAGGATAGAGAAGGTGTTGGCACACTTTCAACGATTATGATCAGCCAAGAACAGGTGCTTGACCTATTGGAAAATGCAGTTATTTCCAGAGTTGGGCGCTCGAATCATGTTAGAGTGCCCCCCTATGATGAAAAAGGCCTGATGAAAATACTCGAACAGAGAATGAGCCTTGGATTAGTAACCGGAACCTGTCCCGATGAAATTCTGGACTTAATTGCTCAAGCTGCTGCACCATCAGGAGATGCTAGACAGGCCATTGAGTTACTAGAGGGTGCTGCTAAGCGTGCTGAAGCCTCAGGCCGCTCAATTATAGAATCCAAAGACGTGCAAAGAACTGTTGTTACAATGCCCACAAATGTGGACTCGATGAATCTTGAAAACTTGCCTCCTCACGCAATGATGATTCTTCTAGGACTATGTCGCAGACTGAAGAAAGAAGAAAAGGTGACCAGTGGAGAAGCGGAGAAGCTGTATCATGTCGTCTGTGAAGAGTATGAACAATCTCCAAAGGGACACACTACATTGTGGAAGCATCTCAAGCGTTTGGCTCAAGAAGATATCATCGTTACTAAGACTACTAAATCCGAAGTAGGAAGGGGTAGGACTCAGCATATCTCTATGCCGCACATGCTTCCTAGTGATGTAGAAAGAAGACTCGAAACACTGATTCCAGGACGACTACGACGCTGATTGACTACTTTTTGTCGCACAAAGGGGCTAAATACCCGTCCAATGTCGGCAGGCTGCTCAAGAGTTGATAACATGGCAGACACTACATTCGTCGCAGTAGTCAATGACACAAATCCAGACAACGGAGGACGCTCCTACAACCTCACGGTTAGTGGGAACAATCTATCCCAATTCTTAGGAAAGAAAATCGGCGACGTGGTCGATGGTATATTCGTAGGAGAAGGAGAGCAAACACTTGCTGGTTACAAATTAGAAATCACTGGAGGATCAGACAAGACTGGAACTCCAATGCGCTCAGACCTAGAAGGTGGATCACGCCAATCTGTTCTGGTCACAGCGTCAACTGGTTTCAAGGGTCACAACCTTGTACACAAAGCAAAGGGCGGAGAGAAGAGAAGATTCCGCTACAAACCTGATGGTATGCGCAAGCGCCGTAACTTCCGTGGCAACACAGTAACACAAGATACCAGACAAATCAATCTCAAAGTCGTAGAGGCTGCAAACAAGAGCCTTGCTGACATCCTCGGAGCAGAAGAGGAGAGCAGTGAGTGAAGCCGCGAGGCTGATCTTTAGGTACTGGAGGAATGGGAAGCATGGCAAGGAAGCTTCCCGCACAACCAGAAGTCAACATAGGTTTAGTCGGACACGTAGACCATGGTAAGACCACTCTAACACAAGCTTTGTCTGGAGTTTGGACAGACACGCATTCTGAAGAGAGAAAGCGTGGAATTTCAATCAAACTTGGATATGCAGATACAGCATTCTACAAAACCGGTAAAGGAGAATACTACGCTACTGGAAAAAGGCCTGATGGTGGAAAGGACGATGTTACTGAACTAGAAAGAGTAGTTTCTTTCGTTGATGCGCCGGGTCACGAGACTCTGATGGCGATTATGATTACAGGAGCAAGCATCATGGACGGTGCTATGCTAATGGTTGCAGCGAATGAAACATGCCCACAACCTCAGACTAGAGAACATCTCATGGCATTGGAAATTGCTGGAATTGAAAACATAGTAGTTGTTCAAAACAAGATTGACTTGGTCACCAGGGAGAGAGCCGTTGAATCTCACAATGAAATCAAAACATTCCTGAAAGGAACTATTGCAGAAGATTCACCAATTATTCCAGTCTCTGCACACCATGATGTAAACTTAGATATCTTGATTAAAGCAATAGAGGCTACAATACCAACCCCAGATCGCTCCAAAGACAAGAGAGCAATCATGCATGTTGCACGCTCATTTGACATCAACAAGCCAGGAACCCGTCCTACTAAACTGAGAGGAGGAGTTATCGGCGGTAGTATCGTTGAAGGTGAATTCAACATCGACGACGAGATTGAAATTGGACCTGGAAGAAGGATTCAGAAAGGAAACAAAACTCACTATGAGCCGATTCGATCTAAGGTAACTAGCATGCAAGGTGGAGGCCTTAATCTAGGTAACATGCATGCTGGAGGACTGTGTGGGATGGCCACACCTCTAGACCCTGCAATTACAACCTCAGATAATTTATCAGGACAAGTTGTTGCCAAAGTTGGCGACTTACCATCGGTAAGAGAAAAAGTCGATATTTCTGTTAATCTAATGAAAAACATGGTTGCTGGAGAGGGCAAAGATGCCTCTCCAATAATGCCACTAAGATCAAATGAAATGCTGATGGTAAATGTTGCAACCGCTACTAGCGTAGGTGTGGTCTCGAATGTCAAGAAAGGCAAAGCTACACTGACACTAAGACTCCCAATCTGTGCAGATGGTGGTCAAAGAATTTCATTATCTAGGCGTGTTGGTTCACGTTGGAGATTGATTGGTCACGGAACTATCGAGTGAGCAATATGCACCGAATACTGGTTGATGCCTGCGGCTGGGTCGCAGTCATTGAAGCAGGAATTAACATCGATTTGGCCTTAAAGGAATGTTGTGGTTACAATGAACTTGCAATAGTGCCGAATGTAATATCAGAATTAGAGGCGCTAAAAAACCCTAGATTATTGGTTTCAATGCTGGAAAAAAAAGCTTTGATGTGTGAATCTCCAAAAGAAGTAGGAAGACACACTGACGACCAATTATATTCTCTAGCGATAAAGAATAATTGGCCTATACTTACTGTCGATACTGAATTGAAAAGAAGATTATCTCAATCTAATTCAGCTTGGGTGGAAGTAAGTGGTAGATCCCATCTTAGATTAGTTGAATGACTGATGCCGGTGATTAATTCATATACTCTGATAGACGGATAGGAGTCATGGCTGTCGAAAATGGTACTGTGGGTTCCACTGAAAGTTCCGACATGTATGCTAATTCGAAAGAAATCGTTGATTTGTTAGTCTCGCTTGGAGTAGAATCGAACACAGCTAAAACTTTGATCTGTTTACATCTAAATGGTCCATCAAAATCAACAGAAATACAATCTAATTGTAATTTAAGGCAGCCTGATGTTTCAATTGCAATCAGTAAATTGAGTAATTTGGGAATTTTGCGTATAGTAACTTCACCGAGTAAAGCAAGAGGAAGACCGTCTAGCATTTACGAATTGGCTGTTCCACTAAATGAGGCGATTCTACCATTCAAAAACAAGGCCTGGGAAAGAATGTCGATTATTGAGAATCAATTATCACGCCTTTCCGAATTAACTAATTCAGCATAATTAGGGTAATGTGAACAAATCGTCATCTCCATGACCATCTAAAAGCCTTAACTTAACACCTGCATCTATCCATGCATGTGCGTAATTAATTGCACCAAATGCACGAACATAATCTCCGTTATCCATGAAATGTTTGGCATCACTAGCATAATCATCAGCCATACGCAACAAAACCGTGAGTTGATCGTGTTCAGGTGAACCTTGAACAGGTATTGGTGTGGCCTTTTCTCGGGCTCTTTTGGTCAAGCCAAGATAGTGAATCAACTTCTCTTCAGTAACCGTATCACTGACCATTTAATCACCTCTTTGCCTTGCAAGTAAGCGATTTACATCTGATGTGCGACCCAATGACTCATACAAATCGATGGCCAGAGAAATTCTGCCTTCATCCTCTGCATCACAAGCTCTCTTGAAGATCCTACGCCTTTCTTCCCAGTCGCTTGCTACTTTTGCCTCTGCAACCATCTTCTGCATTTCCACTCTTCGCAATTGAACCAATTCTGGAGAACGCCAAATTCTAACTAGGCCATTTCGGCTGACTGTAGCCATTGTATCTGCGGCTAAACCGATTAGAAAATCACCTAATTCAGCATTTCTTAACTCGATTGATACATCTTCAGTCATACAATAAATTCCGCCTTCAATAGACAAAACCCACCAACCATCTCCCGCACGGTGAGCGGCCAAAGGCTCTAATGAGCGTGTATCGATTGTCTCTAAACTATCCCATCCATAGGGGTGAGGTGTGCCTTCCCAAAGCATTCCATCGGCTGATTGTAAGAGGACCCTNCCTCCAGTCATNCGACTAACCCAAGACCAGACTCGGTCTTCNAGTAANCTTTGAGAGTCATCATTTGCCAGTNTGGCGCANCTAAGTTTTCCATCTTCGTCCTGCCACATNAGATGTTCTCGATCAAACCAACCAATCAATCTTCGAACTCCNCNCACATCTAAACGNTTCAAACCGCGTCCTTCTTGGTTGAAAACNTGCAANTGNCCNTTACGNCATGAAAGNACCCAACCTCCTCCTGGCCTAGATAAAATATCACTAAATCCNCCTGTTGTCGAACGNCCTTCATCTATCTGAGACCCGTCACTGACTCGTAAAAGGTGGAAACCATGACCGCATAGNACACCGATTCTTCCAGAATCATGTGCGGCAGAATGTACTCTGAATGGCAATGACCTGCGCCATCTCTGATTTGTCTCTTCATCTAACAAAATTAAATCCAATCCACAAGAGATTAGAATATCGCTACCTACACTACAAGATGTCGATATCAAATCNGGTGCTTGCCAAGACCTCGAAACTGACCAACTCATATGCTCGCCTCCATCATTCCCCAAGCCACTAATTGCGCTCTAGCGTCATTTGTTAATTTGTACATTCTAGAACGACCTTTTTGTTGGACAGACANTATTCCTGCNCTATAGAGTCGATTACACATCTGCGACATCCTAGGTCGNAAAACACAAAGACGATCTTGTAATCTTGCATCTGAGGGAGAGAANTCACGGCTAGAAGCGACCTCTACCAGTACAGCCTCATTCTTTGAAAGACTACGAAGAGTGTATACATCCAAAGGATTGCTATCCTTTTGACCGATAGTAGGNCTACGCATTGCTGCTAGCAGCTCTGCTATACTAAGCCCATCAGGCACATTTAGTGCATCAAGAAGTTGCCCGAACAAACCTTCAACATCATTGTTAGATGGTACATGAGAATCTGTAGGGTAATGCTCCATTTGCTCATCGATGTAATCATTTGGCTCTTCAGGGGGCACTTCTTCAACCTCTTGTACAAGCATAGCATCAGGTTCATTTGCTATCCACAGTTTGTTCGCATCCACTCCTTCAGGCTCTCTATTCTGCATTTGGACTTTGGTTTTGTCAAAGGGTGGTGCTTCGATTTTATTGACTCGGTTTCTTGCTGCTAATGCTCTAAATGGGCCTCTAGCAGGCAATGGACTGGATTCTTCTGCTTCAAAATAGGTAACCTCGGGTTCTTTCTCTAATTCATCTAAATCCAAATCAAATGACACATTAATTTCATCCTCAGTGATATTTATTTCAGGCGTATTATCCTCTTCTTGTGGTTCTTGAGAAATTTCCTCTGGTGGATTATCATACTTCATTTCTCTAGGATTAGCNCTCTCATAATCTACAGCATCACGCATCATCCTCATCACTTTAGAAGGCGANCCAGAGGTTTGTTCGAACAAATGATCAAGGGATTCATCACTCATTTCCCAAGACAATTTCGAAGCGGTTGAAATTCTAGTTTCGCATAAATTCCTAACCTCTTCTTTTGTGAGAGAAGAAATCACATCTGCATGATCAAATCTGTTAACCAGGTTATTTGGCCATTGTGCTCTCTGTTCGGTAGATAAAACGACTACTACTAGAGCATTCAACCTCTCCAATGCTGCAGTTAGAGTTGCAAGGATTTCAGAGAGAAGTTTACCATCAACATTTGAATAATCTAAAGATATCAAAGGAAGAGGTCCGTCGAGTTTTTCTGTTTCATTAACTAACCTCGAAACAAGTTCTTGGGAACTAGAAGGTACATCAAATCCAATAAGTGAAACATAGATTTCATGAAGGATCTTGTGCGCATGTTCGGAAGTAGGAAACATATCAAGATGCACGCTTTTGCTGGTTTCTTCAGAAACACACCTCATCAAGGAAGAGCGCCCAGAACCGCTTTCCCCAATCAACAAAATCATTCTAGCATTTCTAGCTTTGATGAATCGTGTCCATCTCGCACTGACTTCATCCCTACCCACCAATAGATTCGATTGTCCTCTTTCCAAGGGTCGNGCTTTGAATGGATTCTCCCTTAGTGCAGGAATTGCCAAAATCGGCATATCTTCACTCATGACAGTAATGGGNCTTAACGAGTATATGATGTTTCACATGATTGAGCATNCNAAGNCGCCCGTTACTACGCGTTAAATCCTGCACCNAACAAGACAAANNGGNNCTGNTAACGGGNTGTTAACGNATTGNTAACGCGTTAGNGGAAGCGTTAATCGTCGGTTTGTTCATCAAGGAGACCCCACTAGGATAATCGGAGACAACCGCATGCCAGTGGAAGATAGCAGGCTTTCTGGATTCTACAAATTGTCTGTTACAGAACGTAGAGACATGATTGCCAATCTAGCAAAACTATCCGATGATGAAGTAGCAGCGCTTGCAAACCATGGCGAATTGGACGAATTGGCTGCAGATCGAATGATAGAGAACGTAATTGGAACCATGTCATTACCCGTAGGAGTTGCTACAAACTTCGTAGTTGACGATAAACCCTACATCATCCCTTTCTGTGTTGAAGAATCCAGCATAGTTGCTGCTGCAAGCAATATGGCGAAGAGATGTCTCAAAAAAGGTGGATTCAAGACCAATAATGACGAACCGGTCATGATTGGCCAAATACAAGTCTTAGGATTGGAAAATATCGAAGAGGCCAGCGAAGCAGTCCTAACTGCGAAATATGAATTGATGGCAATGTGTAATTCATTACCATCTACAATGATCAAACTAGGTGGCGGATGCAAAGATATCATCGTAAGAAGCATAGACACCATTTCTGGTAAAATGCTAGTAGTTCACTTGCTAGTCGATACAAGAGATGCTATGGGCGCTAATGCAGTTAATACAATGGCTGAATTAGTTAGTGGCAAAATCGAGGAAATTACCAATGGAAGGGTGCATTTACGAATTCTTTCAAACCTAGCAACACATAGATTAGCCAAGGTTAAAGCCACATTCACTCCTGAAGAGCTATCAGATGACGGAACTAGAGAAAATGGTTCAAAAATAATCACTGGAATACTCGAAGCACACCATTTTGCAATGGCTGACCCCTATCGAGCAACTACTCACAACAAGGGGATAATGAATGCAATTAGCGCAATAGCTCTAGCATGTGGCCAAGATTGGAGAGCGATCGAGGCAGGATGCCACGCATGGGCTGCAGTTGAAAATGGCGCATACACCTCTATGACTCGCTGGGAAAGAGACGATGAAGGGAACCTGGTTGGCAGAATAGAGACTCCTATGGCAGTAGGCATCGTAGGAGGGGCATCTAAAGTCCACCCTGTCGCAAGAGCTAATCTCTCTATACTTGGCGTTGAATCTGCGCAAGAACTAGCAGGAATCATGGCAGCTGCAGGTATAGCTCAGAATCTTGGAGCAATGCGTGCATTAGCAACTAATGGAATCCAGGCGGGACACATGAAACTACATGCCAGAAATATGGCAGTCAGTGCTGGAGCAATTGGAGATGAAATAGAACAGGTTGCTAACATAGTAAACTCGCAGAGTGGGCCTGTTACTCAGCAATTGGTCAAAGAAACACTAGATTCGATTAGAGATTAGTAATCACTCTTCTTCGCTAATATCTAGAGTTGTTTGTACGCCACCTTCGTCATCTGATTCGTCACGTAGGGCTAGTTTACTCTCCATTCCATCAAGTAGTCCTGAAGTAGTTACCATCTCCCTAAACCATGCTTTCACTTTCTTACGGTCGGTATGAGGGCAACCGAACATTTCTGAGAACCTACGAGTTGTGGTCAATCTACGAGTATTACCGTCTCTACGGCGACCTATTAGACCCGCCTGTGCCAACTCCCTGATGTGGTCATAGGCTCTCTGCCCTAACAATTCAACCAGCCTGGATTGTGGCATTGGTTGATGGTATGCAATCAATGCTGCTGCTTTGAGTAATTTTGGAGGNANTTCTGATTTAGTCTCCTTAGGCAAATGATCTGCAATACCCGGCTTAACCTCCATTGCCCATTTACCACCAATCTCAACAATCTGTAANCCNCCTCCTCGGCGCCTCTTTATTGTAGATTGGAGATTCTTTACAGATTCTAGAATCTCTTCTTCCTCNTAACCTAAATTTTCTGAAAGTTCGCTCAAATTAAGTGAGCGACCTGCACTGAATAGTGTTGCTTCCAGTAAAGTCTCCAGTGGTATTTCNGACATGTNAATAACTCCTTACTCGACCAACCAATCTTGAGGATCTTCAGATTCTGAATCTGCAGCCAACTTTGCCATCTCTTCTTCCTTAAGGCGCTCCATTTCTTCTTCAGCCGCCTGTTGGGCCCTTTGAGCAAGACGTGCTGCATGTCGCATTGATTCGGTTTCATCACTTTGCATAGACTCATAATCATCNGCAATCAATTTCTCAGCCATCACACTGGCTTCTTCGAAAGATTGAGCATTTGGCCACCTGTCTTCGAGCATGATTGGGTCTTCTGTTCCATCTTGGCTAATCCATGCATAGCCTCGATGAGTAAGGAATAATCCAGCAACAAATGATGTTATTTTCGATTCCACCTTGTAACCTTCAGGAATTTGGCCAAAGGTTTCTATGAGTATCTTCTCAAGTTCTAAGGTTACATCAGCAACTGGAACTTTGATTTCACCAACTTCTGCAGTCACTTTACGCATAGCAGTCCAACATCTTTGGATATCTCCTTCCATATCCTCATTGTGCATCCTAGAACCAACGTTATCAAGCATATTCTTGAGTTCTTCAGCGTGTGCTTTACGATACTCTTCCTTAGCCTTCAATACTTCAGCTTCATCACATGCATCTTTCAAAGCAGAGAGCAATTCTCCAAGCGTAGAAGGGCGTCCTTCATCACGCCTCATTCTTTCACCGAATAAGGAGGGTAAATGTTGGTCTGCAGACCCTTCCAAAACAGTGGTAGTAAAGATGAATTCCTCGTCATCGTATTCTGCTTCCCAACCAAAATCAAAGAAATCTTCTTCCTCTTCGAGATCCATGGCAATTACTCTATCGAAGAGTGTTGATGCTTGTTGAGTCAATACTTCCCAAGACATACGAATTAGTCTTCCACATGCAGGTAAATCTAGGCCGGATGATTCTTTTCTAACCCTTTGAGTGAACAATTTTAGAAATGCTGAAAGGTCGATATTCCAAGGATCCATTCCCTCTTCTTTTACCAGAGAGAGGACTAATGCAACAGAACGATCAAAAGGATCGCTTAGGACTTGATGCTCTGCACTATCCTCCTGTGCAATCCGCATTATTCTGTCAGCATATCGTTCGGCTTCAGAAACCTCTTCATCTTGACTCATTAATTGGTCCAATATNTCCTGGCGCAGGAACCAATCGTCAAGAACTGCTTGTTGCATGNTCAAACCTCCTGCTCAGCCTCTGGTTCATCATCTAATTCAGTCTCATCCTGGGCNAATAATTCAGATACGAGTTTTTGACGCTCTTCNATTTCCTCTGCCAACTCATCAGCCCTCTCAGTCAAAGCCTCAAACCCGGTCTCATCGGTTGTTTCCTCATCATTATCAATGTGATTTAGCAAACCTCCTAGGCTCTTTGGAGCAGGTAATGCATCTGGAACTTCTGGCATTCCTTCTGCAATAATTCTGGCTTCCTCGATTCTTGAGTGGTTTTTATCCGATGCTTCGCTAGCCTCTTTTTCTGCTTGGGCTCCAAGTTCAATTGCTCTATCTCTATCGAAATCAACAATTCTGCGAGAGCAGCCGTCTCCACCGTGAGTAATTCCGATATGATGGTCTGCAAGTTCTAGTGAAACCTTTCGCAGTGTCACCATTATGAATTGAGCNGCNTCACTTCTATTTCGGCATTCTGTTGCAATCAGNTTCGAGTTTGGTACNTCNAGATTCTGATCGACTTCATCGAAGTAATAGAAAGGACTTGGGTCNTGATCTTGTATTGCGAAAATTAATGANAAAGAAGCCATTGATTTCTCGCCCCCTGANAAGCCTTGCAATCTAGATTTNTTCGACTTACCACGTGGCTGAGCCCACATATCAAGACCACCTTTGAATGGTTCCTCTTCATTCTCAAGGAATAGTTCTCCACGCCCACCNTTAGACAAACGATTGTAAACAATCTTGAAGTTNTCATTAACTTCTTTTAGAGTTGCAAGAAGTCTCTTTTTCCTCTGACTTTCTAACTTATCTGTAATNTCGATAAGTCGCTTNCGCCTTTGCTGTAGAGTCTTGAAATCATCCTTCATTTCATCTAAGCGTGANTTNCATGCATCNTATTGTTCAATTGCAAGCATGTTGAAATCGCCGAACTTNTCGAGTTTTCTTCGTAAATTGTTGACTGNTTTTTGAGCGTCNCCAACATTGGGNAGATCAGCATCATCTTCNGCTACTGCAATAGACTCNGCAGCCATTTCTACTAATAGATCGGCAAGGTTTTGCTCTCTTAATGCAAGGCTATTTGCAATGTCTTCTGCCATTGAACGGCAGTTGATTGCAGAGTTCGCTTTTTGATTTGCATTTGCTTTTATTTCCGCCCTCTCTTCAACCAAGTCCTTCCTTTCATTATCGAGTTCTTCATGCTCTTCAAGTAATGAAGAGCGTTCTGCCTCTTTCTCATTTAGAAGTACAGTTTCTTTTTCTATAGACTCTTTCCACTCCTTGAGTGACTTTTCTCTACCTGCCATCTCACACTGGATTTCATCTGCTCTTGATGTAAGACTATCCAGCCTTTCACCAAGTAATTCTCCCTTTTCTTTGCCACTATCAAGAGTGACTTGAGCCTTATTTGCAGCGCCTTCAGCCTCAACTCTCATGGTTTGCGCATCGAGTAGCCTTTGACGGATACCATCTGGGCTTGCGTTTCTTAGCTCATCTGCTGCATGATCTCTAGCGGCTTCGGCTTCCACCAACCTAGACTTTGCATTCTCTAACATTTGCACTTTGCCAACGTGATCAGATTCAAGATTAGACAATCTCCTTTGCAATTCGCTTGCTAACCCTTTGGCCTTGTTTAGAGCCTTAGCCGCAATATCTGATTCTGCTTTTAGAGTTCCAGCCTTGATGGATTTATCATCCTCGGCCAGTGAATTTATTCTGCCACGGATTTCATTTTGTGTTGTCCTGGCTTGTCTGAGTGCGGCGGAAACGGTTTGAGCCATTATGGACAAACGATCAACTTCACTAACCAACTTTTCAACTTCTCCTGCTCCGTGGATTTTACCACCGAATCCAGTTTTCATTTTCTGCTTGCTTCCACCGATCATTGCGCCACCAGGCTCGGTGATTTCTCCACCTAGTGTAACGAGTCTTACGCCGCCCATCAGTCTACGAGCGGTCCCGATATTGTCGACAACCAACGTATTTCTCAATGCGTAAGATACTGCTGTAGCGATTCTTGGATCATAATCAAGTAATTCGTGTGCGAATCCAAGCACACCTGGTTTGTTTACAGACATAGCAGCCTTTCCTGAGGCTCGGTTAGCTTGCATTTTATTCAGAGGTAGGAATGTCGCTCTACCAAGATTTCTACTCTTCAACAAAGCCATTGCTTCGGCAGCCATTTGGTCATTTTCCACTACAACTGAATTCATTCCCCCGCCAACTGCTGTTGCAAGAGCATCAGCATGTGATGCATCTTTGGGAGCACACAATTCAGAGATTGTACCGATTATTCCTTTCAATTCGCCTCTGTCTCTAGCAGCCATAACAGCAGCAGCACCTGGAGCCATTCCATTGCTTCCAGAACGCTTGTCCAATTCGGTTCTAGCTGCTGATAGTTTCCTTTCAGCATCCTGTAGCCTATTATTAACTGCAGTTGATTCATCGATCAGTTTCTTCTCAGCAGATTGTGCTTTACGAAGTTCTTCGCCCAATGCAGTCCTATCGTTTTCCGGGTTTGAATCGCCCAATTCCTCCAATTGGAGTTGTAAATCGTCATAAGCAAGCCTAGCGTCTTCTACTGATTCCTCTGCAGCAGAAAGTTGCTCAGCGACCATATCTGCTTGATTTGCAACTTTTTCAGCATCAACTTTGGCTTCTGTCACAGACTCTCTACAGGATTCAAGCAATTCATTAGCCTTAGATAAAGCCCGAGATAATGCTGCATTTGCAGTACCAGAATTTTCCAATGATTCACGAATTTCTGCTTCGATTGCTTCCGTCTCTGCAAACGCTTTCTTGCTAGCCTCGAGAGATTCTTTTGCAGAAAGGAGATTTGCTTCATGTGAATCTAAATCATTCTTGGCTGCTGTAATTTGCTCTTCCAAATCGATTANCAACTCCTTTGCCTCAACATCGGCAGATTCTGCTTCTTCGATGTGATCTTTCTTCAAAGCGAGAGANACCTGTAATTCNCCAATTTGGGCATTTANCCCTCCTTTGTCNCCNCCCATNGCNTTTGAAATCTGAGTTTGTAACTCNCCNATTCTATCATCTAGGGAAAGCAGAATAATCTCTGCGTCTTTGACCTTAGATTCAAGTTCTGCAGCNTCTGCAAGATACCTTGTTCTTTCATCAGCATGGTGCTTTATTTCAGCCTTAGCAGTTAGATGGCGAGATTGTTGTAGAGTTACATGCGCAGCATCGAACTCTTCTTTTGTTTCCTTTGCTCGCTCAGCAACCGCTTTCTCTTTTTCGAGTTTCTTCAACTGGTCTTTTTGCTCCCCTTCTACAAGAGCGATTCTTTCAATGAAGTCTTCAACCTGGCTTTTCTGCCGTTCTGCTTTCCTAATTTCATCATCATAGGAAGTGACTCCTGCAACAGAATCCAATACCTTTCTTCTTTCCATTGCAGTCATGCTTGACAACCTTGTGACGTCACCTTGCAAGACTATATTGTAGCCATCTGGCCTTGCATTAGCTTGGCCGAGTATCCTGTGGAATGCTTTCTGGTTACTTTCTTCGCCGTTCAACAAATAGGTAGAAACTGAATTGTTTGATTTTGTAAGCCTAACCTCTCTAGTCATTTTCACTTCATCTGAGTCGAGAGGTAAACGCCTACGCCCGTTTGTCAATGTAGGATTTGCGAATACTAGAGTTACCTTTGCATTCCTTGCTGGACGGTTGGATTTACCTCCATTGAAAATTAAATCCTTAGAATTTTGAGCTCTGAGAACTTTAGCAGATCGTGCTCCAAGAACGAATTGAATCGCATCGCCGCAATTGGATTTACCAGAGCCATTTGGCCCCGTTATAGCCGTGAATCCACGGTCTAATGGAATGGTGGCTTCCCCCTTAAAGGATTTAAAATTCTCAACTTCAAGTGATTTTAGATACATCCATTCCCCTCATAATCAAGGTACTGAAACCTTGACCTCAAACGTCTAAGGAAGCGAGGGGGGTTTTGAAGGTTACTAGTCTCGCGCTCGCGAGAGTGCCTTTCTTAGAGGTCCCAAAAAATGCCGACGTAACCCTTTCAAGCCATGACTCCGGTGTTTGAACATCCTGGGCAACCTTCGCCATTGCATAAGTGACAAGTTCTTCCAACTCCAGCATCAAAATTATCACGCATTCCACTTTCAAATGCATCTTCGTATTGAGAAAGACCTTGATGACCCCATAAATCTCCGACTGTTTTGTACTTCGCAATACCCTTCAGCTTTCCAGATTTTGTCAAAGAGCCTAGGTTGCCACCTCTCTGGTAGGCATAATCCATTTCTTGGAGAGAGTATTCTTTCTTCTTCTCTCTAGATTCTTTATTTCCAGTAGGAATCTTGTACTTTGGACCTCGAATTAGGAAGATACCCAATGCAAATAGTCCNATTTGAACCGCTACCCCTGGAGCAGGGAACGGCAATAGAGAAGCCAAATCTTCAGATGAAGTACCTGGTAATTGATCAAATCTATCAGCCAGTGCTACTCCACACANGAGNACACCAGTTACGACTGCAATTTTTCTAATCCTTACTGCCCAGCGGCCTTTTCTTGGCCATCGCATAAATGATGTTAGGAACAAGATACACCCTTCAGCCAACAGCAATAAATCTGGAGCATCCCAAACTCCAAGGGTTGTAACACATTCATTTACCTCACCTGCATCCAAATCTTTCTGGATTTCATCAGAATTACATCCCGGATCTGCAAGTCTAGAAAGAATTACNTTTTGAGGAGGCTCCAAACCCATTAGGACACCTAACTCTACATTAGCAATAGAAACCGCAATCAACCCAAGCCCGATGAATGCTGCCAACTTTTTCATCAGGCCCATGAGATACCCTACAAGTCAAACCCCTTATTGATGTCGCACATATTCATGAGTCACATTTGAATGTGAAAGGCTACACCGGTGNGCGAAGACAATGTCTAAGGTAGTCATAATCGGGAGCGGAATAGCTGGTCTATTCGCTGCATTAAGATTGGATGAGGCAGGTCACAAAGTCGTGATTATCACCAAACAGAGACCGAAGGATTCCTCCACCAATTGGGCACAAGGAGGTATTGCNGGAATCTTAGACAAGACTGACGGNAAGGCTATGGAAGCTCACATATCAGACACTTTATCCTGTGGAGATGGCCTTTGCAATGAAGAAATTGTACGGTGCGTAGTAGAAGAAGCAGGAGATAGAATCAGAGATTTGTTGGCTGCCGGAGTGAAATTCGAAAGAGACGGAGATGATTTCCATTATGTCAAGGAAGGAGGGCACACAGCCAGAAGGATTCTCCACGCAAAAGATGCNACTGGCGCTGAAATCGAGAGAGCATTAAATGAAGCTGTAGCAAANAGTGAGAACATCACTATGCGGCCACATACCCTTGGAGTAGACCTAATTCAGAGAGTTCATGGCAATCCTAGAGAAGGAATAAAGGGGATCTGGTGTTTATGCTTAGATTCTGGTAAAATGGAGGCATTGCCATCTGATGCAGTGCTAATTGCAACAGGAGGATGTGGACAATTATGGGAAAGGACAACCAATCCTTCTGTCGCCACAGGAGATGGCTTAGCAATGGCTGTTAGAGCAGGGGCTGCTAGCAAAGACATGGCGTTTTTCCAATTTCATCCTACGGCATTGATGGCTCAAAATAAGAATCCATTTTTGATTACTGAAGCCTTGAGAGGAGAAGGAGGAGTCTTACTAGATAGCACAGGACTGAATTCCTATAGAGTAAGTGGTTCAAAGCCAGATAACTTCTCTTTCACACTTGAATTCTCACCCAAGGGAAGTCTTGCGACAAGAGATGTCGTAGCAAGAGCATGCGACCAAATAATGAAAATTACTGGAGCCGATAATGTCTGGCTAGTCACCGACCATTTGGATAGTTCAAAATTGCACGACCATTTCCCAACCATTGAATCTAGATTGAATGAATTAAATCTTTCATTAGGCAATGATCCACTACCTGTAGCGCCTGCTGCACATTATATGGTAGGGGGTTTGAAAGTGGATATCGAAGGTAAAGTCTTGATGGAGAATGGCGACTCAATGCCAGGACTATACGCAATAGGGGAAGTCGCATGCACCGGTATGCACGGAGCAAACCGCTTAGCTTCAAACAGCCTTCTAGAAGCGGTTGTGTTTGCAAATAAAGCATCTGAACATTTCATTTCCAACCCAATAAATAACCTTGAACAGGTTCCCGAATGGCGCGCAGAAGGGATGNTNGAANTAGAAGAACANGCACCTCTTATNCGTGATTTAGAAACCCTAAGGAAAACTATGACTGATGANGTAGGAATTGTACGTAGTTTTGATAGACTTNAAAGAGCAAAAAGAATGTTGAATTTGTTATCAAATGAGGTAGACTTGATCTGGAGAAAAAGTATACCTTCTCGTGAATTAGTGGAATTGAGAAACTTAGTTTTGGTGGCAACTCACATAACAGAAGATGCACTAAATAGAACTGAAAACAAAGGATTGCATTGGAATAAAGATCTCATCTAAGAGATTTTATCTGAGACAATAACATTGAGTTTAGTGGAGTTGGAATCCCTAATTTTTCACCCCTGGCCACTACTTGTCCACATAATACATCGATTTCAGTTTCCCTTCCTGCTTTTACATCCGCAAGCATAGAGCATTCATTTTCAGCAGTAGAGTCTAANACAGAATGAAGATTCTGAATCAATACAAGGTCCTCTGAAATTTTNACACCTAGNAGCCGAGCGATATTTGCAGCTTCTAACATTGTTGATTCAGATTGAGACAATAGTGGCTCAAACCTAAGTTCTCCATTAAGCACACCACAAATTGCTGCAAGTGGGTTGATTGCCACATTTATCAGTAACTTATTCCAAATAATTGCCGAAACATCTTGACTATATTCTGCGGAAAGAGACTGCANGGTATCTGTGAATACCTCACCTTTAGGACCACCAACTGTTAAACTACCCTTACCGACCCATTCAATTTGACCTGGAGCGATTCTTTTGACCGCGTTAGTAGTAACCCCTACCGCTGAATTTTCGAATACGTGACTGTGAAGTATCTCTTGATTTCCTAATCCATTCTGTAACGATAGAACCGGGCCATCGGTTAGTTTGATCGCTATCTCACATAATTTGCTTGTATCTTTAGCCTTGCTCGTGATTATTGCTTGGTCGAATGATTTCTCAAGTGAAGGGTGAATTCCAGCCTCATCAAGACTTACCGTCCATCTTTCGGGCGTGACTGAATAATCCCACAACCCGGTTATTTGTAAACCTGAAACCGCTAATACTGCTCCGTGGTCACCACGCGCATGAACCAAAACATCGTGACCATCTTCGACCAATTTTGCCGCAACAAGGCATCCGATTGAACCGGCACCCAGTATAGCAATACGCATATTCAGACCTCGTGATTAACTAAATGAAGAATTACATCTTCATCTTTTAATTCTAGCCAAGAAAAAGAGATTCCTGAATTCGGAGGAGTAACTGAAACATTGGTAATTTGTCCAGCAGATAGAACTTCGTTGTTAGAAACAGCCCACTGCTGNCCATTACCATCAAACTCTATGTTTAGAGAGATATCGGAAGAACCAAAATTTTCGAAAACAATCTGATTNTCTTCCACCTCGACTGANCCTATCCATCTCTGTGTCTTTTCAGGCCCGATTCCAACCGACAAGGTTGGNCCTCTTTCCACTGCATACAAAATAGGGTTATATGGGTCCANGCANTCTGAAATTACTGAAAATTCTGGAACATACATCTGAATNGATTCGTTAGAATCTCCTGCATCATTCATAGCTACTGAAAGTATAGACATATTCCAAACNCGGGTATCATTGGATACTGATAGAGGAGGAGATGGATTTCCTAATTCTAAACAATCACCCTCATGATTTAATGCCAAAACCGATTGACTGAACATCAGGTTCTGATTATCCAAAACAATACCATCCTCCGGAATGGAAACTGTGATTTGGCTGAGGTATGGAGCACTAAAGCGTATATCATCAATCGAGAAAATTGTATCTCCAAGCCATGACATGTCATCTCCAGATAGAGCTTTCACGCACATTTGTGAATTATCATCATCCAGTGTAACGTTACCTTCTGAATCTAGATTATCCCAAGTGGCGTGATTTTCAAACGATGAAACATTGATTGTTTGTTGAGATGATTTAACTGAAATACAAGAGAGGGGGTCATCTAAATCTCCATTGAATTCCCACGAACCAACAGGGTAAGTGCTCTGATTAGGTACAACTTCATGTTTAGTTATTTCATCACCAAATTGCCAAACCAATTCCATCATTGTAGTATTCCAGTCTTCTCCCCATTGGAAACTGAATTCGACTTCAACAGAATCCAATGGATCAACCTCTCCTTCACAAGAGGATTCAGTGACTAATGTTGCGGANTTACAATCGATTTCGGCTAAATTACTTGAACCATATAANCCCCCAAGATATGCAATTTCCCATTTCTGTACAACAAGTGAAGGGTTGCTTACAACGAATGATTGATTGAACCATCCATCCATAATAACTAATTTTTCATCTTCGATTTCCCATTCGATTTCAATGTCCCAAGTTTCATCTTCGAAAAACGGAACTTGAGCGGGAAGAGCTAGCATAAATGAGAGAAATAAGATAACTCCCAGTCTTCTATGATCTACATCTGGTAAGCCTTTGAAATCATCTAGCACTATTGGTAAACGAGGATCACTTCCTTTAGTTATCAAAAGAGAAGCACACAGAGCAACTATTGGAACCCATATGTTCCAACCTGAAAGAGCACCAAATAAGAACGCAAACAATAGAACTACCATCAAAAGCATTACTTGAGTAGAACCTGACCTAGCCTCAGGAATACCCATTCGAGCGATTAGGATTCTACCACCAGGGAAGGTTGGTATTGGAAGCAATGAAACCCAACCAAGGAATGTCAATGTCATTCCAACTCTTGTAAAGGGGTGAGCCCACGATGTTTTCAGGAGCATTGCTGTCTCTCCTTCCATTCCTAAACCGATTAATTGAACGATTAGAGGCAATTCAACTACCAGGGGCATCGATGAAAGTGGAACAACATCAGGTGTCAATTTTATTCCTGTCAAGATGAATATGATACCTAGTATAATCATAACAAGTGGGACTGAGAGAGCAGAATTACCCAAAGTCGAGCGGTCTGGCCATAAACGTGCATCACTTCTTGGAAGTGATGCAAAACCCAGTATTCCAAATGGCCACCATATCATTGCAGGACCTGGAATAGGGAAAAGGTGAGGAAGATGTACTCCATTTTGTGCTGCTACTCTTTTTTGTATAATCGAAGCTAAAATCAATGCACCAAACAGCGGCAGAGTATAACCAACGAATGCATCCAAGGTTACATTTGAGAAAAACCAACCGTCATCCGGTCTTGCTCCATCCATCCACATTTCACCAGCCAACAAAGTTGTCAGCAACGATAGAATCCACATAGCGGCTACGAATCTAGGCGATGGCCATTGGCGAGTTGGAT
>NZGQ01000042.1:24-14295 GCA_002689565.1 Methanobacteriota archaeon | reverse complement strand
ATCTCCTATTTTGGAGATTTGCCAAGCTTTCAATTCACTGGTTAACAAGGAAGGTGCTCCAACTTTGATACTAGTTGGAACCGAATCATACCTCTGGCACAAACGGGTCAAAATTACTGCGAATCTATTTCCTTCCTCGACAATTTGGAACTTTTCCAAACCATTGCTGCCCTCAAAGTGGTCGAGAATCCAAGCTGAAAGATGGCCAATTCCTGAGCCTGTTTGTATGATGTGCTTTGGCTCCAGCCTAGCGATTGCATCCCTAATTCTTCTACGGACCGATATTGACCAAGTAGTAAGCCCCATATGCTCTAGTTGCTTACCAATATTTGCAGCAACCTCTGGCTCATCACGAGACAACTCCTTGTCTGCCGCTAAGACTGCCGCCAACACCTCCTCGCGCATGGTCGGTCGTTACATCACCAGTTCACAAGCCTTCGCATAGGCCGGCAGACTCAAAGGTGAACGGCATGGCAGAGAAATAAGGAGGATTAGCCATGGAAGACCAATCTGTCGGTGAAGAATTAGTCGAAAATGTCACTGATTGTCCAGGATGTGGTGAGTTCTGTGGCCATGAAATTCTCAAAGAGAGAAAGGCTGGAGAAGGGAAAAATTACCTCCTTAAGTGCGAGGAGTGCGGACACATCCACACCGTAGAATTGCGCCCACCAAAAGCGCTTCTCATACCGTTTTTACTCAGCGAAGGAGCTCATACAAGACTTACAGAAATTGAAGTCGATGATGATGAGGAGTTACATGTCGGAGATATTTTTGAACACGATGATGCTAGTTGGGAAATCAATCGCCTCGAAACGCGAACTGGTAACAAGCGAAACAAATTGGTCGCCACAAAAGTAGGAAGAGCAAACGCAGTGAGGTCTGACGTTGTAATGGTTAGGCTGACTCTTACACGTGGTGAATTCTCAGATAGTGAATCAATTTTCGTTGAAAGAGAAAAAACGTACAAAGCGGGTTCCATAATGGAACATGGTGGTTCAAAGTGGAAAATTCGTGCAATCCACACCGGCACTGGTCGTACAATGTCGGGTAGAGTCCCAGCACATGACATCAAGAGAATATATTTGCATGAACCTCCCAGGCCAGAGGAAAATATCCCTTATACTCCACGAGAAAGACGTCAAGCCTGGAAGGAAGGACGACTCGGCCATAATCCTAACCCTACTGTTCCAGATGCGGAAAAATCCGGTAAGCCAAAACAACAGCGAGCTGGACGAAGGCAGAAGAAGAAACGAAATTGATCATGGACGGTTTGTCCATGGCATCAAGAACGCCTTAGCAACTTGAGTTCCAATTGTTGGATTTTCCTTGAGCCTACGTATTGAATACTCGTACCACTTCTCACCATACGGGATGTAGACACGAGTTCTGTGACCTTGTGAGCACAGCTTTCTCCTAAGAGGACCTCTTACACCCAGTAACATTTGGAATTCATATCCCGGACCTTTTTGTTTTCTTGGCTGACCTGCATTTTCTCTTGGGTCACTTTCACCAGGAGTCATACCTCTCTTTTTCAAAGCCTCTAGAGTGTGATTGATCACTGGGTGGTCATGGCTAGCAATCCCAACATATGCACCAGAATCAAGCATGGCATCTATGCATTCATTTGTTGCTTGAATAATGGGTTGGCGATCGGTATGTGCAATATCTTCTGGCTCAAGATAAATCCCTTTGCAAATTCGATAATCTGCATTCGGCCCAAGTTCACTTGCGATTTTTTGGATGTCATCCAATGTTCTGAATAATCTACCTTGTAGGACAACTCCTACATTGGTAAGTCCTTTTTCATGCATATCGAGCATTACCTGTATTGTATCATCAGTAACCCTGTGATCTTCCATATCTAATCGTACAAACATATCATGCCCGTTAGCCATTCGAACCAGAGTTTCAATATTCTCCATGCCTTTTTCTTTATCCAAAAGCAGTCCAAATGCTGTCGGCTTAATCGAAAGGTTCGAATCTAGATTGTTATCGATAATTGCGTTAACTACTCGTTTGTATTCTTCAAGGAAGAAACTGGCTTCCTCCATGGATTTGATTTCTTCACCTAAGACATCGATAGTGAAACAAGCGCCTTCCTTAGAAAGCCGGCTCATCACTTTGACTGCATCTTCGAGTTTCGGCCCTGCGACATATCTGCGACTCACCCAGCCAACAAACCAACGTGGCATTCGTATGGTCATCGCGACCACCATACGTGAGAACCACCCGACCATGTATGAGCGGCAGAGAAGACGATTCTTGACCGTTTTCATCCTATGATTTCTGACCTCTTCAACAGAGGTACATCTAATTCTTCCAATAAATCCCTAATTGCTTGGCGTTGCCAACCCTTGAATGCCTTTTTGTCCATACTGCAAACTATCTCTCCATCAGGGTATGCTATTTTGGTAGAATCTATTGCTTTTCGAAGACTATTTTCCCACATACCAGAAATTGTGCCATCATCATCTTTCTCAAACGGAAGTGCATAAGTTGCCAGCATATGACCAATCCAAACGTCTTCATGCATGGCTAAAAAATTACCACGTGGAGCATAATGCCCTCCTCCTAAGGTAATTACAACACGACCATTACCTGACCAATTTCCTAATCCATCTCCACCATCTAAACCTAGACCGCGATAAATGATTCCTGCAAGTAATGTGGCCGCACCTTCATGTCCCCAAGTGGCTTCAGTTGAACCAATTTCAATAAACAAGGATGGTGTTTCTACCCACGGCCCGTGATGAGTCGTTTCTAGTGACAAATCAAAATCATCTAAATCACTTGCAACTTTATTCAGTTCTCGCCACCAAGCAGCGATTCTTGGGTTTGGAGGTGGACAATCAGCAGCCTTACCGCCATATTGTGGAGTACTATCATGCGGCACTTGCATTGTACCAATCGGGTGAAGTGTCAAAGACGGGTTGCCACTTGCTGCTGAATGTCTTGATGGGAAGATTATCTCAGTTGGTATTTCTCCTGTTTCTTCCTCCCACCTCTTATCGAGATCATTCTCCCATAAGCATCCATCTTTCATCCACCACATCCTAGCATGCATGAAAGAGTATGCAGGTAGCCCTTCAACTAAGTCCAATTCAGTCCAATTACACATCTTCAAAAGTTCCTCAGCTTGATTGGTTGAAGCAATATCTCCCCCAGAGACCACAATCAGGCTGACCATGTAGAGCCGTAAGGATGATGATTTTTGAAGGAATTGTTACAATCCTAACCCTTCTCGGGATGACATGGACAGCGCGCCTTGGAAGATTTTCCAGTTCGAAGGACGCGAAGTTGTAATCGATGTAGATGGTGGAATTACAATTGACGATTATCGAGCAACACCGTTTCCTTGTGAAATATCTCACGCAGCAATTTGTGACAAGGGACTTGTTGCAACATGGGTCGATCATGAATTGCGACTAGCCAGAATGGCATTGCTACCACTCACTGAAAAATTAGAGAATGGTGTTT
Organism: Methanobacteriota archaeon; assembly: GCA_002689565.1. The sequence continues at coordinate 10,818 of NZGQ01000042.1, read as the reverse complement.
CAAAGGCGAATTTGCGACTAAGTCGAAACACAGCAATGGTGGCAAGTTCAGAATGGTGCCACATTGTGGATGCTGAGCCATTGGCATTAACATCAAATGGTGACAAGATTATCTTTGCACTGTGGTCAAGAGGAATATATTGCATCGATTCCTCTGATAACGAAATATGGAGACTACCATTATTCGAAGAAGACATGAAATCCCCACCAAGATCTAATGACGTCACTGCAATATCAATTGTTGATGATTATGCAGTAGTTTGGAGTAGGGGAGGCGATTATCGAGAAATTTCTCTAGATACTGGAGAGATTATTTCGGAACAAAAACTCGATGTTGAATGTGATCTTGAGGAAGTTTTCAACCATGGAAATAAATTCCTACTTTCATCCAAAGACGGTTGGGCATGGGAGTTTGTCGATGGCAACATAACCGTTGCACGTAAACTTCGTGGAACAATTCAAGATGCTGTTTATGATGAACAAGATTGGAGAATTATTTCTTGGAGAGAAGATGTAATGCTACGAGGTGATTCAGTAATACGAGCAGACCTGGCTGTACAACTAATCAAGAAAGATGAATCATGGATGGTACTAGATAACCAAGGGATATTTAGCCATCACATGGCAAACTCGAATTGAGAATCACTCGATTTTCTCAGTATATCCACAACGGCCGCATGACTTGCGATCTGCGTGTATAGCAAGGAAAACACCAGGTCCACAGGTAGGACAGAATTCTGCCTTTCGTACCAAGTTTCCATCTTCAACGGAATACTTTGACCATTTTGCACTAGGGTTTGGACCGTCAGACATCACTCCTCACCTCCAGATACATCGCTAGATTCTGCTGGCGCTTCTTCGGTTGCCGGTGCTGCAGCTCGCATTTCTGCAAATCTTTCGTGCATGTAACTAGGCTCTACCTTCATCGATTCCTTGTCAGCATACACTAGACCTAGGCCAGTTGTTGATCCAATTCCGAATCTGGTATTGACGTCCTTTATTACAATCAAATCTCTGTTAGAACCTGGTTCAAGTGATGCAATGCCATTAAGCATATCAGTGCGTGAAGGTGTTGGAGAACCTTCATGGTTCCAACGGAATTCAATTTCTACTCTGTTCAATAGTGGGTTTTCCTTTCGGTCAATAATTTCCATATTTATTCCTCCTTCATCGACGGATGTTTACCTTGAGTGCGTATTTTCCAGGCGCCTCAATGTTGAGGCGGTTTGCGATTTCTGAACGGGATGGGTCAATTACAACCACATATCCTGTCCAGTCAGATGAAACCGGGGCAGAAGGGCAAATATTGCATTGGTCTACTCCATCTGATAAGATTAAATGACATTCGCTGCATGCAAAGGGATTCTTAGGCATAATAATCAACTCCTTTTTCAGTTTTGGTCCTCATGGATCCATTCGTGACTACCAAGTCCTGTTTGCTTGCAAGTCAAACCAATCTTCGAGCGACGTGGGTCGCTTGTATCTGGTGATAGAGAAACGATTCTAGCACGAACTGAACTTCCAACTCCAAGTTTTCTTCCGCTTTGACGACCCTCTAAGAGGCCCATTCCTGCGTTGATATCTACGTGGTCTTCCATAATCTGAGACTTGTGTAGTAGAGCTTCCATTGGTCCAATTCTGACGAAAGCACCGAAGTCGTTTACTTCAGAAACTGCTCCTTCAACGACCTCATAGTCTTCAATGCAAAACAAAACAGCGTCAAAACGAACTCTCTGGTAAATTGCACCATCACCGTGAATGATTCGCCCACGATCCATTGGTTCATGGTTTGATGTAACCAGAACGAAGCGGTTATCGTCATCGAATCTTCCTTCGAAGGCAGATGCTGCTAAACGATCAATGTGCTCGTTCAGTGACTTGTCCTTACGTATGTATTCCGCAGGAATACGAATAGTGTCCTCTTTAGTGACAACTTTGTACATTTTTTCACCTCATTTTCCTCGCCCAATTCACCACTGTAGGACGTTTGAGGTGTTCGCCTCATCCGTCCTTCACTGGCTGTGCCTCGGGAGAGAAGTGTGACCGAAGTCATCCAAGCCACCAGCGGCCCCTATTTGAATGATACCCCCTGCAAAACGAAGGGTTACAGATACATTTTCCCAAAAACGGTCAAAGAAATATACTTAATTTTTCCATTTCTCATGGGCCCGTAGGGCCCAAAGCCCTAACTACCCCGGATGNCCCACTAATAATGGGTGAAGCGAATGCGCAAGCAATCAAGAGCTATTTTGATGCTAGTCATTTTNCTTGCATCAACAATTGTCATTCCAATGCCAACTCTCGCTGATGACGACGAAGAAATTGGAACATGGGACCCTTTTTCTCAGCCNTGGGCCCAGTATGGTAGAGATCCTGGGCACAGCCGAACTTTACCGGAGCACGGCGCTAGCGGACTACAAACGATAGAAACGCCAGGAATCAACTGGGTTGCTTTTGATTCTGGAAACGGAGCCGATGGCTACGGTGTTGCAATAGCAGACTTTTCTNGTTCAATTACCTCTCCTGAAGGAGCAAANGAAAGATGTGGAGAAAATCACCTCTTTGCTGTAATGACTTACACCGAAAACACAGAAAGGAGATTAGCGATTATTGAGGGAGACACTGCAAAAATTGCTTGGGAAGTAACCTTAGGAAATGTTGACATTGTCCGTTCAACACCTGTTATCATNGATGTTGATGATGATTCTAAACAGGAAATTGCAATTGTATATGACTCAGATAGTTCTTTGGAAGTTGACTTATGGTCGCCAGAGATTAGTTGTGATGAATCAGGATGGACTGTTTCTGGACATTCAAATGAGAAACTATGGTCATGGTCTGATGCAGATTTNNGAATTGGTATAGAAAATGCTCACACATGGACTTCTCCTGAATCAGTNACTCAGCCGNTATTGGCGGATTTATCACTCGATGGATCTCCTGAACTAATCATTGCTGCGGTAGACACAACCAATGATGAGCCTACTGTGATAGCATTACCATTAGGACTACAAACTCCTGAAGAAAATTGGAGAGTAGCACTTGACAGAGGGACACATCCTTCCGACCCTGCATTTGCTGCTTTAGATGACAATAGCGGTTCAATTGTTCTTACCACCGTAGATGAAAACAGTGGAAACTTTTGGATATGGCAAATCGATGGTCCAACTGGCTCACTTGATTGGGAAAGATTNTCAGTTCAAGGAACAGATAGTAATGACGATACGCCAAGAATTAGACTACCTGGCCCAGTAGTAACACAACTGGATAATGATGCAGCCCCGGAAATGATTCTGACNTTACCTCACGACAGTAATGGAGCAGATGATGGAATGGGAGCACAATACCTCGGTATGGAATTAACCAGTACCGATGAAATTTGGAGATTCCGTGCCAAGAATGGATATGCAGACACAGAGCCTCTTCCTGTTGATACGACAGGNGATGGAATCACCGACCGGGTATGCTGGGTGACCTGGTTTTCCACTGGTATCGGAACAACAGATAGGGATGGAATTACTGGATGNCACGACATAACGATTGACCCTCCGTTCAGAGAATGGTCTCGGATTCTCCAAAGTGGGAGTAGCACTAACGAAGGTGAAGTTGCGATTTCAGCTCCAATTTCAATTGATTTAGACGGAGAAGATGAACCTGAATTATTGGTTGCCTANGGAGAGAGAATTTTTGCATTTGATGGAAATACCGGTATCGCTGCAGACATAGGACCCGGCTGGTCTTCTTCAATCAACGTCCCTCACAGGACATGGGCATCCCCTGCAGTTGCAGACATGGATGGAGATGGATACCTAGACATATTAGTCGGTGATATGCTAATTAGTGAAGCAAAGCCCGATATTGCACCCTTAGCAGATGGTCGTGGCATTGGATTTACTCCTGCCGATCCAGANCCTGGGGANATGGTGACTATNTCCGGCCAATACTCGAATATCGGAATTGTTGATACGGACGAAGCCGTGGATGCAGTATTATTGTTAGATGGTATAGAAATCAAGCGACATCGCGTAAATATTGCTGAATCTGTCTCTCCATCTGGAGAAGGTGGACCAATTACATTCAGCGTAGATGTTGAGGCAACNCTAGGAGTACACACAGTAGAACTACTATTGGATGTTAATGAAAACTTGACCCAAACACGAACTGACAATGACAANTACAGTACGACTCTTGTTGTTCTTGCTCCATANGTGGCACAGATACAAACACCTAGCGAGATATCTAGAGCCCTGCCTGGCAGTACACAAACTGTCAATGTCACAGTAACAAGTTCTGGCAGTCGTAACGGAGCTTGGACGCTNGGCTATGATGATTCAAGTTTGCCAGNAGGGTGGACATTCATGCCGATTGATTCAGGGGATTTATCTCTAAATCTTGAGCGTGACACACCCCAAATAATCCAATTCGAGTTCTACGTCCCACAGGATGCAGTAGGTTCGGAAGACGCACAAATNCCAATGACACTCACTCTAGATCAAGATTTTACTGTAAACACNTCAACAATACTTCCTCTAGAAGTTGAAAGGACCAGAGGTTTGTCATTGCAAGGCGCTAGTGGNCTTCCTTCCGGNATCGGTTACGGTAGACCCGGTGATGTTGCTCATGTTTGGTTAATGGTAGAAAATGTTGGTAATGCTCAAGAAACNACAGAGATGCAATGGTCATCAAACACATGGAGCGCTAGTACTACCGTTGTNGATTACAATGGNAACACACAATGGGGTATTGAGNTAGGACCNAATACAAAACAAGAGTACCTNATNGANGTTGACATACCNAGTTCTAANCAAGNTGGTGATTCAACATCAGCAGTGATGACTCTTTGCATTGGTTCTGGTTCTGAGGAAATTTGTGAAGACTTCTCAGTTACGATTTTTGCTAGCGATAGCGCAAGTGATGTACCTCACATTCGTACTATACCGGCAACAGGGCTAACTTGGGATATTGAAGCAAATTATGTTGGTACCACTTTGAANTGGGACATGTCTGCCGCTGGAATGTTGAAAGTTGGATGGAATTGGAGCACATCTGGNGACTTGATGATAAATGGAACNATATTGGAGATGTCTGGACAAAATGGACAATTGCATCTAGACTTNCCTTTCGATGCACCCCCTATGCGTCACTTCTTTGAACAGACNGAGGAAAATCAGAATAACACNGATTTAGCAATTTCATTACANGTATTGCAGGTATTTAGNGCACNAGCAGAGGTAGTCACACCAAANGATGGGGCTGTATTCAATGTTAGCGAGAGNACCAAGTTAATTCTTAAATTAGAAAATCCNGGTAACGGTGAAGACACATTTATCCTAAGTGGATTGACGACAGCTGGCAATTTATCACAAGCACCCAATGTTACTTTTGAGATTGCAAACCCTAGTAGAACATTAGGACCTGGCGGAATTAGTATGGTACCTGTTTGGGTGACTATACCTGAGGATATTCCTGCAAGAGAAAGATTCGGACTGATATTTGATTGGGCAAGTACAGGTGATGAGACTATTTCTGATCAGGCAAATATCACAATCGAAGCAAGACCAGATCANAGATGGGACATACAGGTACAAGANGGATACCAATTAGATGTACNGCCNAGACAAGANATGNATTTGACGATTGACATTACAAATATTGGAAACTCTGATGACCTTCTAACAATCACACCAGAGTTCACTATCACAAGATCGGGTAATGACAACTCGGTTTGGTCAGCTGAATCAATCAATTCTTCGAGATTAAACGTAGGTGAGAGTGAGACTCTATCACTTACCTTCGATATACCTGCAAATACCTGGGCAGGTACTTCTGTAAATCTAACTCTAGAAACATCATCTAGCGATTTTGTAATCGATTACGCTGTAAATATCTCNCTCAATATAATACAGGTTTCAGAATGGCGTATCGACCTATCAAATACCTCACTTGAAGTTCCACCTAATGGGGGCGAACTTGAGTTGACTATTGAGCAGAGAGGAAATTTCCCTGACACTCCATATTTCACTAAAGCAGGTCAAGGTTGGAATGTTAGCCTACCAAACAGTGGAGACGTGATTGCCCCTGGTGAATTTTCTACAGTAAAGATCACAGTTTATCCTCCAGATGATGCTGTTGCCGGAGAAGTAGGTGTAATCAGTATAAGAATCGCAAATGGAACTGGCCAAGGCCAGATCGTAGAACAAGTTCCAGTCAGAGTTGGTTCTGAACCGGGGATAGTTGTCGACTCAAAAGGGTCTTGGAAAGTTAGAGATGGCGTTTCATCATGGCCAACTGCCTGGGTAGAAAACACTGGTAACGATGTTGCTGTAATGAATCTATCAATACCTAACCTACCTGAAGGATGGACTACCTCTGGTGATAATGTGATAGTGGTAGCACCAGCAGAAGTCAAAGGAATACCTCTGCAGTTAGAGCCATCACAAAATTGGAATGGGAACAATATTTTGCTAGACATCGAACTTGTCCACCCAATTCTTGGAGTGATTCTACATCCAATTACCATCAACCAAAGTGAAACNGTTCTGATATCTAGCCCGGTACATACNGGAAGAACNGGGGANAAAGTNTCGATTACTACTGANTCTTCAACATCAGGAATAGAGACAGCATTAGTNCCTCTTCCAAATGGAAGGTCAAATACCACACACAATGGAATGTCAATTCACCTAGTTGGGATACCTTCNCCAATACATTCAGCAGATTGTAACAACGCATATGGTAACCTTGACAATCTTGGAATTGGTTCGACATCTACTACTTGGACGAGTTGTTTGATAACTGCAAACACAGATCANCCACTTGTAGCAAACGCATGGTTGAGGACTAGTGAAGGTGAAATTCTTGACAGTGCAATTATTCGTTTGAGTCCAGATGATAATACGACTGTAAACCTAACTGTGAGNTCATGGGACCCTAAACCAGGNACAGTTTCAGTAGAAGTNTTAATTGTTGATTCCAATGGTTTAGAACTATANTCCAAGGATTCAANTCACATTGTCAGACAAAACGGCTGGAANATCGCAGTTGCATCTATGAGCATAGACGAAAACTATGTTGAAATAGGAATCGACCGAGAAGGTTACCAAATAATGGAAGGTTCAGTTTGTAAATTGGACGTAGAAGTAGTAGATGGTGACTGGAAACAATCGGTTGCNNTTGACATCTACGGTAGCAAGTATGCCCCTAGCGTAACAATCGATCGACCCTCAGAAATGGGAGATGGCGCAGAAGTTTCTGCAACAGTTTCATGTTTGGCACCATGGGATGTTGATGATACTCCAAGTGATAATACTAAGACTGTATTCGCCAGTAATCTTCCATTGGTAACATATGAATCAGACGATTTGTATTGGACTATTGGAATNGCTNTGGCCTTGTTAGTCATAGCATTCTTTGCAGGTATTCTAAATTTCCAAAAGCCAGAGAGGCGTAGTTTAGAGAAAGAAACACCTGAAATTGAGAAACAAACTCCAAAACCCGAATCCACATCTGATATTCAGATTGTCCAAGATGATTTGAGTTTGGATGACATATCATTAGGCGAAGGCGAAGATGTAAATGTAGAACCTGTTGTGGAAGAAGAACCTGAACAAGTTGAAGAAATTGTAGTCGAGCCAGAGGAAGAGGTAATCGACATTGATGATTCAACAGCAAGTGGTAGATTATCCGCTCTACGAAGGGAAATGGATTCGGAACCAGGGTCGAGAGACAACTCAAAAGAAGAACTTTCAAAGCGACTTGATTCCTTCATGAAGGACCGTTGACTTCATCCATGAGAATCACTCCGCCTAAAACATGGAGGAAGCNCTAGAGTCTACGACTCCTTTCCTNACCATCGATCCGATGGTCTCATCACGACTNGCNCCAGTTCANAAAGCATTGACTGGCGGTGATTGGGCGAAAGTTGTACAAGAAGATGAAGAACTGGAAAGTCGACTTATGTCCCAAGGTGTTGAAACACCCACAGAAAGGGACTCGATTTCTTGGGATGATGCGAATTTATTCTTCTTATCATGCGTTAANTTATCACAAATTGGACAGCCTATGCCACTCGAGGCAGGAATTTCAAAGGAAAGATTTGGTAGGTTCCCATTTGGCGATGGTAGCCCTATGACTTATCTTAGAGATTGGATTCGAGATTCTAGAAGAGACACAAAAACTCTCGAGGAACTATCTGAGTTATTAGAAAAACTCGCAACTGGCTTGAGTGGAACAAGCATCGAAAAAGGAGTTGGCAGNCTTGAAATGCGGGGATGGTTGAGTTACAGTGAAACCACTAAACTCAGGAAATGTCTTACCTCCAAATGTTGGATGCCAGCAGCTGATGAACCTCTAGATGGAGGATGTCATGATGCTGCAAAGCACCTTGTAGCACTACTNAGAGCTGCTGAAAAGCGAGATTGTGGAATCGTATTNNGAGTCCACAACTAATCAGAATTCTACGCCTGTCAAACGCTCATACATTGAGGAATAAAGGTCTGCTGTGTCATCAATTACCTGTTNAGGAAGAGCAGGAATAGGTGGGTCTTGTGCTCCTGATTCTCTGGCTAAACGCAATTCTTCTTGGTGNCCAGTACCAATGTAATGTTGTCTTACAAATTCCTTGGACAATTGGACGATGTTTCCTTTTGCATACTCATCAGCATCCCACCATCGATCNTCATCAAGGGTGCCAAATGAATCCACNAGTACAGGTACTCTTCCAGGTCCAAGTGCAAATTCCTTCTTACCATCAACGTGAATTAAACCTCTCTTTAGCGCTTCACGCTCAATCAAGGCATCGACCTTGAGGACAACCTCAATCAATGAATCCAACTCTTCACCGGTACAATTTGCAATCTCTAGAGCTTCTTCTCTNTCGATTAATCTATCATATGCTTCAAATTTTGTAGTTACTTCTACACAAGGAGTTGGTAACTTGACGCCTTCTTCGAGTACTGTTCCTGCTTCAAAACCTAATTCTTCGGCTGTTAATTCGCCCCTCTTGTAACGCCTCCAACCTGAACCTGCCAAGTAGTGACGGCAAACTATCTCCAGAGGAACAAATACCCATTCTCCATCTCGAGGAGTGGTTCCAGGTTCACGGAAAATATCGACTCTGCGCACTAAACAGCGATCAGGAGCGTTTCGCTCAACTACGTGAGTTCGACAAATACCTTCTTTTTCAACAAGTTCAAACCAATGAGTTGTTGTCCTGTTCAAAGATTCCCCTTTACGAGGAATCAATGATGGTATTATCTGATCGAAGACAGAAATTTGGTTAGTATATCGAAATTCTAGAATGTCTGGNTCATCAGTAGACCAGACTTCTTTCACTTTGCCAGCGTAGAGACATTCTCCCATGAGTAGTCTGCCTGCGCATGACGTCTTTCAACATTATGACTGGTAATTCAAATCAAACCGAGTGCATCTTCAACACGATTCAACTCTGGGCCAGTGGTTTCCCTACCTGCTATTGCGCCATTATTCGAGGCTGCTAAACCCGCCCCGACATAAGGTGAACCAAATGCTACTGTCCCNACCATTGGTGAGACACCTAGCACTTCCTCAATCANAAGTACTTCATCTGGCATGACATCAGGGTGAAGTAAAACACCATGATCATTAGTGACACCNAGAGAACCAACTACATCTTCTCCTGCAATAGATGAGACTCCAACTGGTACCCCAAACACTTCTGATATTATCTCTACACCCTCTTCGGGAATGGCAGGAGATGCTATTACTCCATTTTCATTGCATAATAACAGATTTCCTGCAGTATTTACACCGCCCTCCATTACAACTACATCGCCAAATGAAGTCAATGTATCAATATCTGCTTCAGTAGCAATATCTGCAACTGCAAGACCTTTTGAGTTGCCAGTAACAAGGGCACCTACCAAAGTAGANCCCCCNATTGTTAGAGGATGACGTTCCAAACCAAGGTACTCATCAATTCGATTAAGAGCTTCTTCATTTAGTTCATGAGGATGGAAAACNACGTTGCCGCATACAGCAAGATAGATTCCTACTTGATCTGAACCAAGCATGTCACTGGTTGTTATTGGCATGTGCTTTCACCTTGTTCTAATGACTTGGGTTCATGGTTCCTTCGGAACTTAAAGTTGTAAAAATTGGAAAAGGCCGTATTCCGCTCATTGCGGAACACGGCCGATTCGTCGCTAGGCGACTGCGGGGATTCTTCCGAGGGAAGAAAGAGGGGCACAGTGACAGACATTCCCGTGGGCTCTCGCACCACAGTACCGGAACTGACGCAGGTGGGCTTGACTTCCGGGTTCGGGATGGGACCGGGTAAACACCACCGCTATGACCGTGCACCCATCTTCCTTCGAATCGGAAGTGGATACGATCCAGCGTTTGGATCGCTTCTTAAATTGGCATGAACTTATGAATGAAGGGCACTCGCTAGTGCGGTGCATACACGAAAAGTAGTTGCATCATTATTAGTGCTGCTGGACTGAATACGTCGCCGAAGCTTCGTACTTACATCCGCAGTCTATCAATCTCGTCTTCTACGAGTAATGAATATGTGTCTCGTTTTTGGGGTGGCTTCGAGCTTAGATGCTTTCAGCTCTTATCCGTCAGGGCGTGGCTACCCAGCATTGCCTTGTCAGACAACTGGTAAACTAGTGGCCCCNAGCCCTCGTTCCTCTCGTACTNAAGGNCCNCTTCCATCAGACACNNNACACGATTCNACCACCAAGCAACAAACCTGTCTCACGACGGTCTAAACCCATCTCACGATCCCNTTTAATGGGCGAACAACCCCNCCCTT
>NZGQ01000041.1 GCA_002689565.1 Methanobacteriota archaeon | reverse complement strand
TCTGCGATCCAGACTTCATCACCATTTTCCCTATCAATATCATAACTAGCGATAAAGACGATTGGCCCAGTAAAAGAATCTCCACCTTTGAAGCGCTTTTCTTCTGTTAAGTTTCCATCCTTGTTAGAATCCATAACCCAGGCGTCAATTTCACCATCTTCGTGTCCTACCATGGCAAGAATTTCATCATCGCCCCATGGGCTAGAGACTACATTTAGTGCAGAAATCGGGTTGTTTGCTTCGGAAACGTATAGCCACTCAAGCGAAGCTTCATCGTACCACTCAGGAGGAGCAATACTCCCGCCACCATAACTACCTGCTGTTTCCTCAAGTTCAATCATAACGACTCCGCTGGCTGTTCCAATTAACCATGTTTCAGAATCATATTGACGGTTCATGAGAGCTTTTCCATTCATATCAATTGGCGGATAAATCCATTCAGCAGCCTTCCTGTGTAGTTCAGTGTCATTTGTGTAATTGGATTCGACAAGTTCCCCTTCGAATGTATTTAATCGAACTATGGTGTTCTTTAATGTAAGTACGTATACTGCTCCTTTCGGCTCACCAGTTTCAGCATCTGGATCTTCAATCACTTCAAGGGCAGAAACACATGGGCCTATATCTTGATTCAATGAAAGTTGTAAGCTTCCATTCCAAGTATCAACATCAAAGCAGGCATATTTACTCATTACTGACCCGTCTTCTTTGTTCAAAGTCCAAATCCAGGCATCATTGTTTACCGTGTATCCAAATTCGCCTTCTGCAACAGCAAATATATCTGGACTACCTGGGAATGATTCCAGAGACGTTGACCATTCTAGCGAAGTGTTTAGAGACCTTTTTGAAACTTTCATAGTATGATTTGACACATTGTCACCATAAACTGTTTTGTGAGTAATCATTGTTCCATCTGAATTTACAGCGAATAATTCTTCTTGTATGTCTTCAGATTCTGTAAATTCAAATGCTTCTGTCTCTACTTCTGGAACAAGCAAAATATGTGCTCCTGGAACTGTTGTGTAGCATAATGCCAAGAACAAAACAAATAGAATNCCGTATTTGATGAAATGTTGCAAATGGTTCTTCGCCAGCCATAAAATCATGAATGTGAAAGCAAATATGGCCACTAATTCGAGAGCAATCCATCGAACTTCAGTTGAACCTGATTCGCCAAATGCTTGTAATCCAGCGGCATCAAACCAAGGTTGTAGCCAAATTCCCAAAACAATTGTGACAATGAACATCAATGCCATGCCAATCATACCCGGGGCTTGTTCGATCATATTGGCTAGAAGGCTGTCCTCTTTGGCCAATTCACGCTCGACGCGCTTTACGTGGTCGGTAGATTCGGACTCTCCCATGCTTCTTACCGAGAACAAGGGTGGTTTTCTAATCATTGGATATACTGGCCCCTACGGGGCCAATGAAAGAAAGTAGTCCAAGGGAGTGGTTGAAAGCTTCGAAAAACAAGGGAATGTCCCTTGGCCTAGACAGAGTAAACGCTGCACTAGAAGCCCTTGGCCGACCAGATAAAAGCATGGATTGTATCCATGTTGCTGGTTCAAATGGCAAGGGAAGCGCTTGTGCNCATCTTGTTGCTGGCCTAGTGCGAGCTGGATACAAGGTTGGTTTGTTCTCTTCACCACATTTGATTCAAATTGAAGAGAGAGTCAGAGTTGATGGGAAATCAATTTCATCTGAAGAATTTGACAATGCTCTAGAACGCGTGAAGGATTTAGGTCATGATTTGACTTTTTTTGAAATAACATACCTTGTGTCTTTGATTGCTTGCAANGACGCAGGGGTAAGGATAATGATTCTAGAAACNGGCCTNGGAGGTCGATTAGACGCGACTCGNACAGCAGATGTTGTTGGATGNCTAGTCACTTCAATCAGTCTAGAACACAGCGACATACTNGGAGATACAATCGAAAAGGTTGCTAAAGAGAAGGCNGCNATTTGGAGATCTGGAGTTCCTATGTTGATTAGAGACCCAGGTAGTGCAAAAGTACGCAATGCAATGCGTGAAGAAGCNATTAGCGCAAGATTCTACAATCCTGAAAAATCAACTTTCATGGATGAAGCCGGTGATTTAGCCGAAATGCTCTGTAGAATGATTGGATACTCGTTTGTGAGAAGACCGATATCATGGCCAGCTAGAATGCAATTGATTCAAGGAGAACAAAATTACCTCCTAGAAGCCGCTCATAATCCTAGTGGAATGGCTAGAGCAATCCCCGAAATCGCTGCAATACTACCTAAAAAATGGTCTCTTCTACTAGGCACATCTCCGCAACAAAATATGGATGATTTTCTATCCCCTATAATCGATTTAATCAGAAAATTCCCCCCTGTGGAGATAATTACAACTGAGCCTCAAAACGGCCGATATCCGGGCGTTGAAAAACCATTAACCGGTGTTACACACATCGAAAGTCCGTCTATTGCAATCGAATCTTTTGAGGAAGAAACCGAATTGATAGTTGTAACTGGCTCATTGTATCTGTGCGGAAATATCCTTTCATACTTGGGAATAAATGCCGACATAGTTTCTTGAATGTGGAGTTTGTCAGTTCACTTGGGGCGAGGAGATGTCTAACAAATGGGACCACCGGTTTATCGAATTAGCCAATCATATTGCCCAATGGAGTAAAGACCCATCGACCAAAGTAGGTTGTGTCATTGTCGGAGAAGATCGTGAAATCCGCTCTACTGGCTTCAACGGTTTCCCTAGAGGAATTGATGATGATGAAGAGCGATTGAATGACCGGAATTTGAAGTACCCACTAATTTGTCATGCAGAGGAAAACGCGATTATGCACGCAGCAAGAATTGGCGTTTCACTCAAAGGCAGTGTTGCTTACGTGACTTGGCCTCCCTGTTCACGTTGTGCAAGGTCATTGATACAGGCTGGAATTAAAGAAGTAATTTACAACGATGAAATCGAGATTCCTGATAGATGGATTGATGATTTCAACACCTCGACTGCTATGTTCAAAGAAGCCGGAGTTGTAGTTCGCAAGATTTAGTTGTTAACTCAGTTTAATCTAAACGCAATACCGGTGCGTTAAAATGGAGAGTTTGCGAGTTATCTTTCATGCGAGGACATGTAATACTGATGTCCTTGGTCATTCTACTCTCTCCTGGTTGCACTTACGAGCCGAGTAGGTCGCCTCTGAACGAACCAGAAGAAATATCTGAGGAAGAGCCGATTTTAGGATGTACTGATCCTGATGCTAAGAATTACAATTCTGAAGCAAATGAGGATGACGGGTCTTGTCAGTACGATGAGCCAGAACCTGAACCTGTATTGGGATGTACTGATTCTGATGCGATGAATTATGACTCTAATGCAACACAAGATGATGGCTCATGTGAATACATGGAAACCATACCTTGCAATGGTTTGGTAATTTTGTGCCACAGAAGTTATGACGATGTAACATTCCCAGAAACTCACAATTCGTATTCTACCCATGAAGATAATATCTGGTATCCAGCTAGTAATCATCGTACAGGATTCCAACCACAATGGAATGCTGGAATGAGGGCATTCATGCTAGATACACATTATTTGACAACTGCCGAACAAAGTCTCTCAAATGTCAGATTTTGTCACGGGGATTCAGATAGAGGTTTCAGCCCTTGCACCTACGGCGCAGTAGACCCTTGGGCTTGGTTAAATAAATTGGAATCTGAAATGAATAGTGAAGATAGAGATGTGGTTACACTGCTCATTGAAAACTATGTCGAGCCAGATCATTTGAAAGAGATATTCGATGATGTAGGATTATCCGAAATGATGTACATCCATGATATGAATTCTGAATGGCCCACCTTGATTGAAATGATTAACATGAACAAGAGACTTGTTGTATTTTGGGAACAATCCGGTGATTCCTCGCACCCTTACTTCCATGATTTCCTAACTCATAGCTGGACCACAAATTATGCAGATGACGATACATCTTCGATGGATTGTGAAAAATTAAGAGGTGATGTAAATCAACCTGTATTCCATATGAATAATTGGTTAAAGAATCAAGCCGGACTGTCAGATCCAAATCGTGCAGGTGAAGCAAATGATGTTGACTTCATGGTTGAAAGAGCGATTGAATGCATTGAAATGCATGGCAAGAGGCCGACATTTATCGCTGTAGATTGGTGGGAGGAAGGAGACGTTGTAGAGGCTGTTGAGCGTGTTAACTTAATGGAACTTGAAACTGATTAACCCCAAAATCTTCGAGTTCTTGCATATTCGATTTCAGCGATATGTATTGCTTCTAACAAACCTTCTTTGTCCCCGCGCTGAACTTTACGCATAATTCTCTGACATGTCGCTTCTCCGATACCTCTGCCCATAAGAGCAAGAATTGCATCCATACCCCTATTGGCAACTGCTTGCGCATTTTTCATCATACGATCACTAATCTTTTCATCATCTGACTTCACCCATTCAAGAAGTTGCTTTTCAAGACCTTCGCGAGCACATGCAAGCATCTGGCCTTTACATTTCAAACAGGTTTTGGAATCAGATATTTCGGGATACCTAGCAACCCTAAATCGCCTTACTGCGTGACACCTAAGGCAGCACAAAACCGCTCTTTCATTCATTAGACGGCCTTCAAGTCTAGCTCTGACTTGCTGATTATCAAAATTAGGAAGAAGCAAATCTTTCTCCGAACGACTGGAAATTCCTAGCGGCCCCATTGCTGAAACTTCTAATCCAATTAATCCTGATTGTATCGCTCGCATTATATCACTGGCTCCAAGAACATCCATTCTTTCATGGAAAAGTTTTGACAGCACTTCATTCATTACTGGAGTACCTCTGTATTTTTTCAGCAATGCCTGGATGTTGATTTTTCTTGGGTCCACTCCATGCCGTAAAATTCCAAAAATTTTGGCTATTTGAGCAAATCTCCATCTAACCTCTCTAGAATTGGGCAAGGTTACTGAAAGTACACCTTCCAATGCTTCAGCTGGTGTTTCGGATAACCATTCAATGATTTCACGAGGCGTCACCCCTCCCACTTGTAATGAAATCCGACAAGGTTCGACTATCAACCGGCCCCATTTACCTGAGCGAGTGCTAGCCATTGCTAACAGATAGTGACCTAATGCTTCGTTAATTCTGTTACCTTGACAAGAATTAATCACTAATGCATCGCTTCTTTCTTCAATGGTAATGAGTCTGTCACTCGGTATCATTTGTGCTGATGAAAAATGAGTGCTAACGATATCTGCCAGGATTCCTTTCGCCTCTCCATTGAGTGGGTATTCATCGATTGTAGAACTGCCCATAAGTAACCCTGCTGGATCTATTTGGTTGACTTCTTCATCCTTCATCAATCCTAAATCAATAGCAAATAATCTACGCAATCGGCCAGATTCTCTGGCGACTTCTGCAGGCGTAGGTGGCAATTCTCCAACCCACTGTGGAGCATGTCCTTGATCAGAGACTGGGGCTACCAAGAGTTCATTTCGTTCTGGGTCTGCATCTACAACAATCCAGGTTCTACCGGCCATAACGAACCTTCTTTGAGAACCATCCTGGTCTTCACCCCCATCATTTAGAGATAAAACAAATGCTTCATCCACATTTCCCAAAGGCTGACGAGTAACAGCATCTCTAACTCGATAAGATTGCTTATCTGGTATCATCGAGAGATGTTTACTAACCCATTCACGTGTTCTGCCAGAACGACTCAGCCATCCTTTGGCGAATCTTGGTGGAATTTCAAAGGATAATTTTGTCATTTCTTCGCTAGGTTCCTCATCATAGGCTAATTTGGGTTGTTCAGGAAGAGATTTTTTAGTATTCTTTTCTAATTCTTTCCAAACATCATGTGGCCACCTGTACCAAGGTACATCAGATGGCTCATCTACACACCTAATCACCCACCTATCTGCAAGGACTTTACCAATCGAAATCGTATCTTCAACAGTCCAACCTTCAAACTGACAGGCACCTGAAATGGCCTTGGTTACCTCATCAAAAGAAAGGGCGCCGTGACTGTGAATCATCATTACAATTTGATTTGCAGCAACAGACAATGGTCTGTCCCTCCATTCTACCGGCTCGATTTCACCAGCTACCGCTTTTCTAGCAATAACCGCCGATTCGAATAAATCATCACTCTCCCAAGATAGTAAATGACCACGTCCGATACCGCCAAGTCTGTGGTCGGCTCTCCCAACTCTTTGCAACATACGGTCTACAGAACGTGGAGAGCGGATTTGGACAATGTGATTCACGCTACCCACATCAATTCCAAGTTCTAGGCTTGATGTACAAACAAGCCCTTGCAAATTTCCTTCTCGAAGATCATTTTCCATTTTTGTTCTCGTTTCTTTTGCCAAAGAACCATGATGAACCCCTATCGACAAATCTGGAGCGATAGCAGTTAATCGCTGCGATACTGTTTCTGCACTATTTCTCGAATTTACGAATATAAGACACGGACTTTTGTTTGCGATAATGTCCGCTAATCCTCTGAGCGTGGCATGAGCTCTCGGAGAAATTGCTAATTCAAGCGAACCGATTTCGTCCTCAGGCATTTGAATTACTGCATCAACTGATAACTCGGTTCCGCGCGGGGCTATAGCAACAATCGATTCTGCTTTCTTTGAAAGCCATTTTGCTACTTGTTTTGGATTTCCTACAGTTGCCGAGAGACCTATTTTTTGGACCTCTCTGCCGATAAAAGATTCCAATCTAGAGATCCCAACCGACAATTGCCAACCTCTCTCGCCATCTGCCATATCGTGAAGTTCGTCGATTACAACTGCTTGAACCGATTTTAGTAACTCACGAAGTTTGGAACCTGTAAACATTATTTGGAATGTTTCTGGCGTAGTAATCATCACATTTGGCGGTTTTCTAACCTGCTTGGTTCTCTCTGATTGAGTGGTGTCACCGTGTCTCAGACCGAGTCGTAAACCAACTGCTGTAGTAATCTCCTCTAGCCTTCTATCAACATCTCTATTCAATGCACGTAATGGTGTAATATACAGAATTGACATTCCTTGCCAACCTTCACTTAGACATCTGTCTAGAAGTGGAAGCATAGCCGCCATGGTTTTTCCAGATCCAGTTGGTGCGACAATTAACCTATCTCCACCTGATGAAATTTCATCTTGAGTAACTTGCTGGACTGGAGTAGGTGTCCATCCTTTTTCATCGAGAGCCTTCTGCAAACTCTCTGCGAGTTTCGAGAAGACACCTTCTGCCATGTTTGCGGGGCGAAGTCACTGGTTCAATAGGGCAACGATTTGAGGTTCAATAATCCTCATCATAATCGTCGTCGTCATCATCGTCTTCGTCATCGTCTTCTTCCCACTCGTCTTCTTCTTCCCATTCCTCTTCGTAAATTGAATCTTCACCGTGAGTAATGGCCGTCCTATTAGCAGTTATTCCGATAGCGACTAGGACAATTAGTGATAGAATCGAGAATAACCAGATCAGTGGTTGTTCACGGATTGAATCAAACCATCCCATGTATGAAACATAGACAATTTCGACCTTATGTTCTGCTGAGTTATCCTCATCATTAACCTCGACAATTACGTCATCTGGATCTACAACTACTCGAATTCTCTCAATCCCTTCCTTTGCATTCCACTTAGCGCTTACTGGAATGTTTTGGTTCGCGCCGATGTTATTCAGTGTCACGGTTTCGAAAGGTACGATTGCGTCACCAGCATAGAATGCAACTTTGAATTGGAAGTTTGTTTCTCCACCCACATTCATGACGTCTGCGGTGATTTCAACTTCCTGTCCAGGAGCTACATGGTCGTCGGACAGTGTAATTGAGCTAATCTTCAATTGAGGGCCAATTGCACCCAATCGGATCCATTGCCTCTCAAAATCTGTGTCATCTGCAGCGATCTCCGCAATAGGGCTAGCCTCGGAATTAGAAACTACAGGGAATTCATTTCCTGCAGAGTCATATCCTGTTAAGTAGAAACCTACCCAATCGCCTTCTCTAAGAGTAATTCTATCACCATCGGTCAAATCTACCGTCCCAGTCCAAATTACACTCTGGCCATCTTGTTGCATTCCAAGTACAGATTGGCCAGCACCTAATGTCAATGTCCGACTAGAATCACGCATTACCCAATGAACAATCTGTTCTGAACCAGTCATATCAGCATCTTCTGTTCCGTGGAATTGCACTGGTACCTTTGTCAAATCGGTATTTGCTGAGATATCTATTACATTCAGAGGTTCTGCTCTACTAACTACTCTAGGAGCAGTGTCGTCGACTACAACTCTTAGAGTGGTAGAAACGGTTTGACCCGTCATATCTTCTCCTGTTCCTGGAATTCCAGTAATGGAAATCAAACAAGTCCTAGTCGGAGATGAACGAAGGGTTTCTGCATGTGAAAGTGGAACCTCCACTGAGTAACCGCCATCTGAAGCGATTGAACCGTCTGACCAAACGCTTTGTCCATCGAATACTTCGATTGCGATAGATGCATCATTTGGAGCGGGAACATTACTTCCTTCGTAAATAACTCTACCAGTAAATTCCAGTCTGTCATCATTTCTTACTCTGCTACCATCTGCAACAATTCCTGTTCTTGGCTCGCTAATATCCTCTACCAAGAAGGAAGATGCATCCAATACCAAATCATTCTCTACTGTGAATGTATGCTCTGAAATGATATGCCTAGTAGGGAAGTCTGATCCTCTTTCCTTGTATTCTAGAGCAAGGTCTGAAATATCTTCATCTGGCCAATTCCAATCCATTGTGAAGTGGAAATCAAGTAAAATTAGAGGCATACCAGAATCATTTGTTGTTTGTACCATGCTAGATGATGATGCTAGATCGATGTAATCTGAGTTACTAGCAAACATGTCAGTAATTCCGTAATATGAAACTCTCTGCTGGTCGACTTCACTGTCTGGTCCTTCGAAATCGAATACTAAATCGATATATTCGAAATCAATAGCAGTATTAGCATCGATCAGACCCAGAGATATTGTTTGTTCAGTACCTGCAAAGATTGGGGCTCCATCGCTGTGTCCTACCCAATCAAGACCAGTGAAAATAGCACTCGAGTCCTTTCTGGTTCTGAAAGTTGCATCGTCTGAATCAAATCCAGGACCGCTTTCCCAACTGTATTCTTCCTCATCAATAATTGTAGAGTAATGTAGAGGGTTTCCTGCATTATCTCCTCCATCCCAATAGTAAGAAACACGGCCCATATTTGGATTCCTAGAGTGGTCGATTGTAGTTGTAAACAATTTGTAACCAGCATTTGTTTGATTGGATACTACTTTGTGTGCATATTCTGTTGGGTCTGCTTCACCATTTCTGTTTAGGTCGTGGTCTGCTTCAACCCAATAATAGAGGGTTAATTCTGTAGGGCTACCAACTGCATCTGCGACAGAAATACTGACCTTCTGAGTTTCATCAGCCGCTTCATATGCATCATCTTCTGGAGATGTCATCATTGCTTCAGGGTGCGTTGCATCAACCTTGTATGTTCTAAACCAATCTGAATTTGAGGTCAATACCATGGAAGCGTCTCTTTCGTTGTAGGTTTGAACTTCATAGGTCAATCCGCTCTCAACATCGATATCAGGCATTTGAATTGAGATAAAGAATGAGCCATTCACGTTAGAGGTGTCTCTCCAGTTTGAGTTGACAAAGCCATTCTGAGCGATTCTTATGTCGAATGCACTATCCTTTGGAGCGTCTGTAGAATCTGCGAACCACATTGCGCCTTGGAAGTACAATGTTTCACCTGCAGCAACCCAGCTTCCATCTTCAACATCGTCAGATGTGACCTCGCCATCATTATCTCTGACTTTCATCCAACCTAGACCAAATGAGTTGTTTACTCTTAATCCAGTTTCGCTAGATAAAGGCGCAGGAGTAGTTGCTCCCCCAGAACCAGATGTATCTGTACAACTTGTTCTAAATCGAACATTATCTTGGTCAGGGAAGTTGGATGTAACATAGAACTTCCAATGAATTTCAAGAATCCCATTATTTTCAACTGACCATGAAGATTGATCGATTTCAATCCAATCATCAGGATCGTTAGGAGAGGGGAAAATATCCCCGTCTTGCCATTCAAGTATCGGAGCACTTGCTGCTGGAGTGGCTATGAATTGTAATTCAGCTGACTGGATGTAATTTGTAGCACCGTCTCCGACAATGTGCCTAGTAACAACCTCATAAGGCTCGGTTCTCTCGTGAAGAATCTCTCCTTCTGGAATTGTAATATCCAAATTTACAGTATTGATTGAATATGTTACACTGAATCTTTCAAGAGTGACAATCCCTGCAGACTCAGAAGTAACGTGGACTGGAATAATTGCGGTTCCTGCTCCAGTATCGGGAATCAATTTGTTAAATTCATTGACAAAATTGATGCCTCCTTGAGTAGTAGTCCCGAACAAAATACCCTGACTTTCCCATTCGTCTGAACCATCGCCACCGATGTCAATACCCACTCTTTCTGGAGCATTGGTATACATTGCAAAGTTGAGGTCTTCTATTGTAGGAGTATCAGAACCTGATGAATATAGTCTTACATAGATGTAGAGATATGAACTCGTCCAAGTCAACTGCGTTGTATCTCCGCTATTTGATACCGTTTTTGTAGAACCACTATCTCTAATTTCGACAGTTATACTTGTTCCAGATGGAGTTGATGCATTCCACCAACTTGTAATTGCCACTGGGCCAGTAGTGGAACTATAAATTCCTGAAGAACGGAGATACATGTAACCACTAGTTAGATAATTTGCAGTGTAAGAAAGACTTACAAAATCAAGAACAGGAGTTTCGGTTGATGTCCCATTCAGGTAGGCTTTCCAAACTATGCTTGAGCCCGCTGAGGGGAAAGTCAATTTTTGATTGAACACACCACTTAACCATGTAGTTCCACCATCATTTGAAACTTCTAACTCAATCGAAGTGTTACTTGGAATATAGCCAACTAATGCAGACACTGTAAGTTCTGTCACGCTTCTTGAAATCGTGTTTGTGTAACTTGTTACGACTGATGATGAAGTGGATACTGATCTCGAATCATAAATTACACCAGACCCCATGCGTTGAATTTTGTTGGTTTTACCAGAGCAATATGATGAGTAATGGCACTGATAACCAATCGAGTTGTCTCCAAGTTGATCCATTCCGTAATGCCCGCCGCCAGAAATTTTGATTTTCCCATTTCTCTCAACAAATATCCCATCCATTGTGAAATGGTTGTGATATCCTTCACTTCGGTAATATTCATTGCTTACAATCTTTGGTAAATCAACTACTAAACCGCCAGGTTGAGTGCTTGTTGAACCCAATTCTTCACGAGTTCCTAAGAGCCAACTTCCATTGATTCTGGTCGGATTTGTTGGATCTACTTCATACAAATATCTGTTATAATTAGGGAATGAGGATTGATAGTATAACACAAACATCTTGCCTGTATCCTCATCGATATCCACTCCTGATGGATACAAATTTGTTGCAGGACTGTTGTAACTTTGTACACATGTCCAAGCTCCTGTGCTTGAAATTGTCCACTTCACGATGAGGCGGTAGCTGTAAGAAACTGTCCAAGCAGTTCCATTACCATCACTTGTTGCATCGTAAGCATAGTACATTGCGGTAGTACTGCATTGGCTGCCAAATGAAATGCTCGCTGAACCAATATAAGCACCAGTTGTAGAATTATAACGCTTGATAACAGGCGTGCTTGATGGGTATGTGGAGGTGTATGTTGCTGAGTGATATTCATCACCATGCGCGACGATAAATCCTCGATAACTGGAAGATGAACCGGTTAGGCTTAGAGCTGATAGTGGCTTGGTTGAACCAATGAATCCTTGGTCACCATTTGCTGCGAATCCACCAGTATTGTTGATTGTACCAGTAGAGGTTGCTTCTGTAGACCTATCCATACCGTTGACATCATCAGTTGGTGTTCCGGTGAGTTGTACCTGGTCATTATTAACATCGAGGCTAGTTCTGTAACCATATCCAAACCCTGGAGGGGCCCCACTCCATGAACCTGTACCGGAACCACCAAAATCAGAATCTGTGGTCAAATTAGCCCAATTGGTTGAAGATGACTCTCCTGAAATATCGAATGATGCAGCTGTGACTTCCGCCCCGTATGGGAATGAAAGGTTGCCTGCAAATCCATCACCAGTGCCTGTGAAAGTGTGAGTGTAGGATGTGGAGCCGTCTTGGAACTGAGTTTCTGTTACCCCAGCAAGTGCCACTGGAGAGAATAATGAGACGAGGAAAATTGTGCATAAGAATAGTGATTTTTTCATCTGAATCTCGCCTCTTCACCCTATGGGCCTTCGGCCCACGCGGGTTCATCACATTTGAACAATGCTCCGTCAAGTCACTTTCACAAATAGGAAAATCGAATAAGAAGGCTACCTTTCGCCAAATAGGCGAGACACATGGGATGGTGGGAAAATCAGTACGGAAACCAACTACGAATTTCAGGAACTGCAACATTTGCATTCGGCCTACTGACCGCCATGTCAGGCGCCCAGCTTTTGTTTTTACAAGATAATGCTGATTTCTCCGATTACACCGGCGCTTCAATTGTATTGATTGTTATTGGAGCGATTGGTCTTGCGGTTTCAGCACCTGCATTCCTTAACCTTAGTTCGAATGCAAAAACACTTGACGCAATTATGGCAAACAAGTCTCTCTCTGAAATTAGAAAGTCGAAAGCAGACGGTGATGAAGCCGCTCGACTACTTGGAGGAGGCCATCTAGATGCATGGAATTCCTTCCTACAAGAGAAGGGATTGAAGAAGCGCTGATTACTGGGTAGTTGCAATGAGCGAATCTGATCCGGTGCGCACTCTCACCCGCGAACTTGTTTTGGCGGCGGGAATGATTGCATTACTTGTGCTCGCAATGTGGGCGCACACAGGCTCTATGCCACCGCTTGTTGTAGTAGAATCAAACTCTATGCAGCATGATTCCGATGGAGAAGTTGGGACTATTGATGCAGGGGACCTAGTATTGGTTCATTCACCGGATAACAAAAGAATAATCACTTTTGTTGAAGCGACAGATCCGTCATCTGATTATTATGAATACGAATCACTAGGAATGGAAGGCGACGTAATAATTTTCGAGAGAAATGGGGAAACCGACAGCACCCCCATTATTCATCGTGCTTTGTTCGAGGTTGTAGTGGGAGATACTGTACCAACTAACAACGAAAGCCAATGTGAAGTAGGTGTATTTTGGAAAGATGCTTGTGTTACTTCGTGGTCTGTCCCAGGTTCAGATCAAATTAGAGTCACTAAAATCAATCTTGTACTTGATGGAAACAGCGCTGGAGAATACGAGTGTAGCGAAGTGGTGGGACATGAGGATTCAAAATGGTATAGCGTTGAGAACTACACTCCAATGAGCCCGGGGTACATCACTCTGGGAGACAACAACAATTGTGATGACGACCAAGCTGTTGGTAAATATTCAACAAATGGCCTGATGTCAATCCATAGTGGAATGATTAGACCCGTGCAGGAAGATTGGGTCATAGGAATCTCAGGAGCAGAGATTCCGTGGCTAGGAACTGTAAAATTAATGGTCAGCGGAGGAGATTCGCCGGGAGTTAGTCAAGTCCCTGGACAATCTTTCATGTATCTAATTCTCTTTGTTGGGGCCGTCTTGGCTTTACCGATGATGATTGATCCAATGGTAAACAGGCTCCTCAAAAATTCGCCAGAGGTTATTGAAGCCGAAAGAGAGGAAGTTATCGCAAAAATCTATTCTTCTGAAGAAGAGTAAGCAGCATCTGAACCTGCTAATTTGTAATCTGCGCTATCCAGTCTGTGTTCAACGAACCTTATTTCATCTACAATCTCTGTTAAATCAGCCTGATCTAGAAGTCTTTCGACTCTGTCCCTGTTTCGCATGAGTGTAGAGATTCGTTGTTGCCTTGTTTTTGGAATTCCTGATTCTCCGCGTATATCGCTAAGCCATCCCTCAAGCAAACTTGAAGCCCAATCCGGAGATCTAACCTTTGGTGCTAAAATTATCTCACTTGAACGATGCTTGAAGCGTACAAAACCATCTGCCATTCTTCTGGTTTGTATAGAGTTTAGTTGCCATTGACTTTCTCGGATAATTAGGGAATCTTGTTCTATGATTTCGTCATCTTCAGTTAACAATATCATGATTGCAACTCTATCGCTAAGTTTCAAAAAAAGTTGAACTGAATCATCTTCTTGTGCCCATACTGAAATTTCAAGAGGCTTCTCACCCAAAGCCTCGATAATCCATGAGTTGACTTCGTGACTCACTGCGTCCATGGCGCTGCCAGTGCTAGGTCATTGAAGAACTAAGCGACATGGCATTGAAGTGTGAGCACTGATTCGGGGCAAACATGGCAAGCGGTTTCCTGTCGGTATCAATCGGCTGGGAAATTGTTTTGCTCGCTATAATCGGATGGTATATTCTCCTCAGACACTGGGAAAATAGTGGTAAACTAGACGAGTGGAACGCATCAAGAATTTTCTTTGGCATGGTTTTGATGGTAAGGACTGCAAAAGGAAAAAAATCACTCGAAACAATCTCCAAACCAAGGAAATTTTGGCGCGCCTACGGAGAAGTATCCTTGTGGGTATGCTGGGGAGCAATGTTGATTGTAGCACTTGGAATAATCCTAGCAATAATTTCAGCTGTAATAATGGGTAATCAGCAAGAAGCAAGACCTGTTTCTGAGCTAGTTGCAATTCCCGGATTGAGTCCAATAATTCCGCTTGGGTGGGGAGTTATTGCCTTTGTAATATGCCTAGTAATACACGAATTCGGACATGGAATACAAGCAAGGGCCCATGGAATGAGAGTTCGTAATTTCGGCCTTCTAATGGCCGGACCCCTCCCTCTTGGAGCATTTGCAGAACCAGAATACAATGAAATTGTCAATTCACCGCGTCGGGAAAGGCAAAGGATGTTTGCAGCAGGACCTGCAACCAATATATTCGCTGCATTCATTCTAATCGTTGTGCTTGGACANGTTGCTGGACAATTTACTGCCGCAGATCCTGGTGTACACTCNAGCCAAATNATTGTTGANTCAGGNGCGGATGAAGCNGGNTTGGAAGCATGGGATGTAATNACATCAATCAATGGAACTGAAATTTCTGATGGAGAAGATTTCTCAGATGTGATGGAAGAATTGTCTGCTGGACAGATTG
The DNA here is from genome assembly GCA_002689565.1 of Methanobacteriota archaeon. The sequence goes on along the minus strand of NZGQ01000041.1, from coordinate 12,093 downwards.
TGCCGATGGAAGTTGTTCGCTACAGTAACGGTACAACTGANANTTTAATGGTAAATCTCACAGACAAATATGAGCATTATCTTGNCTTNGGGTATGATGAAGAAGTTATCGAATCGATGAACATAGAACGAGGTGATGCTTTCCTTGGTGTGCAAAATCTTGCCGGCGGTACTGCTGGAGTGGACAGGCTTGCCGGTTGGGCGCATCCTGATTATGAGACCAGTGCCCTAGGATACGTTATCAGTGTTCCAATAAATACACTCCAAATTCTAATTACTCCGTTTGAATACCAAGGCGTAGCAATTCATCCCGCTCAAGAAGAAATGCTTGATTCGGGAGATGGTTGGCTAGCAAGTACGATTGGATTGAGCGGATTAGTATTTTTGATCAATCTATTGTTCTGGCTAATTTGGGTTAACATACTGCTAGGATTAACCAATCTATTCCCTATGATTCCTTTCGATGGTGGACATCTGTTCAAGGATATCGTGCATGGAATGATGTCTGGTGTTCGTAAATTAGGTAAAAAAACCGGCCTGTACAAATTGCATCCACTATGGGTTGAGCATTTCACAAGAAAGGCTTCAACAATCTCATCCTTGATGCTATTTATGGTGCTAATATTCCTTATTGGCGCACCATATCTGTGATAAGTAATTGTGGCGATTCAGATTCGCCTTCTGTTATCTTTTCAGTNACCTTACTCCTATCTTCNACGTAGCTTAATGAGGATGTTTCCTGTTTTCTGCATACCAATGCTAGGAATTTATGCAAAGGCATTCCCTGCTCCCAATCAAGAAATGGTTTACCGTTCCTTGTAAGTGGCAAAGGGGGAATTCTTCTCGTTAGCATTCCCAATCTTCCGCTTAATTTCCCAACTTCTACTCTGAAAATTCGCCAAGAGTCCCCGCGTACACCTTTCAATCTNTAAGCGTAAAGAGGCATCAGTTCACAACGTTGACCTTCGTATATCATCGCTTGATATTGATCCCATGTCCTACCAGACAGATACAATTTGGCTTTCTTTGAAGTCTTTACTTCAATCGGGAAACATAAATCACCACGCAGTGCAAGTAAATCTCCACTTCCTTCCATCCCAGATCCCGCTGCTCTGACCACCAAAAAAGGCCTGTCTAAAACCTGTCTTGCTTTGGCCTTNGCAACAGGGTCACAAGATCTAGTAACTGCGTCTACTCCTTTTGGTATACCTGCGAGAACTGCTCGGAGTTCTCTCTCATATTGTCCTGCCACGATAGACAATCTATGTCAAATGCTTTTGATGATATCGCTGTTTACGCGTCATATTGAAGCGTGATTGNTGCTAGCGTAGNATGTGCGCAGGATTGCGGTTAGGACGAATGATTTCCGGCTTTCTTTTCATCTGATGAGAGAATTAAAGCGGAGAGGTTGTAATTTCGTCATGCTTGCAGGTGATGAAAGGTGGGATGGTATCTTACTGACATCTCCTGAAGAAGTTCATGATGGAGAAATTCCTGCTACTGAAGAGACACTAGAAATTTCTGTAGAAAGAGCAATTCAAGCTTCAAAAGGACTAGATCATGCAGTCGAGTTAGTATTCGGCGTAGACCCTGGNCCTAGACCNGGTATTGCTTGGTTGGCTGATGGCGTAGTTGTGGGGAGCGCNCAGNTGGAGTATATCGAGGGAGTTTGTGANCACATTATTGGATTATCATCCGCTGTTAAACACCAAAGAATGTGTGTNAAGGTGGGAGATGGTGCACCTTTAATTCGAGACAGAATCATCAATCAGTTGATACTTAGAGGANTCGTCACTATACAAGTTAGCGAATACAAAACAAGTTTNGGTTCAAGGGTCAAAACGCATCTACGTGCAGCGACTAGAATCGCACTGATGAGCGGTGATAGAGTCTACAAAATTCGTGAATTGAGGCCTACTGAAGGAGATCTCAAAGAGATTCAGAGGCAATCGAGAATAATTAGTTCTGGAGGCTTAACCATATCAACTGAACTTGCAAGATTGGTCGCCTGTGGTGAAATCACAATGGAAGATGCAATCAAGAAAGCCTAACGCGATATCTTTCTCTACCTTTGGAATAAAGAGTAATNACACCACTGGATGATACACAAATNGCNATTGAATCTGCGAGTTGACTAATCGCTCTAGCAGCAAGATGTCTTCCTCCCTCTCCTGGTTTTGGATTAATTCCTGCTGGAACTTGGATGTATCTTCCAGCATCGCTAGCGATTCCTTTTGAATTGAACAGAATTGCTCCATCAAGCCAAGCAAACTCCGCCAAAGTTTCGTGATTGTTTTTGAGGGACACATCTCTCTTGTTATCCGAATGTCCCTTGAATGGATTTAGAACAAGAGCAGTACTGTATCTCCTAAGCTTAGGTACTGATCCTATCGCAAATAGACCCCCTACGGCATGACCTTCACGACCACGCCCGCCGATATAGCGGGCTAGTTCCATCAGTTTAGCCAGCACCTCAATATCGATTTCATGTTCATTTGCCATAATCGCTAATTTATTGGAAGCCAGTGTACTTGCTTCGATAACAATAACTCCGTTCATGGGTTCTGCCAATATGGCCAAGATTCTATCATTAGAAGTGAAACGACCTTCGCCTAGACCTTGGAGTATTATGTCGTGTAAACTATTCAATACAGACAAACCTTGAGAAGAGAGTGAATCTTCTAGTATTTTTACTTCGAAACCTAATTCGTTCAAACTTTCACTTACCTTTGCAGAAGAAGTGAGTGTGACCATCCGCAACTTTTTGGGAAGTATCTCCCTAATTTTCTTGACTGTTCTGGAATTGTTTGAAAGTAATACTGCAGCAGTAAATGATGAGCGTTCACTCTCTATCGCCGAAGCCACCATAGCTGGCAGATCGACCATTTGAACACCTCATACCATCGTGGTATCTATTCCAGGAAGTTGATCTTCTGATTCACGATATACGGTTCGCATGTTATTGATGAAATTCCTTTCCTTAACCACGATATTGTATTCCTTGATTCCAGGATCTTCTTCTCCGTCCATAATTCCAAGAAGTGTTTCTAAAGTTAAACGAGCACCTTCCCTGTGAGGGTATGAGAATACACCCATGGATAGAGGAGGTGCCATAATTACCTTGATACCTTTCATTCCCTTCAGTGTTTCAAAGAGATTAAAGTAGGCTGCTGGAAGCAAATCTCTTCTTGCTTCATCCTGATTTGGCCTTCTGCAATCTGGGCTAACAACATGAATGATGTGCTTGAAACGCTTTTCAAGTTCATATGGTTTAGAAACTACGTTAGTAGTTACAGGGCAAGGAGGAAGATTCAGTTTTCTTTGCTCGACACTGATATCACGGCAAAATTGTCTCAATTCATCCCCAGCGGCTTTGTGAATTTGTGCATCCAAACCTTCTCGTCCTGACAAGCGATTATTTGCAGGTGTAATTACAACATCTGCCTCTTGCAAATGTAGGTCTCCACCGATGACTCGAACTATTCCCCACTTGCAGGTTCGCGCCATGTACAACTCGACCATGTTTTGAGCAGGGGGGGCCGTCCTTCATATACACATTGACGATTTTGCGCAAAAAACCACAATTTTGGCTAATACAAGCATCCGAAGTGACTTTGAACAATATCCCGTCCAAGTAAGTATGAGCCCCCCTCGAAAAGCGCTTTTCTTAGTCGCGCTTTTCGTAATAAGTACCATACATTTGCCAAATCAGAAGGTCGAAAATGAAGATTTTAATTCTGATATTTTTGATGGCTTCAGCGTCGCAAACGACATCTGGAACGAAACTCCCTTACGAACTGTTGCAGTACCTAGCGGATTTAACCTATCTACTGCAGTTGATTACAGCGATGTTGCAGTATTGATTAACAATAATTCCGAAGCTAGTCGAACGATAGGTTGGGCATTCGTTACAGCGAGGAATATTAGTGCAGATCGAGTGTTCATTTTCGACAACTCATCAAATCCTACTGGTGAAACCATAAATCGAAACCAGTTCAATACTTACTTCCTAGACCCTTTCAAGATGATGTTGTCAACCTACAATGGTACTGAGTTGAACTACCTCGTTACCACCAAAGGAATCCCCTTAAGGATAAACGGAGGTAACAACAAAGCATCTTTCGACCAAGAAATCTCTCTTGCAGGTGGAGCGTATGATTCCGAGATTGGAGAAGATATGTGGAGTAATCACAACTATGGACCTTTGGCAGGAAAGCAGATGGAAGAATTCACGAGAGACGAATATGGTTTTTTCCTTGTAACGAGATTAACGGGATACACAGTAGATACGGCCCTAGAGTTGATTGAAAAGGCAAACAACTCTTACGGCTCTAGAGGAACACACATCCTTGATTTAGCGACAAATAGGAATGATTCGGGATACAAATTCTGGAATGATGATTTGTATGCCACAAATACTACTCTGAACGGAACAATGAATTTACCAGTCTATTTTGACGAAGAAACTGAATTCATAACCAACATGTCGAATGTTATCGGATATGCTTCTTGGGGAAGTAATGATGGTAATTGGAATAAAAATTACCTTGCAAATGGTGGTTTTGATACTCTGGATTCAAGTTGGTCTAGTGGATCTAGGCATTGGAATATATCAGCTCCATCTGTAAGTTCAGGAGATTCGTTTAACTGGTCTTATCAAACCTCGACTAAACAAGGTGGAAATGGAGCATTTGAAGCCTCGATTTCTTCTCAGTGTAATCAAGAAACAGGATACTTGCTGCAAGGGATTTACGCAGAATATTTCGATAATGAAGGGATTAGTTTCGATTCATCTAAAATGCCAGATTTGATTGATAGAGAGCCTGACCATGTGAGGGTTGAAAGCGATCTCGCATATTCATCATCAGGAAACCCATATCCTGGGTTAGATGACAGATTCAAAAATAACTGGGGTGCTAGATTCAGCGGAATAATTGACGTACCTGAATCCGGCAATTGGACATTCTATCTGAACACAGACGATGGATCAGAACTCTGGATTAATGGAGTAAGTCTAATCCAAAACTACGGAATGCACGGAATGAGAGAATATTCTGGAAATGTAAATTTGAGTGCAGGAGAACATGATTTCAGAATTGAATTCTTCCAAGGCGGTGGCCCTCACGGACTAAGATTCTCTTGGGAAGGACCTAATGTCACAAAGGCAACAATCCCCGCTTCAGCATTCTACGTACATGGAGATTACATTCCTCAAGTAGACAACCTAATTCATCAATGGAATTTCGAGGAAGGTAGCGGTAATTCGACCTTAGATGAGATTGGCAGTGATACGAATTTTAGTCTAAATGGAATGAATGCAAGCAATTGGAAAACCTGTGTAGATGGCAATTGTTTGTGGTTTGACGGTGATGATGACTATGCTAAAATCGATATTGATGATTGGAGTGGTGATTTCACAATCAGTCAATGGGTATGGGCTAACTCAACTAATCAATCGAACTATTCCTCTACATTTGCAATCGGTGATAATGCTGGATCTAACCTCTCTTTCCAGCATGCAATTTATAGCGCTAAATGGAGACTGCACAATAACCAAACAAAAGTATTTGGTGACGTAATACCACAGCAATGGAGCCACTTGGTTACATCTTATGAATCAGGAAATGTGAATCAGTATTTGGATGGAGTATTGGTTAATTCGAACTACTACCCGAATGGTTCATTCAACAATTTTGACTTGTACAAACTTGGAGTCAATCGAGCTGACAGTTCATACTTTGAAGGTATGATTGACAATGTGATGATTTGGGACACAGCACTCAATAATAGTTCGATCACCGTACTGAATAGAAATATTGTGAACAACTGTAGTGCATATTCTGGAAATGGCCAGGACGTTGCTTACTTAGAAACGACACACAGCATCCCAGAAAATTTTACCAATCACGCTTGGGTAGTCTATTCGTATGGAAAAAGGGATGGTGACGTATTTGGTGAATATCAACTCGAAGTCACTTCATATGATTCCAGTGGCACAGAATTGAGTTACAATGAGTCTTCGAAAAAGGATTTTACCACATCGTGGGATTCCAGAGACGTGAGATTTAGACCTCATGAAAATGCAACTTCAATGAAAATCCGCATCTCCCTTGACATAGTTCCAACCTCAACAGATGGCTCCCTATTCATTGATTCTGCAGTCCTTAGAATAATCAGGCCGCACATGGATTGGGTGAATGGTTCAATAGTTGAAACCGCAGTTAGCACAGGAGCTCGGTCATTCAAATGGGGTACTTCTTATGGTCAATCTCTAGTTGCAGATATTCTAGAAGATGGTGCAAGTGGAATCAAAGGCTATGTGTATGAACCATATCTTACAGCTGTATCTTCACCAAGTGTATTACTTCCTTCATATTCTAGCGGTTACAACCTTGCAGAATCTTACGCTGCTGCAAATACTATGATCAGTTGGATGGGAGTTGTTGTCGGCGATCCAAAAATGAGTCCATATGCTGACGTAGTTCATGATATCGAAATCATCGACGTTAGAATAGTAGGAAATGTATCTCAATACCATGATTTTGAAATAGAAATAGCCATGCAAAATATCGGCCCTGGTCAAGCGATTGGAAATCTCAAAGTTTTAGATAAATTAGGAAGTGTTGTATTGACTAATCACAGCATGACCCTACCAAGTGGTTCTGAAAATGGCAGCCGACAAATTATCAAATTACAATTGAATACATCTAGAGAGGGTTGGAATAATCTTGCAATCAGATGGGAAGCATCATCTCTACTAAATCCTGAAAGAAATATTGACAACAATTTGTTTGACCTAACCCTGTGGGCTAACAGTGCTCCCGAGATTGAAGATTTATTTTGTGACTCTTCTCAATATAGCAGAGGTGATCGTTTTGTTTGCAGTATCGAAGCCCTCGATGACAGCGGAATTCAGAACGTATCATTAGCATGGCGAATAACATCTGGAAACAACAGTACAGAATGGACTTGGCAGGGAACGGGTAGCCAGGATGGGTATCTGTGGTGGACCACAATCGAATTACCAACAGATGTTCAATTGGGAATGTTAGACCTCAAGGCTGTGGCAACAGATGAATCCAACATTTCCACCATTCTGGTTTCAAATGGGATTGCGATGGTTAGGGACGCTCCTGCATTTTGGTTTGGAGTTCATGTTTCAGGAGTTGATGACCCTAATTGGGGTGGTGCATCAGTTCTCACTTCAATACCTACGCAGGGTGTTTTACGAGGGTACGTGTTAACCCTCAAAGCATGTGTACTTGATCCAGACCATAGTAGGGGATTACATGCACCAATAATCACTTCAACAAGAGGGCAAATCGACGGACTGACTTATGTTTCAGGTAGTAGTTCAGAACACCATTGTTACATTGCATCATTCACACTTCCAACCGAAACCAGTTTGCAATCTTTCAAAATTGAACTTAGAACTCATGACGGAGATTTCATCAAACAAAGAACAATTCCAGTGGCTGACGAACCGCCTGAAGCCGAATTAAGAATTGTAGATAGCAGTGGTAACCCAGTAGAAAATGTCCTCGGGGGAGGAGAAGAATACATCGAAGTGACAGTAACTGATTACGACGATTCAATCGACAATGTTTACGGGGATTTGACCGTCATGTGGCCTGGGCAACTTCCATATTCAATGCCAATTGAATTTGAAAATGGAATTGTAACTTTACCATTGACTACATCAGAAAGTATCGATAGCGGAAATTTGATTCTATCAGTGAACATAACTGGAGCCAATGGTGTTGGTAACTCAGCCAGTATACAAACACCAATCGTTTTGAGTCCCCCTGAAATCCTTTCAATTGACCTATGTCAAGAGGGCGTGGAAATCCAAGAACTGATGTTCGGCCAAACCGCTGATGCAGTGGTTAGGATTCGTTCATCTAGACAAATTAGTGATGTAACCGCTACACTAGAACAGTTAGGTTGGATTGTATCAGCACCGAGTCAAGGCTCGATGCAATGTGGCAATGACTTGGCCGAGCAAAATTCTGCACATCATTTCAGAATACAATTGGATTCTTCGTTCATACCGGGTAATGGGTCACTCGGAGTTAGAGTGGTAGATATCGACGAGCTTGTATCAATCTCCTACCTCAATTTTGAGTTCTTACATTCTCCTCCTGAAATTACGGTTACACACCCGTCTAACCTATCTCACGCATCATTGCTGGAAATACTGGTCGAAATGGATGATGCTGATGGAATAGATGCAACATGCCTCGTGAACTATCAAGTAAATGGATCAATAATTTACACCACGCCTGAATCTGTTGTTTCAGACCTGGATGACATTGGTTTCTGGTCGTCCTCTTGGCTACTGCCAACAAATGTTGAAGGGAATCTAACGATAGATTTGTCCTGTAAGGATTGGAGTGATAATACTGTAAACTATAATGCACAAATTATAGTTGATGAACCTCTAGAATGTATAACAGATTGCGGAGAACTAGAACAAGAGACTGATGATAGTTCTCAATCTATGGTATTACCAATTGCAATCGGAGGACTGGTGTTTATTCTAATCGTCTCCTTACTTATCTCGCGCGTGCGCGCACGCGAGGAAACAAAAACCGAGACATGGACCAACGAGGATGAAGCACCAAAAAGAGACGAGCGTATTCCTGAAGGGTGGACTCTTGAAGAATTTCTGAACTGGTTAGATGGACCTATCCCCGAAGATTGGGAAGAAGACCAATGGGACTTGTACAGAACTAGTCTTGAAGATCTAAGGTGAACATAGACTTCATGATAGTTGAGTTGCTAGGACCTACATGGCAGTAGGTTATGTCTTAGTCAATGTTTCACCAGGTCAGGAATATAATGCATTTCAGGCTATGAAAGATATAGAAAATGTGGTTGATGCAACTCTACTTTTTGGTGACTATGATATCATTGTGAAACTCGAAGCAGAAGTATTGGGACAAATAGCAAAAATAGTGGTAGATATAATTCGACAAGTCCCTGGAGTTACTGGAACCAAAACTCTTGCAGGTGCAGAAATTTAAAGCCAAATCTAAAGACTATACTGCTCTAAAGTCGACTTTGAAAAGGACTACTGCGTACAATATGTAGCGCAGTNTAGCGGTTTGACGGGGGAAATATTATAACCNTGATATTATCGTAGGCGGGACGAGGTATAACCTATGGGTGAAAAGAAGTATTTCGTTCTCATGAAGAACGGGAAAGACACAAGCCAAGTATTTGCAAGCCGACAACCACGTGGAGCAGCTCTAAAAGCTGCTACCCGTGGACACACAGAGATCCGTCTCCGTGAGCGTGGAACCAAGAGAGTCCACGTCTTCACNGGGAAGATCGAAACTGTCGACAAGCCTGCAAACGGCCCAGCGTGGCTTCCTGACAAGATCAAGAAGGCTAACGTAAGCAAGCAAGGTATCGAGCACCTTTGAATTAAGGATGCAATGATGCATTGTTGAAACGCCCTTGCGGGACTTTGCCCCTCTCAGGAGTTCGCTCCTGTGAGGGGCTTTTTTTATTTCAAACAGCCAATTCTTCTTTGGCTGCTTACATTTCTTTTTACATGTGATTTACTCCGGAAGACTGTGGAATACAAAATCACTTTCCGTGATTTGGTGGCATTTGTCCTAGGCTTAGCCTTCATCAACGTCGGTATTGATCACTTCATCAACCCCGTATGGTATGAACCAATTGTTCCTTCTTTACTGCCCGATGCTACATTCTGGGTGTACGCAAGTGGTGTATTTGAAATCCTATTCGGGTTNCTGTTTATCATTCCTGCAACAAGAGCCTGGGCTTCTGTTGGAGGTGCATGGATGCTAGNCGTATTATACTGGGCGAATTTCAATATGTGGTACAACAATGTGCCCCTTGACGGGAAAACATATGATGACATCTGGCACGTTGTCAGATTAATCATTCAAATCGCTTTGATACTAATCATCACTTGGGTTGGCCAGGTAACACCATTCAAAGGTAGGGAGAAATTGCATGATTCCCTAGATATTTTCAAGGGAAGAATTACTTCCAGTGGATTTGAATCAGGGGATAGAATTGTTGTTGGTGCATGGAAGGAATCACCATTTGGCGAATTTACTGACATTATGTGGGCTAAGCCAGATGGTACAAGAGTNCTGATTGCACCAAATCAGGAAATTGTAGATTACGTNACAGCCATGTATTCNTTNGATGAGGTATTGCTTGAGGACATAGTAACAACAGGNNAAGACCGGAANCAGAAGGTCAAGTCAAACACGATGGAACTAGATTTCAGTTGGNATCGGGGACTACCAATCCCATTCAAGAGATCGCTATTGTTCATATCAACAGTTGAGCTNTTCTTTGCGAAACTTTTCTTNGGAACTAGGACTTATGGANTNACCAANAANAATCGAAAAGAGTGGTATGCAATAGACCGTGTATCCAAAATCAAGANTGCCACAGCACAAATTTCAGGAAAGGNTGCCGGTAAATTCACACACATGAATGAACCATGCAAATTCGGATTTAGTGAAGCTCCAAAGAAGCCTTCATCTTGTGAAGTTCGAACACATATTTTCTAATTGCGAAATTAAATTTCCAATTGAAATTAATTTATACAGAATGACGCCAGGATTCTTCTATTCGGAAGGGTAGCGTCTGTATCGACCCACTGAATTCCCTTTGTATCGGAAAATAAAATGCAAAGGGGTTTAGGACGGACCCATTTTAATTCTAAAAATAAGTTATTTCTTTAACGTAACGAGTAGATATTCTGTTGTTGCACCATATTCATACTCTCCGCGATTAATGGGAGTGATGGCTACAACACCCCATCCTTCGGTTTCGGCTGTATTTAGAACTACATCGAGATTTTTGATAAAAGTAGAGTTACCCATAGACCCGCTCCTGTGTACCCTTATTGTTTTATGAGGCATAGAATTCCTAAGATATAGATGATATTGTAGTTTTCCTTTTTTATTTATGAGGTAAAATTGGATGTTGCCCCCTCTCACAGCCTCTCATAACAAGGGCACCCTCTGCATTGATGGGTATAACGAGGGTACCCTTTGTAACAGATTTGTGAACTATTCTTCTTCAGCGGAATTGCCTCTGCTCTTGAATCGTGGAACTACAATCCACAAGATTCCAACTACGTTTGTGTAAATCAATGCGTATTCAAGCAAAGGGTAGTCATCAAGGAATGGATCACTACACTCACTAACACCTCGCCACCATGTATCTTGAGGTATTTCCTTGCCGAAAATGAATGTGCTACCTAGCATTGGTGTAGCAATAGTCACATTATTTTCGCCACCCAAGGTAGAGACCAACTCCATGGGTTCATACCAATGATGGAGAGAGAGTTCATACTTTGATATGTGAATTGGAATGGAGACTGAAGCATTCAGATCGATTGCAGCTTGAATTACTTGTTCAGGTAACATATGCACGTGTTCCCACGCCACATTGTACTGGCCAGAATCCAAGAATGCTAAATCAAATGGACCATACTTGGCAGTGATATTCTTGAATTCCTCCATATATCCAGTATCTCCGCTGAAGTAGATACTAGTATCATAAAATTCGAAAATCCAAGAACCCCATAGTGTAGAACTATGGTCACCAATTCCTCTACCACTAAAGTGACGTGAAGGAGCGAAGGCGACAAACAAATCCTCAGACACATTCGCTTCATCATACCAGTCAAAAACGACTATGTTTTCTTCATCTACCCCCCACTCAACTAAGTGTGTCTCAACTCCCAAAGGAACATAAAATATCGAATTTGATAACTCCTTGACAGTATTCTTGTCTAAGTGATCATAGTGATCGTGTGAAATGAAGACGTAATCAATTTCTGGTAAATCATCTACCGTGTAATCGTCCTCATAGGGGAAGGGGTTCGGTCCTAGGGACAGCGGTCCTGCCCCGCCTGTGCTAAACACGGGGTCTGTAATTAGAGAGAACTCGTTTGTATGAAGGAGAACTGTGGAATGGCCAAACCATGAAACACTGAATTCACCATCTTCTAAATCTTTCAATTCGAAGGCTATCGATGGTAGCACTTCATCGGGTGAACGGCAATTATCGCTTACCATGTATTGCCCTAATGTGT
>NZGQ01000040.1 GCA_002689565.1 Methanobacteriota archaeon | reverse complement strand
ACAGGCGTAGTCCGTGACGGCGGATCATTCCTCTTCGGCGACCGCATCTACGGCATCCAACAGTTCGTCCAATTCTCTCACCATGGTCTCGTGCCATTTTCACTCCTCCAAGATTTTGATACCATAGTTCTCAACAAACCATGCTCTGGCATCATCAGCATTGGTTCTGTGGTTCAGTGAAACCTTTGCACTTCGGCGTCGGCGTCTGCTGACACGGTGCCCAGGTCTCTCTAGTACGATATTGATATCCATACCAAAAATTCCGATATCTGGATCGTATTTTTGGTCTGGGAAGTCTGTGTAATCAGGTATACCGAATGAAAGGTTACCTGACTTATCGAAATTCCAAGAAGGGATTGTATTTTCCCTAACCCAGAATGCATCTGTTAGGAATTTCTTGATTGAATCATTGTTTCTGATAGTCGCCTTGCACCCAATTGGGAATCCAACACGTACCTTCAGGTCACGGTTTTGTTGCTTACCTAGAGTCCTTACGGAATTAACTCCAGTAACGAGTTCCAAAACTTTCTGTGCATTTGAGAGGCGATCGCCACCTTCTCCGACACCGATATTGACTACTACCTTGGCAATCCTTGGCATAGACATTGGATTTGCAGTATCGCTCACTGGCTCACCTCCACACCTGGTAGAGTGCAATCGCCAACAGTGAATACATTGTCAGTGGTTGTACCAAATCCTTCGAACTCTACTTCGTTTGGCATACTTGAACGCTTAACGATGTAGTTGGTAACGTCTGCTAACTTTCCGACGTGTACTCCTCCTACTAGCATACAGCGAGTTCCCTCTCCGAACTTAATGTGCTCGAGGACTTGCTGATCTGGCAGAGAAATCTTCAGTGAATCTCCAGTCTTATGCTCGGAAGCATCATCGACAATGATGTTACGTCCATCGTGCAAGTGAACTTGTGTCTTACCACCCTTGATTGTAGATTTTCCTTCAATTCTACAAACCTTCCAAGTAGCTTCCTCTGGTGAGATTGGGCGGTATCTTAGACGACCATTTGTGTCTAATACACATCGATAATTGTTTTCTCCTAGTGTAAGTACGTCCATTACACCTACACCTCGGCGTGTGTCCTTAACTACACGGCCATCGACCTTTGCTAGGCTGTTGTGTAGAATCGTGCGAACTTCACGGGTAGATCTTGCCATTCCGATTACATCTCTAATGACAATGTTTAGCGGCATGCATCTCTCTAAACTGTGAGCGCCTGCACGCGGACGGGTTACCCAAACTGTGGTTTTCCTTGGAAGTGGCCAACTACGTGGTATAGCCAAACGCTTCAAGTGACTGCTGCTTCCCATTCTTTTCAACTCCTATCAGCGGTCAAGTGTTGCATTCGCAACTTGTCCGTCTCGTCTAACTTAGTAACGACGACGTTCGAGGCATGGACCGAAATAGCCTCTTCTCTGTTGTCAGATTTTGTTGCGGTTGCACCTTCGACGAAAATGCGACCCTTGTTTGAATCTATGTTGAGTACTTTGCCAGTTAATGGATCTGCATTGCGCTTTCCACCAACTCTCTTGCCTCCGTGAGCGAAATCGCCACGAACAACACGTACTGTGTCTCCAACACGTACTGTTACTGATCTTAGTCCAGCTAAACGCTCATCTGGCTTGTCCAATTGAAGACGTGCTCGGATACGCTTACGCTTGATGTGAAGTGGCGCATTAGCCTGAGCCTTGCGCTGCTTTCCAGGTTTGCTACTCTTTACCATTCATTTCACCTCATACGATTTGCTTTGCAGTTGCTGCGATACGAGGCCAGCGTTCTGCTGCCTCGCGTGAAACAGGTCCCTTGATATCTGAACCTTGGACATCGCCTTTTTCGTTAGTAATAACGCAAGCGTTGTCTTCGAATTGTACCCAAGTACCATCCACTCTACGGAATGGTCTGCGTTGGCGAATTACCACTGCATTGAACATCTGACGGCGTGTTTCTGGAGTACCACGCTTAATTGAGACTTTGATGATGTCACCTACACCAGCAGCTGGGTATCGACGCATTGTGCCTCCCAACTTGCGAACGTTGATCACCTGTGCAATCTTTGCACCAGTGTTGTCAGCAACTTGTAACCTAGCCATGGTCGGTAGACCACGGGTTTGCTTACCTGCAATTCCACGCATCAAGCTTCACCTCCATTGTTCTCGATGACACAAAATGAAACTGTTTTGGAAAGCGGACGGCATTCCATAATTTTCACTCTGTCGCCTACTTCTACTCCACCGATGCAGTTTGGTAGATGGGCTGAAAGAGCGCTTGTGCGCTTTTCGTATCTCTCGTATTTCTGCATGTAGCGAACATTGTCTCTTTCAACAACGATCGTACCTTGCATACCTACGTTTGCCACAGTTCCTTCAAGCACCTGGCCACGAAGGCGCAGGGACCCGTAAAACGGGCAATTCTCATCTCCATCCCACTCACCGTTAGGGGGTTTTACATCTACTCCGATGTCTCGCATGGTAATCACTCACTCCTTTTGTTACGGTATATTCTCTCTTCGGAACGCTGCCGTACCAGTTTTCCGTCGATGGCAACATCACTGTCACCGATTTTGAATTCAATAGAATTCTTGCCAAGAGTAACCTCGCGGTTATTCTCAAGCATTGTGATGGTTTCTCTGGTCTCGTCTACTACCAGACCATTGCGACCAACTAGTGCCGCATCTGGAGAGTCTGTGACATAGATGTCACGTCCAATCCAAGATTGATTCAGAACTGCGCTAACCATCTTATCGCACCTCCACATTGAATCCGTTGTTTGTAAGAACCGCTGCTGCTTTCTTCTTGTGATCTCCTTGAAGTTCAATCACACGTCCCTTTACAGTACCGCCAGCAGCGCATCTGTTCTTGAGAAGCTTGGCAAGTTGATTGATATCGATTGCAGAATCATCGATTCCCTCAACCTTAGTTACAATCTTGCCGTAGCGGCGGCGGTCGGTGCTAATGGTTGCTTTTTGCTGCTCCTTAGCGATCTCCTGACAAATACATAATTCATCTGGGAGTCCACATACATTGCAGATTGCAGCCATTCTCATTCACCTCCTATTTCCTAATAATTTGATTTTATCACTGTGATGCCATCTTTGTCTTGATGCGTGCGATAGAGCGGCGTACCGCTTTGAACGCTCCCATGTTAGATGGGGTACCACCTAGGGATTGCTCAGCACGTAGTTGCAAGAGTTCTTCTTGCAATTCTTCTAGTCTGTCACCAAGTGCTTCAGCACTCATAGATGCGATTTCTCTGTTGGATACGTGGGTCACTCAGATCCCTCCTCATCTCCAGAATTCTCGGATGCTTCTTCTGCATTCATGCGAAGTTGCTCTTCTGAATAAATTGTGATTTCGTGAGGTAGCTTTGTTCCCTTGCGCATAATTGCGACTGTAACGCCGATTGTACCTAGCTTCTTGATACAAACAGAGTATCCAACATCCATGTGTTCCAATGCGGTTTCTCCACAGTACTTTACGTGTCCACGAATGAACTTCTGGGTTCGGTTTCTGCTACCGGTTAACTTACCTGCAAGTGTGATGATTACTCCACGAGCACCTGCTTCCATGATGTTTAGGGCTGCGGAATGGCCAGCACGGCGGTAATACCAACCNCGCTCCATNGCGCTTGCAATCTTNTCAGCCATAACCTGTGCATTCAATGCTGGGTTTTCGACTTCGTCNACCTTNANNTTNGGATTNTCNATNCCGAATCTNTCNTCCAANTGCTTTTGCAANTCGTTGATNATCTTACCNTTNCGTCCAATGACCATACCNGGGCGCTCTGCTTTGANTATGACCTCAGTTCCAGCAGGTGTNCGACGGATATCCAATCCTCCGAATCCAGCTTTCTTGGTGTTATTCATCAANAACTCCTTNACCAAATGGCGCTCNACGTTACGATCGATAATGCGTCTTAGTGTACTCTTGTTGTCGCTCATGATAATCACCTCAGAAATCGTCCTCCAGTTCGTCTTCGACTCCGCTGAAGTCTTCTAAGAATAGTTCCATGTTCACTCTGTAGTGATTCTTTGGAGATGCTCTACCACGAGCACGTGGAGTCCAACCTCTCTTGATTGGACCACGGTGTGCTGCACAGTGAGTAATAACCATCTCTTCTGGATCGATATCTTCGTACTGGTGACGAGCATTTTCCATGCAACTCTCNATGAGTTTAATCATGATTCTGCTAGCCTTGACAGGGTATCTTCCAGGTCCGACTCCACCTTTGCGGTGTCCTACCATTGATGGTCCAGATCGCTTGCGCTTCTTGTTTCCAGAACCAAGTCTGAATGGGACTGCTACTGCCTTTCTTCTAATGTCTGGCCTGTCGCTGTCGATTTTCAGTACGTTGTTCAAGAATGTTATCGCCTCGCCTGCAGTCTGATGCTTGATAGCACGTGCTATTTCGAAACAGTGCTTGACGTGTACGTCTGCCTCAACAGCACGTGCTGTTGCCAAGCGGCTGCCTTGTAGCAACTGGGTGTAACCTTTCTGAGGTAACTCCTTGCGCTTTGAGCGGCGGTCCATTTCTGATTTCTTCCAACCCATCATAATCACCTCACTTCAATGCCACGTGTGATGAAGAGCGGGTCGCACCAACACCAGGTCCAGAGTGTGTAACATTCTTTCTGGTTAGGGCGAACTCTCCGAGATAGTGGCCTATCATCTCTGGCTTGACATCGATTTCAACGAAGTTTTGTCCATTGTGGACAGCTATTCGCTTACCGACGAATTCAGGCAGGATTGGGACGTCACGGCGATGCGTGCGGATTGTGCGGCCNGTTGAACGGCGCACACGGCTGATGAAATGTTCATTTTCAGGAGATAGCCCACGAATGATTGATCTTCTTGGACGGCTACCTAATAGCGTAACTACTGAGGGAGCNCTTGGATCCTCTTCGGAAGGCCATAGTGGCATTGCCTTGAGTTCCTCGACCTCATATCCTCTGTAGGTGAATTCTTTCTTCTTGCGTCCTGTAACTGTTGTGCGCTTCTTACGAGCTTTTCTTCTGCTCGCTTTTGGGGTCATGAATGACTTCTTCTTCTTTGCCATATTATCTCACCTCAAATTTTCTTGCCGCGGCCTCTTCCTGTGCGGCTTGGTGCTATGTTACCGACCTTGGCACCTGGTGGTGTGCCACGAGCAACAGAGCTTGGACCGTGAACTGCTTGGTGATTACCTCCACCATGCGGGTGNTCTACTGGGTTCATTGCAACACCACTTACGTGAGGATACAACTTACCACGNGCCTTAGCCTTGTAGTGTGCTGCNCCTGCAGTACGTAGTGGCATCTCTCCACGACCGTGNCCTGCTAGTACTCCAATTGTTGCACGGCAGTTACCTGTCATGTCNTTGGAAACACCAGAAGGCAGTCTAACACGTACTTTTCCTCCATCAAGGTGTGCTTCGATTGTTGCTGAGTTACCTGCAGTTCTTGCAATCTTTCCACCATCGCCTGGGCGAATTTCGAGATTGTTAATCGCAGTTCCTTCAGGAATGTTTGCGATTGAAGTAATGTTACCAGGTCTTAGTGCGACATTGTCGCCAATCGCTACTGTTGAACCGATTGAAATTCCTTCTGTCGCTACTACTAGATTGGTTTGACCATCTGGTAGTTTCACGCGTGCGAGTGGTGCTGTGTGAACTGGACTGTGTACCAATTCAGTTACTTCAGCAACTACATCTTTTACACGTGGCATTGTGTTTGAACCAGGGAAACGGTGGCTAGCCACGCGGTAGCGTGGTGAGCTTCCCTTGCGTTGTGAACGTGTTCTCTTACCCATGATATCACCTCATCAGAATGCGCCAAGTCGCATTGCAGCCTCATCTGCAAAGTAGCCTTCTGCAAGTTTGACACTTGCATGCTTTCCGTTCTTGGTGTTACGGACATTGACTTTTTCCACCTCAACATCGAACAGTTGTTCGACTGCAGCAGAGATTTCTCCCTTAGTTGCACCTCGGCGGACTATGAATTCTAAGCGGTTACCGGAGGNTCTAGCTTCCATTGCCTTCTCAGTAATCCAAGGTAGCATAATTACGTTATACGGATTTACCATTCATCACACCTCCTCAGTTTAGTGCCTCCACTGCTGCCTTGGTAAAGACAGTTAGACGGCCAAGGTCNCCACCAGGAGCAAGGTGCTCCGCTGATAGATCCTTAGCGGCGACGACATCGACGCCTGGAAGATTTCTTGCAGCCTTTGCTAGGCCATCCTTGTTTGCTACAACCAATAGAATGCTCTTTGGAGTCTTGTGGACTCTTCCACGCATTGTTGCCTTACCTGCTCTAATCTTACGGCCATCACGAGCACGGCGAAGATCATCACCAAGACCCAGAGCCTCGAATATTGCGTTAACCTTNCGAGTTCCACCGCTTAGATTGAATGCTTCAATNTCGATCTTCTCGCCATTCTCAGAGTATTCTCCTAGAATGATTGGTAGAGTAGAAATCTCTTCAGCAAAACGATGTCCTCGGTTAGAAACCATATCGACATCTGTGGTTGCTGCAAGAGCAGAGTTGCGTGCCAGTCTGCGCTCGTTGCGGTTCAACTTACGAGACCAGTCTTTCTCTACTTTAGGACCGTGTGCACGGCGACCACCCAGTGTGTGGGGGTTTTGTGCACCACGGCGCTGACCAGTTCTTCTCATAATTCTAGAAACACCACGACCCTTACCCCACCATTCAACGGAATGCTTCATTCCGCTCATTGGCTTACGCTTTCCAACATGTGGGTTTGACCCGTATGCTTGTCGGCGGTTAGCACGAGCACTTGCTACTGCTAGTTTTACTAGATCGGTTCTGATTTCAGAACTGAAAGATTCTGGAAGTGATACCTTCTTGCCTAATTCAACATCGATTTCGTAGACTTCTTGAAGGCGTCCTGCATCGAGCTCATCTTGCTCGATTTTGTTAATGATGTTGTGTACTGCTACCTTCATCTTCAGACCCCCTGCTTACTAGAAGTACTTACGTACGTTATTTCGAATGGGTGCTCGACCTTATCTGAGCCACGAGTAGCATCACGGAATCTAACCAAGCGCTTTGCAGGGCCTGGAAGGCTTCCCTTAACTAAGACATAATCTGAATTGACTTCACCGTAGCGCAGGAACCCTCCAGATGGAGTAATTGCCTTGTCTTCTGCGGATGCAATAGATAGAATTCTCTTGTTGTACTCAGTGCGCTGATGATAACCTGTCTGCCCACCTTGTCTGATCGTCTTACGGACATATCCGGTACCGAAGTCACCCATGTTACCATGTTGACGGCGCTTCTTTGAGTTCTTGTGAGATTGTAGTTTACCACCAAACCTCTTGATTACACCTTGCCATCCGTATCCTTTTGTGACACCGATTGCATCGACGAATACACCTTCTGCGAATACATCGTTGATCGACAATTCTTGACCCAAGTTTTCTTTGGCCCATTCTAGTTTTGAAGCGGAGTCGCCACCAACTAGTCCTAGTTCCATAACCTCAGGAGTCTTAGAAGGAGTTCCTGTAATTGAATGTGGNTGAGTTGCTGCAATGATTCTAACNTCNACNAAATCAGCACCNNTTAGAGCTTCAAAGTGCTTATCTGAATCATGTACTTTCATTGCATTGTTGTGCATTCTTCTGAATAGTTGAGGGAATGCCTCGGAAATTTGCTCAGCGTCAACCCATGCTTCGCCAGCGGCTTGCTTGCCATATGGAGTCATTTTGTAACCACGAACACCAAGTACACGCATCTTCGGCACTTCAACGACAGTTACAGGAATTCTGATTTCCTGTCCNGCACTGTTAGATTTAGGGTTTAGATCACGAGCCATGACGTGGGTCATTCCAGCTTTCCAGCCGGCAAATCCCTGTACACGGACCTCGCTCGCATCGGTTTCTGGCCACGACTTGACATGTCCAAAATGTCGTGCAGACCGCTTACGCGGGCTAAACGCCATACTACCACGTCTTGGGTGACTTCTCTTTGCCATATGTTCGGCCTCCTATGTTTCGTTACTCCGCATTGGCCCCCCGATAAGGGGCGTACAGAGGCTCTCTAGGCTAGGGAGTAGCCGTGACACCGGCTCTCAGTCCACGACCGGGACCGAGAGTTATGGGATGCATCGCATTGCCCACAGTGTCTGGCAACTCGCCTTTCGAGCAGGTTGCCGACTTACCTTCCCTATATGAGTGGTTCGGTCAAGAACGGCGCATAGGGCCGCTGGGCTCTAATGTAATTTGACGGTTATCAAGCATTGCGGTAATTGTCACGAAAAATCAATCCTCTTATGCAAATCCTCTTGACCCCCCGCCCTGTAATCACTGGCCATGACGCCGATGTTGTCTCACCCCAACCTTCGCGACGGGGTCGAGGCTAGAGCATATCAATTGCTTGCTGCCAAACAAGCGATATCTGGCTCAACTCTACTGGTTATGCCNACTGGTTTAGGAAAGACTGCAGTCCAGTGGATGGCTATGGCTGACGCTTTGGAAGGAAAGGGAAAGATTGTGTTGGTGGCTCCAACAACAGGTCTAGTTGCACAACAAGCAAGAATGGCTAAAGAATTCATCAATTTGGAAAAGGAAAGAATCGTAACTATGACGGGTTCGGATAGGCCCGCAAAGCGCGAGGAAATCTGGAAAGATGCAAAAATTGTGATGGCAACNCCTCACGTNATAAGAAANGATGCNAGGAANGGTAGAATACTACTTTCAGAAATCGATTTGTTAATCGTCGACGAAGCCCATCATGCAACTGGTTCAGATTCAATGGCTCAACTTGGAGACCTATATCTTGAAGCTTCTTCAAATGCAATGATATTGGCTGCAACAGCTTCACCTGGAGTAAAGGCTGCAAAGGTTCTGGAAGTAATTCAAAGGCTTGGCATAGAGAGGCTCCACGTAACTAGGCGTGANGATGATTTAGTCCAGCCTTACATTACATCGATGGACATAAAGAAACATGAGTTGAATCTTCCAGAAAAGTTGCATGAAATAATTAGGCCTCTAAGAATACTGGAATCAGAAGAAGCCGAATTCTTATCTCGATCAGGTTTTTTGGTTAACCCCGGTAGAATAACAACCGCTGCTATCGAAGAAGCACAAAGAAGAGCAAGTGCTGCAATCGGCAGAGGAGATGCCAGAGGTTATGATGCAGCAAAAAGAATCGGTGACTTGAGACGCCTACATAGGCTGTTAGACCTGCTGGACACTCAAGGATTGAAATGTGCAGTAAAATATCTTGAAAGAGCGAAATTCGAAAAGGATCGCAAAACCAAGAGATTCCTATCTATGCCACAAGTTGCTGAATTACTTCGAGACCATAAGAATGGAGAAGAATATCATCCAAAGCCAGATTTGGTTACAACTCTTGTTGAAAATGGTTTGAAGAATGATGGTAAGGTGATCGTATTTACAGAATACAGAGATACNGTGGACAATTTACTTGAACTCNTNNAGAATAATCCAAAAATAAAACCCGGGAAATTCGTAGGTCAAGCAAGCAAGGGAAGCCAGATAGGCATGAAACAAAAAGAACAAATTGCCCAACTGCAGAGATTCAAAGATGGAGAAATNAACGTATTAGTCGCAACCAGTGTAGGAGAAGAAGGTCTTGATGTACCAGCCGCTGATAGCGTAATTTTATACGAACCTGTTCCAAGTGCAATTCGTGCAATTCAACGACGAGGACGTACGGCTAGACAAAGGGATGGCGATGTCCACATACTTATCGCAAAAGGAACTCGTGACGAGTATGTACAACAGGCTTCAATGAAGCGTGAGCAATTGATGTATAGAACTTTAGGATCCTTACAAAAACAATCACGACTACCAAAAAGGGCAGCCCCTAGAATAGGTATTTTAGAAGATTTCAAAGTGGATGACNAAGATGTNGATTCATTTATTTCATCTGAAGAAAAACGGCTGTTTAGAGAGAAGGAAATAATTGACAAATCTCCTGTTGCTACCAAAAAACCACCACAAAAGAAAGTNGANTTAATCAATCGGCCACGTAACCAAAAATCACTAGCAGATTTCTCCCCTACATCTAATGTAAAAGAAACAGAACAATGGTGGGAACCTGTTCTCGATGGCACAGTTTCGCACTCAAGAGATAAGGAAACAAAGGCTTCAGAAGCAGCACAAATTGAAGTACTTGCGAATAGCCTTGAGAGTGAAACTCATTCAACCATAACAATTGATCANCGGGAAGCAAACTCAACACTGCCTGCAATGTTGAAGCTACATGGCCATCANGTAACTATGCAGAGCCTTGCAGTGGGTGACATTCGCATATCTGACCGAATTTTAATCGAAAGGAAAACTGCNAGAGANCTGATTGATTCACTNATTGATGGANGATTAATTNATCAAGCAAGAAGACTACANAGTGCAGCACCTAGACCATTATTGATAATCGAATCCATAGANTCNAATCGNGTNCATCCAAATGCAATACATGGNGCNATGGCATGGGTNACTCTAGACCTAGGATTGCCNGTNTTGATGACTGGATCTCCNGAACAAACTGCTAGATTCATCTCGATTGCNGCTAAAAGAGAATCAAGAGTTNTGGATCTNTTGATGACACATCAAANAAGAAGAAATCTNGACNCCGAAAAATCNGCAATAAAAGCGGCTTCTGCAGAAATCATGAATATAATTGGAGGTAAAACCACCACAGGTGTTCTTTCACAAAAATGGGATGATGAAGTCCTAAGTAAAAGGACAAAAATGATATCGGATTTGCCAGGTATTGGGGTCGTCACAGCAAGAAAGATTATGCAAGAAGTAGAAGGTATAATGGGACTATGCCTGCTTAGTGAGCAGGAACTTGCAAGCATTGAGGGAGTATCTTCAATCCAGGCTAAGGAATTATTCAAATTCCTTCACGGATAATCATGAACCAATCAGCATTGCACGAGTTTTTAATTGTGCAAATCTATCTGGGAAATGGCCGAGTGCAAATGCAATAATTTCTGTTAGATTTACTGCTGGAAGGTTTGTATCTTTATTGGCAACTCTACCAGCTTTACCTTGATATGAATCTAGATTTGCGTGTGAAAGAGTACATGCGGTAACAATAACTTCTGCTCCAGCATTCTTAGCGTCATTGAGAACTCTTGCGGTCATCTTCATTACTGAATCGCCAAGTGATAATAGAGACGGATTTCCAACACTAGAGGTCTTTGTCTTGTATTCAACAGGTGTACCGCCAAGTGCAGTAATTAGTTTCTCCATGTAATTTGGATTCCAAGGATCATCCTCTCCACAGGCTCCCTTTCGCTGCATGTGAGGCCCATAATAGCAGGCTACATTCATGTTTAGAGGATTGATTACAGCATTTTCTACCTTTTCCAAACCAATCTCATCAACCAATACATGCAGTAAATGGTTGGTAGAAATTTCATCAGCACTTGCAGTCATCCCCGATGTCTTAGAAAGAACTGTGTTTGCATTAGCAAGTGCGATTGGGTCATTACGGAATGTCTCCAATGCATCATGTAAAATACCCTGAGCAGAAGCACAGGCGGTTATGATATCATGACCATTTTTCTCTGCTAATGCAATATTCCTAGCATTTAGAGCAAGTTGCAAATCTCTATTTCCTTGTCTGATGATGTTGCCACCGTCGCTATTGTATCCTACTATCTCGATCAAATCAATACCCAGTGATTTACACAGAGGTTGAATTGTATCTTCAACCTCAAAAGAGGACTGACGAGCTACATTTCCTGGATAATAAGAATACTTTACCACAAAATCGCCTCAAAACCTACTCTCTAACTCATTGAAAATTGCGACTACTTCGTGATGATTAGCAATCTTCCCATTGAACATATTCGGAATTTTACCGATTCCTGCTGGAGGAACTAACATCCCTTGGAAACCACGCATAATTGGCCCACCATTTCTAGTAAATCCAAGCATCATTCTCAATGAAACGCCGTTCATTATGTTGGAACCAAGTCCCAGAGGACCTAATACAGAACGGTAGAGAGTCGTTTCGTTTACATTTCCAGACATCTTCACTGAACGTGAATAGTGCTTAACGAGTCTGCCACTTCTTCCAGTAAACTTGTACTCTGCTAGAAGCCTCGCTCTAGCCTCGTAAAGTGAATCTGCTGCTTGTGAACCATCTATACCATGTCTCTGAATTGAAGAAATGTCTGCTTCATCCCAAACTCCACCTTTGCCCTGCATTAGATCAAACATTTTCTTGACATGCTTTGAACCTGCACGTGGGTCTTGGCTTCTGACCCACCTTTGGAGAGCGATTCCAGGGCCGGAATAATTGTCATCAACATCATAAGTATCAGACATAGAATTAACCAGTTGAAGAGAGCCAACATCCGCCAAAGTGTGTAAGTTGGTAGCCTCTGCAGAGGTCATTATTCCCATTGCTGCTCCCGAAATTAGTTTCTCTCCCTGTCGAGGGTCTGCATCCATCCAAGGACTAGATTCGGCACGCTCTGAGTCATATCTGTCATAGGATACCATCAGGTCCTTGACAACATCGTAGCCAGGAATAGGCTCAATTGTCAAGGTATCACCATCGGAAACAACGTCGCATATTCTTGTGGTATCTGCTGGTAGAATCCTGCCATTGGCCTTAATTCCAGTTAGTGGATTTTGGCCAGCATCCGAACCACTCCTGAATGTGAGCGAACCGTCTACTTCACGCTTGACTGCAACAAGCGCATCCTCAATTGATGCATGACCAGGCAGTGCAACTGCCATCGTGTCATATCCAGATTGAGCCAAAGAGGGATTGTAACGGAAAATTCGCATTGTTATGGATATCGCTGCTTGCTCAATCTTTCCAGGAGTATAATCACCATCAGCTGCGCTTTCATCTTCATCACCAGCACCGTAAGCAATCATGGCCTCAACCAATTCTTCTTGGAAAGTACCTGATGAGTCAACACATGCTATCTTTGAGAGTGCAAGCGGAGCCCATTCTAGCCATGGAGGTTCATAATCGACGTCGCAGAGTTTGATTTCCTCAATACATGTAGCACCAAGTGCCTTGAATTTCTCGTCCCAATCTATCCCCGCTTGGCAAAACTCATCATATCCTGTATCACCTATTGCGCAAACCGAAAAGTGTACTTCGGAAAGAGACGGATTGCTTGCTACGGTTGCATTCCATACTGATTCTGCATTGTCAGGCATTTCTCCTTCTCCCCATGTAGAGGTAATGATTAGAATTCTCTTGTGTGATGAGAACTTAGCAGGGTCATATCCATCCATGTCAATAACA
>NZGQ01000039.1 GCA_002689565.1 Methanobacteriota archaeon | reverse complement strand
TGCTGTCCCGCCACTACTTGCCGAAAATGTTGCGCGAAGGTTGAAAAGCAACCTCTAAAGAATATACTTCTGATGCAAATTTCATACATGCAATCAGTGGGGCTGGGGGAGCATCTACCATTTAGTCGTAGAAATCAACCTTAAATCGATACACTTTGTGTGTCACACATGGCGGGAGGAAGATATGTTGTCGATTCCTCGCCCAAACGAGGTTCTGATTTCCATCGCTGGGATTGGTTTGCAGAATTTACTGAAATTCCTTTAACCGATAATTATGAACAGTTCAAAGAACAATTTGACCGTAATATCAAGGACATAATTCCTTTATTTATTCAATGGAATGTTCTAGGATGGGATCCCATTGTTAAGGGAACTGGTAATTGGGATTATGCTGCAACATTTAATCATAATCATGGCACTATCAATCTTTTTTCTGAGTTCGGAAAGAAAGTGACACATTTGGTTAATTTATTCAAAGTGCTACACAATCTCGATAATAATTATTCAACAGCCAAAGAAGAAACCCTCAATTCAATCCGGGAAATTCGATACAATATCTTGAGATTTAGATGGAAGAAATACTCTGAAATTCTTCTGAACAACACCGATATTGATCTATACAAAATCAATGAGGGAATTGAATCAATTTTACACCTTCAAACAATTCGTCGAGACGTGTTCAGAATATTGTGCCTCGATTATCTAAGTAGAAATCAAACTCTATCATGGGATGAAATTGTTGTAATATGGAATGTATTCGATAATGAGGAACATGACCTGATATCATTTAGAGAAAAAGTGGATTCGATTTGTAATAGCTCTGAAATCATATATCAAAGGGATCCACTGAAATGGAAATATATTTTCTATGAGTTTGAAGACTATAATTCAACTTTTGAGGTGAGATTAATCCCGTCAATTGATGGTAAATTTGCTGAAGGTTATACTAAATTGGATGGACTTGAAAACATCTTACACTATATTATGGAGAGTTAACAAAATGTCAGAACGAAGAGAAATTAGGATTGCAAGAAAAACTCCAGAAACCTCCCCTGAATTACCTATAATTGCCATAGGCAATGCTCCCGAATTACCTTCGGGGACTGAATTAGAGTCTGAATCAGGGATACTTTCAGAGATCAGTTCAGAATCAGAACTCGATGAATTAAATCTTGAAGCCATTAATAATCTAGTGAACAAACTTGGTCCAATTACCAAGGATAATTCATCGAAGAAATCAAAGAAGAGATATACAGAAAGCAGGTTCAAGATTTGGGCAGGGATTCCTGGAACTGGTAAGAGCTTCAATTTAAAAGAAGAGTTGAAGAGCCTCTTGCCAAGCCTTGATTATTCCGTTAGAACTGTATTTCATCCCGAGTATTCAAACTATGATTTCATAGGACAAATCAAGCCTGAAGCGATAGTTGGAACAGATGGTAATCCCAGCGGGATTTCTTATCCTTTCATCGAGGGCCCCTTCGTTACGGCTCTACGTATGGCTATCAAAGAAAAAAAGGATGCTGAGGGAAATGAGCCCAATAAAGTCGTTTTGGTTATAGAAGAACTTAATCGAGGAAATGCCTCAGCTATTTTCGGAGAGATATTTCAGTTATTAGATTTAGATGAAAATGGAATTAGCGAATATGGCATAACTAACCGAGACATTGCTCGAGCAATCGGGATTTCTGAAAATCATAAGATTCAAATTCCAGAAAATATGCACATCTTTGCTACCATGAATATCAGCGATCAAAATGTATTCCCTCTCGATACCGCATTCCTAAGAAGGTGGGACCGAGAATATGTTTCTGCTGAAAATTGGGTATCTCCCGCCACAGATTGGGTGATTAAACATAATTCACAAGTAACTTGGTATAGTTTTGCTACCTCAATCAACAATTGGATTGTAAATCGTGCAGAAGATTTGGGAATTGAACATCCAGAAGATAAGAGACTTGGGCCTTGGTTCCTGGAAGAGAGGCATTGTAGTAGTGTGACTTTATTTGCTAACAAGATATTGGTTTATTTGTGGACCAATGTATTTACTCATAGCGCTTCTAGAGACCAAACATTCGCTCAAAGTTTTGGTAGCGTTGAATCATTAATCAATGAATTTATGTTAAACGGATTCAATATATTCAACTCGGAAATAGTTGGAAATATGCAGTTTATCGAATAATTTTGTACGGTGTTTGTAAATGATTCAACAATCGCTTGAACTGCGAAGTATCCAAGATTATTATCTTGCAGACTTTTGTAAATTTAGGTCGTTAAGTGATTCAGGAGAACATTATGTGGGGATCAAATTTGATGACAGTAAAGAACATCCAATTATTCATCTTCCGCTAGGTTGTCCCGATCCAAGCACATTATCAACTTTAGAATTAAGAAAAATAATTTCAATGCTAATTCGTGTAATTATTAAAGTGAAAAGAGAATTAAATAAAGGTCTAGATGATAAGAGAGGAGAAAATAGTATACAATTCCCTTTTGATGCATATAGAAGACTAATTTTAGATTATGTAAATTTTGGATTTATTCGAGAATCAGAGCGAAATGAGACCACTTCGGGCAGTGGAAGAATTGATTGGTCGAAAACGCTTCGTAAAAGTCAACCGTTGTGGACTAAAAGCGGCCCTGTTTATCTATCTCCTATTCGAATAAATACAATCTATTCGCACCAAGATATAATGCAAATACAGAGCTATTGTTTGAAGCTTGCCGACTTTCACATTGGGTGGTTGTATGGTCGTAAAAAGCCAATTTTACGACAATGGAGTTCTGCAAAATTACTCTGGGCAAGAAATAAAATCGAGTTATTCAAACGACAGACATTTGATAGTAGAATATCTAAATTGTTGCGTTCTATGCAAATAATTCTAAGCAACCAAGTTGATGATTCAAGAAACATTGAGGGATACTACAATATTGGAATCCAGGGAAACACTGCCGTAGGAGATATGTGGGAAAAAATGGTTGAGGGTGTGTTTGGCAGTGGGAAACATGGACAGTATTCACCTCAAGCAATTTACACCCATGCCAATCAATCATCTAGCGCAGCTGCAGGAAATATGGAATTAGATTCGATTAGGTTTGATGGTTCTATTTGTACTGTGGTTGATGCGAAATACTACGGCGAAAGATTACCTGCAACATCAGATATTAATAAGCAAATAACATATGGTGAATGGGTTGCTAAGAAGCTTGAAGGTGAGAATCTTCAAGTCCAAAATCTGTTTATCTTGCCTGGAGAAGTTTTAGATCCTCATCATGAATATATTGGCTATGCAACAATGGATATTTTAGAGGATAAAAGCAAACCATATCACAAAGTTCATCTGAAACGAATTGATTTTTGTCAACTGATGAAGATGTATTTACAAAACGATAAATCGAAGTCGAAGGAGTTTTGTCATATTCCCGTAGATTAACTTTCTATTTCATACAAATCCTACGATCTATCTATAAGTTCACTTTTTGACGAATTCTCTTGTTGCATCCACCAATCAATTCGGATGCGTTGGAAGGGGTTTGCGTGGGTCTGTTTGTTCGCTACCCTGTGAAAGAGGAAGTCGGTGAATTACTCGGCTTCATCTAAGCGCTTTCGGTGGCGAACTCCGCTCATTACATGACGGTCTTCTACCTCTGCCAATTTAGACTTGAGACGCCATGTTAGAAACCAAACCGCAGATACAACTCCAATTATGTTAATAATCCATACCCACATTGGAATCTCCATTTCAACACCTCAAATTGGCGGCAGAATATCGATGTCAACATCCCCACTAGGGATGCCAATACAACCCAATCTTGCACCTTCTTCCACTATTTCCTCATCTAGTCCAGGAGTAAGGGGTTCTGGGAGGCTAACTTTTCCGGACAATAGTGTAACCATGCAAGAACCACAGTTTCCACTCGTACAGTTTGTAGGTATGTCGACGTTAGCTGCATGTGCATGCTCGACTAACGATTTACCTGGTATTTCCTTAGTTTGGCCTAACAACTTCGCGCCACGAAGGAAGCGAATTAGGCCCATTGAAACACCTCAACGGTCTTCCCAGCGTGACCAGCGTCCGGTTTGCTTGTTGAAGTAAAGTCCTGCCTTCTTCATCCACTTGTTGAACTTGGTTGCACCTGCACCTGTTCTGAGGATGAAGTCCTCACGATCTTCTTGTGCCTGGATGTAACCCTTGGCTGCTAATGTTTGGTCGATCCAATCATCGATACTCATCAATCCACTTGTCAATACAGATTGCTCTGCTGCTTGTGTCATTGTATCCGCATCAGCACCTGTTTGCTTCAACTCATCCTGTACCAATTGATTGATTGTGGCAAAGTCCTGAGATGCTGGCTTTGGTGGAACTGGATTTCTCGGACGAGCATCTGGATCGATGGCAATTCTACCCCCGTTTTCCATAATCTTGTCTACAGCAAGAGAAAGTCCAGGAGAGAATGGTGTTTCACATTCCCAGCAAATGAATGACCAATTATTGGGATCATCCGGGTTTCTGCTTGTACGCGGGTCCATTTCTTCTCCACATGTTGGGCACGCATGAAGAATCAATGTTGGTACAATCTTTCTACGGAAGTCTACAATATCTTGAGGAGTTCCTTCCAATTCTAGCATTTCATGGTCACGTGCCGCTTCCAGGCCACGTGTTTCCAACTGATCACGAATCTTGACTTTCTGGTCATCCTTACCTTCATCGTGTAGATTGTTTTCCAACTTGACAATCAATTCTACAGTCTTCCCAAGTCGGTTCATTACAAGCTTCTTTGCACGGAATGCCTCGACCTTGGCCAACTTAAGTCTCTCTTTTTGCTCTGCTAATTCAGAGAGTACGTCCTTTTGTTGACGCTTGAATTTCAATTCCTCGATTTTGCTCTCAGGCTTACGCTGTGGCGCTAAAACCTTGGAAAGGAATCTTTCTTTTCCGTGAGTTTGAGGACCGGCGGTGATGATTTCAAGTACACCTTCAGCGATGTCAGGTTTCAATCCATAGTTCTCAATTAGTTGAGCCTTATCGATCTTTTTTAGATCTCCGATTTTAATTCCAGCATCTGCCAATTGCATTGCTGTTGTCTCGTCGATTCCTCGACGAAGTAGAGCCAGATATGTGTCCTTCTTTGCCATGTGCACCCCTCCGACGGAAGCAGCCGAGCGGGCGGTTAGATGTCAACCCATCGCCTCACGAGCATCCTCAAGAAGTCGTGCTAATTCGAGCCAATCTTCAATTTCGAGATCCTCTGGACGCTCTTCAATAAAATCACAATCGATGTACTGTATAGCATCGCGATAGGCTTTAGCATGCCAGCCGTTAACTCTAGCAATTCTTTTTGGAGCTTTTGAGAGAGTATTTCGCAATTTTTTGCGTCTTTGAGCAAAGGCTTGCCGAATCAACAACTTCGCCAACTTGGAATTTGCGGGAGATTCCTTTCTCTTCATTGTAACCAAACGAGAATGAACCTGAGGCGAGGGTGAGAAACAGTGAGGCCCAACTCGCATTTCAAATGTACAATCCCAATCAAGCATAGTGCACATTCCAAGGCTGCCTCTATCACTTTCCCACTCTACTACCAATCTTTCAGCGAATTCCTCCTGAACGAGGATTACTACGTAATCTATCGATTGGGTTCTAGTAATTATATCGATTAATGGAGATGAGATTTGGTATGGTATATTGGCAACCACTTTGTTGACTTTAGGCCAGGTTTCTTTGAGTGCATCGCCCTCTATTAAATTCAAATCCGGAAAATTGTCTCTAAGAAATTCACAAATCCCAGAGTCGAGTTCTATCGCAGTAAGCGTGCAACCCGATTCCAGTAATCTTTCTGTCAAAACTCCTGGACCAGGCCCGATCTCAATCACATTATCATCTGCTGAAATATCTGCTAGTGAAATCGTTTCATCTAGAACCTCTTCATTGTTCAAGAAGTGTTGGCCTAGAGATTTAACATTGTCTTGACGCATTCGTAGGCGGTCAATCAAAACCCGGGCGCCTCGGCCCATGGTAATCACTCACCTTGACGCAATAGTAAGTCCAACAATCTAGGCTGAAGGCCTCTGTCTTCTATCTCAGAGACGAAACGCCTAGCAAGTAATTCTGCTGCGTTTATGTTACAATCCTCATCTAGTTGTGCAAAACTTTCCCAACCAACTCTTCCTCTACTTGCAACCATTTCCAAAGCCTTCTTGTTACCAACACCTGGAAGGAGTTCAAAGGCGTGCATCTTCAGAGACAAGTTACCTGCTCTGTTGAAGAATTGTTGAACAAATACATCTGGTGATTCCTCAATCATCTGCTGAATCACAAGTGGTAATTCTTTAGAGGCTGCATTGGATAAATCACGAATTCTAGCAAATCCTAGAACATCTTGAACTACATCTCTCTGGGAGTGGTCGATTCCCATGTAAATTTTAGAACCAACTGTTTGCAAGGAAGCGCTTGACTTCGGGCGCAAGCGAATTACATGCAATTCCGGTTCTGTGACTACGACGATTGCTGCGCTTGCTTCTGGATGATCGATTACTCGACACCATTCCACTTTCAGCAATGGATCTGGCCTATCGCGATTATTTCTGTGGTTTCCACCGCGGTGCTCGTTACGCATTGTAATCACCGATTGTCGGTATTGTTCATTCGACGCCAACGTGTTGGCGAACGATGTCAAGAACTGCAGTCACGTCAGCGCCATCGATTGAGATTCGACGGCTTGCGATTACAGCACGTACATCGTCTTCATGCATTGGCATGAGTTCGGCTAGCTTAGCCGCTAATTCAGAATAATCTTTGAATAATTCAATATCCATTATTGCACTAAAAATATCATTGAATACCTTAGGATCGGTTGGGTANCCATTGCGATTGTTACTAGCAGCCCACTCTGCGTGTTGTAGAGCAGCCTTTTGTTCATAGGTTAGGAAACCACGGCGGTTCTGTGCATCCAAAAGCANGTCTCTTACAGATGCGTAATCAGTGAATGTTTCTTCATCAGACATAATTATCACTCCAGTGGTTTGAGGTGCTCCGGNCGTGCTACAACGGTCTTTTGCATGTTGCCGTCCTTTACTGCAACTACCCATGCCTTACCTTGTCGTCCCTGGATAAATCCAGTTCTACCTTGGAATCTGCGGTGGGGCATACCCATCTGTTGACTGCCGTCTAAAACAATCGCTACACGGTCTCCCTCAGAGTACTCGTGCATGATTCGACTGATGCTTACACGGCCTCTTTCGTGACGTCCGCGACGTAGAATAGTTCGGGTCCCTTGGCGTTGGCCTTTGGATTTCTTCATGGTAATCGCACTCCTGCTTCTCGTGTCATAAGACCATTCGAAGCAACTTGCCGACCTACCCGGACCATATAAGCACCGCGACGCGGTTAATCAGCATGAATATCGGCAACATCGAGCCATTCGACTGTGCATTTTGCCTTGACTAAAGAAGCGATAGATGGTTGGGTCCTTCCGCCGTCCCCATGCACTGTTTCCTTAACATAGGTCCCTGATTCACATCTAAGACTGAATTCAGCGATCATATTGCCGTCTTCATCAATCTCTACAGATGGATTAGATGTCTCGAGAACTTTTCTTTTCCTGATTTTGTCCGCACGTCGGTGAGCTACTCGTTCTGGTGTCCGTTGCGCCAAGGTACAACCCTGAAGTTTTGTCATTATCTCCATAACATAATCCTGGTCTGGAAGAGGTAAAGTCGGCTCTTTGAATGATGATAATCTCTCAATCAACACATCTTTGGTTCCACTTTTTGCTAAACCTTTCTCCAAGCACATCTCAACTAGTTCTGATTTCTTTAATGCAGAATAATCAATTTCAGGCTCTGGTTCAGGCTCTGGTTTTTTACGACGATGATGATTCTTTCTTCGACGATTCCTTTCTTGGTTGTTACTCGGAATATCCATGACTTGAGTCAATGAATCAAACTCTGATTCTGTAATTGCTTCAATTTTGTAACGAATTGTGTATGACTTCTCTGCAGGAGTATCTTTGACTCTAACAACCTCACTACGATTAGATGGCCTAATGTCGGATACCTCGATGCTACCATTGGCGCTAGAATTGATTGCTTCCATGATAATGTTGGCATCAATCTCTCTCTTTACAGGCTTCTTCATTTCCATTACGAATGGTCTACCTCTACCCATACATCTCACGTCGATATCCTCTCTGCCCATCCCGTGGAAAGCATGTTCTTTGCTTCCAAAGAGTTCCAGTAAAGGATCTCCGATCAAACCTTGAACTGATGATTTGTATTGTAGTCCNGTGTAATCACATCTCTCACACCCACGCCCCTTACAAGAACGGCATGGCCACTTTGTCTGAGGTATTCCTCTCTCCAGTTTCCTATATCTACCGTAGAAGTAATGTGANCGAATATCTAACTCTACTGTCAAGGTTAGTACATCAATCAATGCGAGAATTTCTGGCTTGTCTATGACTAAATTTTNNCCAGCNCCCAGTTCGTTTAGTTGNCGAGCAACCTCTTCCACNAGACTGGATTTTANTGGTGCAGAACCNCCAGCNCCGAACCTCTTACGCAGATGNTCTTCTGCCTCTGTCTGATCTTTTGGAATACGTGCACCTATTTGCAAGCGGGAGCACTCTCTTTCNCCNATTGCTTCCTTGATTAGCTCTGCCAAAAGTGGAGCCTCTTCGAATAGATTCTCACAAAGTGGGCATAATGGATTCACTTCTCTNGCTTCACTCATCGTTGAATCTGTCTCTACTACACNAGCGCGAATCTCTACNCCCGATTCATAGTTGGATTGGCCGAATCTCTTCTTTCCACCCACTCTACCTAGNCAGTGATTACAGCATCCAATCCTAACAAGATGTTTGAGACCTGCNGGTCTTGGAGCCGCCGGTATTTCTTCCTCACCAGTGTCGAGTTGAAGGTCCTCTCCATCCCAGTCTGGCTCTTCAATGATTTCAGCCTCTTCACCGGCATCATCCCATAGAGAATAATCGGTTGACCCAAATCCTGCATTAGCATAAGACATCCAGTCCTCTTCTTCANCGGGAGCATCTTTTGAAGCATCCTTNTCTGACATAGAATCACCATTCCAAGAGGGGCCAACCCCGTACTGGAACAGACCTTGCGACTCGCCATCCCCTCAAAACTCCTTCCTTTGNAAATGCGATTATTCAAGAACCATAGACGGTAAGTTGAACCATGGCGGGGGAGGCTGTAGAGGTTGGACAATTTGTATCCATGGCTCGCAGCGCATTAGTAAACGAGCCCTACCTAAGTAACGCAGCCATCATAGGCGAGCTAACAAAGTTCACTCTAGCAAGATCNGGGCACACTTANTTCACACTTACAGACGCCAAGGGGTCCATTGATTGCGTGTTATTTGGAGGAAATGATTCTTTNATTTCACAAGGAATCAAAGAGGGCTCAAAATTGATNGCACTTGGCGGAATAGATGTTTACGTAAAGACAGGNAGAATGCAATTCAAAGCATCTAGAATTCAACCTGTCAAGAGNATNGGAGAATTAGAGAAAGCACGNCAGGAACTAATTCAGAAATGNCGAGAAGATGGAACTATGGATAGGCCTAGAAAACCAGTACCTCTAATCCCTAAAAAATTGCACATAATTACTGGAGCAGGCAGTGCAGCATTAGCAGATATGGAGCGGCTGATTGCAGATCGTTGGCCTAATTTTTCATACACGGTTATTCCGGTTTTAGTACAAGGAAATGATGCACCAGGCCAAATTGTAAGGGCGATCAAATACTCGCAGAAAAATGCAGATTTAATCATTGTTGGAAGAGGAGGGGGTTCTCCAGAAGATCTGTGGTCTTTCAATCTCGAATCTGTATGTCAAGCCATAATCGATTCGGAGGTCCCCGTTGTAAGCGCAGTAGGACACGAATCAGACTACATGGTTAGTGATATGATTGCGGACATTAGAGCCTCGACTCCATCTAATGCGATTGAGAGAGTCATCCCAATCAAGGATGAATTGA
>NZGQ01000019.1 GCA_002689565.1 Methanobacteriota archaeon | reverse complement strand
TATCTTTCATACCCGAGACATTAGTCGCTGATTGATTTCCAGGTAATTCAAACCCTTCAATAGATGGAGATTTTTTGGCTATGCTGAGGGCTTGCTGTATGGCCTTTTGAGCAGAACTAGGATCAACCAAATGTGCATACCCATAACGTCCATCTTCAACGATTCTGATTCCAAATCCACCATCTCCACCTCCAGATGCCATAGAAATCTTTCCAGCTTCGATATCTAATGAGTGGCCGTAGCCTTGCGAGGCAAAAATTTCCCATTGCTGGACTCCTGCATTTTCGCACGATTTGCCAATAGAATGCGCCGAATCCATCAAGCGCTCGACAGCATCATCTGGAATCATATCATCCCACCAGTGCTTCTCTAATTCTCATCAATGGGCCACCATCTCCAACAGGAACGGTTTGGCCTTTACCACAAAATCCAGGAGCTCCAAGATAAGCGTCTTTGGTTAAACCATCTACATTTTTCAGAATTTCAAGAGTCATCCCTGAAACACTGACATCCTTTACTGGTCGAGATAGGCTACCATTCTCAATAATCCACGCCTCTTGTGCTGCGAATTGGAAAGAACCTCTTCCTGTATCGACTTGGCCCCCTCGACTGCCGCAAGCGTAAACTCCGAATTCGATATCTTCAATCAATTCATCCAAGTCCTTGTGCGTCCCACCTTGAATAACAGTGTTTGACATTCGAACGAGTGGGTGGTGTAGACCGTCTTGAGCGCGAGCACCACCATTAGGATCTAATCCATATCTGTGAGCGGTTTCCCTGTGATTCAGATATTCAGTAAGTACACCGTTGACAATCAAATTTTTTGGTCTTGTATTCACGCCTTCATCGTCCACTGGATAACAACCATATCCACCTCGCATTGTAGGATCATCGACAACCGTACAGATTTCAGAGCCAATTGTTTGACCTAATCTTCCTTCTAGACATGAGTCTCCAGCTGCAACCAAGTCAGCCTCACAAGGGTGACCAAGCGCTTCATGAATGTAAACTCCTGTCAAATCACGATCTGCAACCAAAGGCATTTTGCCAGATGGTGCACGCTCTGCACCAAGAAGTCTCAATGCAGATACTCTAGCGTTTCTACCCATCTCTCCAAGGTCACAAGACTCGATTACTTCAAGNCCACCTTCTCCGCCATGCCTCATTCTATAGGACACTACATTACTGCCATCTCTTGCCGTAACCATACCATTGATCAAACTTCTTTGGAAGGACCAAACCCTGTTCATTCCTTCTGTTGTCATCAATTCAGTGTGAATATGTTCGTCAGACCAGCCTGTTGAAGTTGAGACTATTTTTTCATCATCTTTTGCTTCATTATCAATTGCAAGCATCATATCGATTCTAGTATCCAAATCTGTATCTCTTACATCCTTTACACTACGCCAATGCGTTTCATCTTCAATGATAGGGACCTCTGCTAGACCAACTGGAACTTGTGAAGAAGTTCGGCGCGCTGCTACTGCTTTGGCTAATCTGAAAGTAGGAGCGACTTGATCAACAATCGAAGNNATATCGCTAGTNGAATGTACNCCCCATGCACCATTAGCAAGGATACGCATTGTCACTCCAATTTCTTGGCCTGGTATCGCCCTCTCCAACTTGCCATCCTTTAGAGAAGCCGAATTTGTTGTTTGACTAACCAAACGGATCTCTGCATATTCTGCACCAAGATCTGTTGCCTTTGCAAGAGCTTTAGAAATTCGATCTTCGTCAAGTAACCTGCCACTTGAAAAAACCGATTCTGACTGTCTAGTAGAAACCACCATGCATAATGCGTGGAGGAGGGGCTCTTTCACATTTACTAAGTTTAGCGTAAGTCTGCCAAGTGAATATGTCCAATCGCTCCATTTTCTGAGATTGGACCTTCAATACCCATTCGTTCTGAATCAAAAATTGTCAAATTAGGCCTTTCATCCAAAATTTGGAACCCCATTACATCTGCATGTTTGTTGAACTTCTCATCATCATCTTCTCCTGAAAGATTTACCATGTACGCATTTACATCACCCTTAGACAATCCAGCACGATTGAAACTCGTGGCGATATGATGCGTTCCAGAAAGTAATCGGATGAACTCACCATCTAGTGAATTTGATTTCATCGATTGTCTAGAATAGTTTCTCATTAACACTTCATGAGCCACCCAACCATGAATCTCACTAGCAAGACTCGTTCCGCTAATCAAGGCCCAATTCTCAGATTCTCGGTTTGAAATCCAAGACATTGCAAGGGCTCTGGGGTCATCACATGGCTCTGCTAACATAACTCTNCGACAAGGGAATTTAGGTGCGGACACAAACGGCCCAAGACTTCATCAATTTCAATCCTGACGCTCACCAGGTAGTGGTTCATCATCACTCCTGTTAGGTTTTTGACTATCTTTAGTAGAAATTGNTCTTACAGATTCGAGTATCCTTTCAACCAATATTGGGCCCCATCCACGTAATGACTTCAACTTGTCAATTTCTTTNTGTGACATGGATAACAAATCTGCAGGAGTTCTTATTCCCATTTCAGATAATGTTCTAGCACGATTTCTACCAACGTTCCTAACTTGTACTAATTGNAGTAAATCTTCTTTGCATCCCGCTCTAACTCTAGCCCTGGTCAAATCTAGTAGTCCTGCAATCTCTGCAACATAACCTAGATGTTCGTCTGCAAAAACATCATCGCGAAGAAGTATTTCTCTGGCAGCCAATAGTAACCAAGACATCAAGTCTGTTCTCGAGTATACATCACCAGGAGTTACTGCGAGTTCTTTTTCGATCTCTCGTAAATCAGTTTCTTCATACCATAATTCGGTACACCAAGCACTCTTCACCATCCCCATTGCTCTCTCGTCAATGGGGCTTTCAATCAATAATTCATCTTCTACCAATGCAGATTTTTGTCTGAGTTTACTACCGAAATCAAGTTCGCTTGATTTTGGCCACAATGAAATGAAATCTGGTGTTGCGGAGATAAGATGGCACAAACTGAAACTTGTAACAGGTAAGGATTTCCTTACTATCCTTCTAACAGCCCTTCTGAGACCGTCTAACATTATGTCGGCAGATAATGGGTCGATATACAACTGAGCGACTCTTTCACCCATATTTGTTGCTTCATATTCATTATCTATGGCTTCAAAATCTAGAGATGAAATTTCGGAAATATTGATTCTTGAAGCCCTTTGGAAGCCAAATGTCGCTTCAACCGGTTCTCTCGATTTAGATTTAGAAATGCTCACTCCTGATGCCGATTGTGCTGCATCAACCCAGGATGGTATCTCATCGTCCCAAATTTCTTCTTCACTCCCTACATTTGTTCTACGTATGAATCTCTTCTCAACTAACCATCTAAGCATTGAATCGATATTGTCTTGTAAGTATGAATTAGCTTGAGAATGTCCAAGATAGGTTCCAGCAAAAAAATCTCCAATCTGTTTTCGAGTATGAAGCCCTCCCGTTGCAATAGAAGATAGCAAGTGGAAGCGCATTGCAGGTTCTGCTGCCAATTTGGACGTAATGTCCTCTACAGGACCATGGACATATCTTTCTGCAATTTCATCGGCGACTTGTCTGGGATCTCCACCTTTACATGCTAACCAAGCTTCTCCTACTGGATCATANCGNGGCCTTCCCGCCCTNCCTAGCATTTGTCGAACCTCCATTACAGGAAGTAACCTACTCATGCCATCTTCGTAGCGTTTCAAATCTCTTACTAGCACTCTACGTGCTGGTAAATTCACTCCAGCTGCAAGCGTAGGGGTTGCGCACAAACAAGTGAGTAAACGATCTTTGAAAGCTTTCTCGATTTCATTTCTTTGGGAATGCATTAGTCCTGCATGATGGAAAGCAACTCCTCCTTTTACACATTCAGCTAGTATATCACCCATAGAAGAATTGGAACTTCGAGAAATTCGTTCGGATAATCTTTGTAGATTAGAAATAATTTCGGGATCATTTTTGGATAAATGTTTGAGCATGCGCTTTCCTAATTTCTTTGCCTCAGATTGCGCNGAGCGACGTGAAGACACGAAAACAAGCAACTGACCTCCTTGATCGTATACATCATTCAGAGCAGCCCAAGCAACATGACTCTTGGGTCCATCCAAAGTTCTGGGAGGTCCGAGATCCTTTGATGTGGATAACTCGCTCTTCTGNATGGCTCNTGGCTCTANATCTAATTCAGCTAAAGTTGAGTANTCGAGGCTAACTGGCCTCCAATCTGAAACGATNAGTTTGCTTTCTAACCAATCTGCTAAATCTTGTGAGTTGCCAACAGTTGCAGACAGAGTAATGATTTGTGCGTTTGGAAGTAAATGTCTAATTCTGGCTAGATTTATCTCCATAGTAGGGCCCCTATGGCTATCATTCAANAGATGGAATTCGTCAGCAACTACAACCGAAACTCTACTTAGTATCTCAGATTTTGACCTCATCAGAGAATCTANTTTCTCACTTGTACAGACTANAATATCGCAATCATCTATCTGTCTTGCTTCGCTTGGAGCATCACCGANACCTAGTCCGATTTTCAAACCCAAAGCATCACCAATTTGCTTTAACTCNTCGAGTTTTTCTGAAGCCAAGGCCTTTAATGGAACNATGTAAATTCCACGCGACCCTACATTTCTGACTAGAATTTGGTTGATTATACCGATGAATGCGACCAAACTTTTCCCACTTGCCGTGGGAATACAAAGCATNGTATTCTCCCCCGAGAGTATTGACGGCATAGCCTCCGCTTGTGGCGGATGTAAATTCTCAATTCCCCATTCATTACGGATGAATTTCAAGAAGGATTCGGGCAAATCAAGTTGCGACACGGCACATTCTGGCTCACCCATGGTGCTAAGAGGTGGTCAATAGTCCAAAAGGTAAGCGATTAAANAGCCGACATCCTCAAGGCCTATCTTGTATGTGCGTGCAACATGAGCAGNGACGACTCCCTTGTCGATGAGCGACTTTCNGTCTTTGATGATGAACCCGATTTGAACGATTGGTTCGAAGTCATTTGCGGGTCATTAATGGCTGTAATCGGTATATTTCAACTGATTTCNCCGGGCAATTTAGTAGATCCCGATGTTATGCGTTGGTTTGCTGCAGCTGTCAGTGTGTCTGGGTTATTGTGGGCAGCGCATGGTTTGAAAGATATGGCTATCAAAGAAGTTCGTAAATCNATTGTACTATTGGAAATGAGTTCAAAACAAGGAAGCATCGATTATGGNCTCATTAGAGATGTGATTATTAATCCAGGGGCATACACAGAATTCTTGGTAAAAGAATACGAAAACGCATATGCTGATGGAGTAATTACCGACAAAGAACTNGANGAACTCAAAGCGATTCAAACCGCATTGGGAATTAGCGATGAAGACGCTGCTAAAATGGCTGTAAAAAGCGCAATCAAATCTGCATTGGCAGATGGCAAGGTAAGCGACGATGAGCGTGAGATGATCAACAAGGCTGCTGAAGGTCTATCTAAGGCTAAGAAAAACAAGNTAGGTAAAGCACTGGACANCGGTGAAATTACTGAAGAAATCGAAAAGATTCTACAGTCGCTGGATGATTAATCCCATTTATTGTCAGNAGCAAATTGCTGAAGTAATTGTTTGGCTTTCTTACGCCTGCTGTTTTCAATACCAATTCCNAGCATAACNAGAGTTAAACCAATAATTACCCAGATGTATTGATTATCAATTAAAGGAGATGATGGTTGAACAGATTCAGTCGAATAAAAGAGATTATGATCCATCTNATTATCTATCNCAATCCTAAATTCCAANTCGTCACTTATACCATCTAACATCGTTATTGAAATTAAATTAGGGTAGAGATTTTCCTGCATCAATCTCCATCTACCTTCCGGAATATCTACCGGTCTAGTCCCCCATGTTGGATCTTGTATCAGCCCTAGACTACCAGATTCCACCATCTCTGTGTTAAAGTGAATTACATTTGAATCTGGTAATTCGTCGACGACAAGTAAAGCTTCTAACATCAATAAATCAAGCATTAATGTCCTAGCNGCGAGTAAAATGAAAGTTCTTGAGTGAGAGTCTAGCAAATTATCTACCGGACTATTTTCTGATTTGTCAGCAACTTTAGAAAAAATCANNGATTCNAAATCCAATTCATAAAANTCTGGAATATGNANNTGCCATCTTCCATCNTCTAGTGGCCATGCAGAATCTGCAACTAATCTCACAGACAGAGTTTCNCCATCTAACATTCCGAAAGTTGCTCCAANGTGTAACGCCCGGGATGATGCAGGAGCNTTTGGGTGCGATGCATGCCAAATTTGATCTAATCTGGTGTCAATCAATTCATCTAGAGTAAATTCGTCAGAAGATTGCATCTCACCGCTTATTGCCCAAAGCGGAGAAATTATTCCACTCAAAATCAAAATCAGCACACCTGGGGCAAAAATCCCATATCTGATTTGTTTGGAAGTCGTTTCTGTCCTTACCTCGATTACCAATCCAACTAAAACTGCCAAAGACAGAATCATAATCACTAATTCAGATGTTCCTTCCAAATCTTCAGAACCAAACTCTTGCGCTTTCATTCCATATCCTTGCCATTCCCAAGATGAATAATCGAAATCATCTGGAGAAGTGGGGCCTAGACCTTCAAAAGCGATTAGACCGACCCACATGTAGGGCTGGAAAGCATTCAATTTCCCACCTAAACAGAAGTCGTATTCGCCGATTGGTAAAGCCCTCCATTGCCAAGTCATCTTTGTATTCCCATTGGTCACCTCTGTTTCAAGGTCGGGAATTGGCGCCATTTTGTTATCTGGCAGAATCAAATCAGGGCGACCATGATTTTGTTCTATTTCTGAAGGAACTTCTTCCCATTCAACCGTAATACGTAAAATTTCATGATTATCTAATTCGAAGGTCCAACAATCCCAATCATCTTCTACAAGTGCACCATAATGGATAGTATCCAATTCGGTCATTCTAGGAGATGCGTAAGATGAAGGTTCATCCACATCTCTTGAATCAACATCCTCCGACCAAATTATATCAAGCATCATGAAGGATGAACCTCGTAAATTCAATTGCCAATTACCAGGTCTATCTACTTCAAATTGCAATAAGATACGTATTTCTTCATCAGGCCATAATAGCCGATCATCACCTATATTCAGAGGTTCATTCTGGATATTATATGGTCCTTGAATACCATCTGAAGGATTTGAATCACCTTGAAATTCGATTACAGTAGTAGAACTTGCTATAATTATTGTAACTTCTAAATCCGGCCTTGAAATTCCAATTACGTCGTCTTGATAACGTAAATCAATTTGAAGTTCATCGATTTCATCAGGAATCAAAGCAATCTCTTTTTGAGCAGGCTGCATTGGTAATTCAATGAAAACAGTCTCCGGTGAAAATGGAGAAGCCGAATTTACGGTTTCTGAAATACTAGACTCTCCAGTATGGAATTCAGTGAGTGAACAATCATCCACATTATTGCATGAGAACCAAAGTTCTCCACCTCCCTCTTCTGAATCGACTGCTGCTGTAGCGGCAGGGCAAGAAATTATGAAGAGAAGGAGGATAGCAAAAAAACTCCGCATATATCTCTGTAAGAAACTGTCCTAATCACTGTACCGTATCATTGGGCACATCTTTTAGAATAGTTCTACATTTACGGCAGAGATACCTTCCCTTCCCAG
This sequence comes from Methanobacteriota archaeon, assembly GCA_002689565.1. The sequence goes on along the minus strand of NZGQ01000019.1, from coordinate 932 downwards.
GTTTTTGTCTAGGATATTCTTTCTTGCATGTTTCACAAACCCACAGCCACTTCGCCTTTTCTCTGCGCAGCATTTCGGTAAAATCTAGGCCCATGGTTGATGATTCTTGACTTGGCCACAACTTTTCAAGAGAACGAAATGTAGAATCATGAGCTGTGTATCCTAATGCATGAACAAACTCATGGTGCAAAACCCATGCACCATAGGGCATCCAATCTTTGGTTAGTAAACGAGGGTGTAGATCGATAACATCAACCTGCTCTGGCTTGGTTGGATTTTTTACTCCTCGCTTCCATCTAGTAACTCCGTGTCTTTGAGTTGCATTTTTTCTTAGAACCCCTAATTCAATCGCATTTAACTTTGTAAGTTCTTCCTCACTCCAAACTTCCATTGCCATCATAACCTCGATTACAAACTCACGTAATCTCGTCAATTCCTCAATTTGCTGCGAGGATGGCTTAGCCATTCATGACCACCGATGATAAGCAGGATGACCTTCTTTAACGGCCACAAACAGACCTTTCCCAGTAGCACAAACTTTGCCTTCGGCTGTTAGTGTCATTTTGATTTTAGCTCTATCTTCCATCAATTCCTCAACCTCTGCCAAGATATGAAGTTCTACTCCAGTAGGTGTTGGTCTTCTAAGAGATACAGAGTAGGTTGCGGTGACAGTACATGGAGGCTCTTCTAATCCTTCAGCATCCATAAGAGCAATTGCAGCAGCCCAATTTCCGTGACAGTCGAGCAGACTTCCAATAATCCCTCCATTTACCATTCCAGGGAACGCTTGGTGTTCATCGGATGGAGTGAACCTTAATTCCAATCCTTGTGCGCATCTGTGTGAATCGATTTGCAATCCTTTCTCATTCGCAGGACCACATCCGAAACAAATTGATGAAGGGGCATATTGACGTTGGACTCCTTGCTCCATA
>NZGQ01000038.1 GCA_002689565.1 Methanobacteriota archaeon | reverse complement strand
CTGGAGGAGTTGGTGGACCTGCTGGAGGAGTTGGTGGACCTGCTGGAGGTGTTGGAGGTGTTGGAGGTGTTGGAGGACCTGCTGGAGGAGTTGGTGGACCTGCTGGTGGCAAAGGGGCCTCTCTTACCGAATCAGAGCTCGGGGTGTGGGCCAATAGAGGGTCTTCGGTTCTCGATGGCTGTGAGAGAGGAGCCTCTCTTACAGGATTCGGATTTAGGATAGGAGCCTCGCGCGCTGTACTTGCAGAGGTAGAGGTCAAACCAGTCGAAAGTTTGTCTAAATCAGTTTTGATTAGGGTATCTCCACCTTCTGAGTTTTCTGCAGAATACGAAGTCATTACAACCTTGGTTGGATCAATCATTTCGCGCTCTTTGATATTTCCAAAGTCAGAGAGATTATCATCGAACGCACCGGAGAATAGTGAAGATCCAATGTTGCTTGAAAGTGTTCTACCCTGCGTTACGCTATATTCGAAGTCATAGGCAAAAGGCCCCATTTTGATATCTGAAGAAGAGCCATTCAGAACAAAAGTCCATTCGCCAGAATCTAGTGGAAATTCAAAGGTCCAATCTCTTTGAATACCCGGGCCAAGACTGGTCACTCCTTCCTGGGAGAGATGTTTTGCTCCAGTATTTGTGACTACAGCAACTTCTAATCCACCCATTGGAACAGGTGCCTCATTGGTTATTGACACTGTAGCGATGACAACATCTTCATCATCATCATTTATGTCCATTTTGATATTGATTACTTCGGCTTGTAGAGAGCCACTACTGCCAGTTGTTGCTACACTCATGTCCTCGCCATTTACGCCACTGAAGCAACCATACTTGAATACAACCGTGAACCGATTGTTCATCGCAGCCCATTACGAGTGTTCACTGGAAGCGACCAGTCGACTGCAGCAACTGTGTGATTAGCCAAGTCAACAGGGCTGCGTTTTGTTTCGTGTTTCCAAGTCTTGTATACGTCCAAAACCCCCCACAGCTGTCCAAAAATAGGAATAATGTACCTGAGTTTGTAAGCGGCTCTTCTTCCCCAGTGATCGATGCCAAGTAGGCTTCCATCATCGTGAACGATGGCGATTCTCATAGCCCTTTGACCCAATGAGCGACCATATTGTCTTCCAGTGTACTTGAAATAAAGCCAGTAGAATGTCAGGAGCACAATCCATGAGCCAAGAACATAGGGTGCTTGCGGAGTGATTAGCGAATATATTGAGAAAACGTAACTGAATAGGCTCCCCTGTGTTATGAATACTAATATTATAGAAATCAGGAACACATCCAGGATCAATGCCGCTACTCTCTTCCATATTGGAGCGATTAGCATTCCTTCAGGGGCGGTTGCAGCAACAGCAGCCTGCGCCATTGTGCCCGGCTTGTGGATGCTGACTGGTGAGTCCGCCATGGTTAGCCCTCGGGTCTTTACCTTGAAAGCATGTGCTTAGGAGTTGACAATATGCCAAGCCATCAAATTACATTCCGAGACCCAGTCAAGCCAACTTGCCCATGTCGGGTCATTCCTTAGAGTTCTATCATCGCCTACAACGATTAATCCTCTTTTTGCTCTTGTCAAGGCGACATTTAGGCGACGGAAATCTGAGAGAAACCCTACTTTGCCGTGCTCATTTGAACGTACTGATGACAGTACGATTACCTCTTTCTCACGACCCTGATAACCGTCTACGGATTTTATTTCCAAACCCTCGATGTTATCGCCAATCATACTTTTGATCAATCTGACTTGGCCTGCATATGGGGAAATAACGCCGATATCTTCAGGCTGCAAATCACCAGGGATTAGCAAATCGTTAACAATTTTCACTACAATAGCAGCCTCGTCCATGTTAGATCTAGATGAGCCAGCCTCCTCCTCGATTTCAGAACCATGTACGGGAACGAATGATACTGGTTTGTCCCAATCCGGCCATAAGAATCCAGCGGCAGGAGGCCTTTCTGAGGATGCACAACCATCTTCGAGTAAGTTCTCGTAGAATCTCGCCGATGGAAATTCACGAATAGTAGGGTGCATCCTATACTGTGTGGTAAGCATATGAGCNGGTATTCCATTGGAAAGCAATCTTTCGAATAATGGGATNTTTAGGCCGCCTTCTTCAGCNCTTCTAGAAGTAACTGTAGGTGGTAATTGCCTATGGTCTCCAACTAAGATNAATTGTCTTGCACCCTTGACGATTGGTACCAAGGAAGACGGCTCNGTTGCTTGTGTNGCTTCATCGATTAGGATAATCGAAAACTTCCTGTTTGCNATNGTGAAGTGNCCAGCTCCNATATTTGTTGTACACAATACTTCAGCACCCGCTAATACNTCGTCTGTAATACGTTGTTCCAACTCTCTAATCTCACGATAATTTTTGCTGATATCTTTGTGAGCCATTCCTCTATCTTTGCCTTTCAAGTCGTGCAATCTAGAGCGGATTCCATCGGTTTCTTCACGAATAAATGCAATCTCATCTTGCTTTGGGTGGCTTGAAACCTTGGCATCTAAAGTGGCCTCCCTCAGACTTTCTCTTACTTTTACTGGTCTGCCAAATCTCACGGCCTTTACGCCTAACTCAAGCAAACCTTCTAGCAGATTATCAACAGCTACATTTGATTCAGCACATGCAAGAATAGGCCCTCTTCCCATATCGATCAATGCTCGAAGAAGGTGAACTGCAGTATGTGTTTTACCAGTGCCCGGAGGGCCTTGTATCATCGTCAGCCTCTGTTTTACCGCGGTCTCAATAGCATTTTTTTGGCTATCATCTAATGTCATCCCTTTGAGATTTACAGGCCGAATTTTCTGGCCATGAATCTCGGGTGGTCGCTGGGCCGATGTTTGCAAATCATGGGGTTGACAGAGCAATAGGTCTCTAAGGACAGTTCCTCCATCACCTTCGGTTGAGTGGAAGGAAATCAAGGCATCATGCATCCTATCATGGGCAACACGATTCGCCCCTTTGTCAAGACGCCAGCCTCCTTTTCTTAGATCACTTGGCTTATCTTTAGCGACGATTCTGATTCGTGAATTATTTCTATCTAAAACAACACCTTCGACTACCTTTTCACCCCAAGGTCTTGCTCGTGAAATGATCACCATGTCGCCATGGCCAAATCGGTGGTATGGTAATGATCCCCCGCCTCTGGCCTCAAAGACAAGGATGGGGTCTCCGAAGAACCTCCCGGAAGTTCTACCAACTAAATCGAATAGTGCGAGCCCAGCATCTAGCATCTTTTGCTTGGTCCAATTTTTCCATCTCTCTTGGACTTGGCTCAATTCATCATCTAGTTCAATTCCTATTAGGTTAGTAAAGCATTCAAAGTGGTCTTGAGATTTTCTCCATTTGGATTCATGTGCAACATTTGTTTGTTTTTCATTCGATGACCGAGTGTTCATTCTACGCACCCCTCCCTTCTCGGCCATAGTAAAACCGTGGCGTTGCTGGTATAGCATGTTGTCGATGGTCGAGAAATGGTGAGGCTTAACAAGGAAATGAGTAGCCCAATGTTTGCTGGTGAGTATGTTCAGACGTAAAGCGGCCGCAGAAGTTGAGGGCAATATTTGCCCTTACTGCGAGTTCGTAAACAAGGTAGGAGATACAACATGCTTGCAATGTTACTATGATTTAGACAAGTCGCCTAGGGACCAAGGAGAATCGGTTTCGGCTGAAGTAAGTAATTCCATCTTTGATGAGTTGATGTCGGATGAAGATGATTCTTGGGAGGAGGGTGATGCACTAGATGTTGTACTATCTTTGGATCAAGATCCACTAGAAGTGGAACAATATGATGCAACTGACTTTTCTTCAGAAGAACCGGAGAAGATTGACTTCATGGAATCATCCTCTCCAGAAATGCATGAAACGGTTAGTCACGAACCAATGGAAGTGGAAGCTGAAGATATTGGTAAGGAAATAAAGGATGTTCCGAAATTAGATTTCTCAAAAACAGATCCCTTTGATGAAGTTCCCGAACCAGTCCACCAAGGGAAAGGGACTGTGTTTTCACCGAGTACTCCAACTAAGGTTGATGATGACCTCCTAGGACATGTTGGGGGCTCTGAATTGCCTTCCTTGCCACCTGATGATTTGTATGAGAATAAAATCGATTTGACTGCGAAAAAGGCGCCAGCACCGACGCCAGCAGTCGCACTTCCAAATATTCCAGCTATTGCTCCAGCAGCACCGGTTAGAGAATTACCAACGCCAGTAGCATCACCAATAACCGAACCAGTAACTCCAATCGCCGCTAATCCAGTGTCAGATGCAGCCCCTCAATCAACGCCAGTTCCAACCCATAGCGTAGCAGTCGAGGAAGAGCCGGTAGACGAAGAAAGCACAATTGATGAAATCGATGAACCAAAAATGGTTCCAGAAATAGTGACGGGCCAATCTTCACCGCCGACTCCTGTGATTGAATCACGAATTTGGCCTTGGCCTAAGGGCGAAGCCTGGGATGCACGACAAGTACATCGAGAAGTAGTCTCTGCTTTGGAATTGGTCAAGAGTGGAAAGAAGGATGAGGCGGCATCGATCATCGATACACTAGGACCGCATTTGACAAATGACAACATCGATTTGATTTATCACATCGGCATGGTGCTTAAGCAGTTAGACAGAACCGAAGATGTGAGATCTATGATTCAAAGGGCCAATTTAGAGATGCCCGGAAATGAGCATGTTTCATCTGCGATGACCCATCTGGGAGTATAGAGGTGAGAAGCTTGGATACTCCGGAACTTGCGGTCAACAAGCATATCGTTTTACGACCAGTCAATAGGAGAATACTTCCAGAAGTCATGAGCGCGTATTTGGAAGATCCAGAGGCTGCTAAAGCAGCATTGCCTTGGTTGAAAGAGGGAGAAGAAGCCCGTAGACAAATAGCCGATTTGATGATTGATTTAGAAATGCATAGGAATGGAGATTCGATTCACTTCTGGGCCATCCACTCTATCGAGGATAATTCATTTGTCGGAATGATTGGCTTGGGAGATGAACTTCAGTTAGCAGCATCTGCATATAATCTAGGATATTGGGTCAGGAAAAGCTGGAGAAGAAAAGGAATAGCACGTTCCTGTGCTGATGCGATCTTTGAATGGCAATCGCAGCGCACTGAACAATCCCTCATCGAAATTACAGTTCACCCACACAATGAAGCAGGTTTAGCGACGTGTAAGTCGATTTGTGAAAAGTGGAATGGATTAGCAATAGAAGGGTTTGTGCCTATTGAAATTGAGAACCGTACTATCCCGCACGTTTTGCATTTGGTACAATTGGATCGTGGTGATTAGATGCAGTCGGTCTGGTTGACCGTAGATTCTGACGATATCCGTCATATACCAACTTCACAAGGACATCCAACCCGATCAAAAGGCGTGCCCCATGAAGGGACTTCTCCTGAAATGGCAACTGCAATGAAATACTTCAGAGAATGGTTGGATAAAACCCAAGTTTCTCTTACGATTTTTGTCATCGCAGATCAATTAGATGACTCTCAATTTAGCGAGTGGTTGCGCGAATTGTTAGATGCTCACCCACAGGTTACAATAGGATGTCACGGACTCACACATCGTTGTTGGTCGGCATATCCAGAAGACTCAGACGCGTTGCTGAAAGCCTTGGTTGAAGCAGATGTTAGACTACACGATTTTGCAGGCAAAGCTTGGAGACCATGGTTTAGAGCTCCAGCGGGCTATATTGCTCCCTGGATGGCTCCAGTAATTGCAAAAGCAGGCTTTGAGTTGGATAGTAGTGTAAATCCATCATGGTTAGTAAGGAAAAAAGCAGGCCCTTGGAAAGACTGGAAAGCAGTGCAAAAAGCATTGAAAGATTCCGGACTTGTAAGTAGGCCTTGGTTATGCAGATTATCGCTGCCGACCTGTGGTCCTGCACTTTCGATTCCATTCTTATCTTGGAATGCTCGAAGAGCATGGTCCAAGTTAGGGCCATTTGTTCTACCCGATGAAGCGGAACATACAGTTTACTGGCATATCTTAGACCACGGTAAAAAAAATGGCCGTTGGAAACCCCCTCTAATGATTGATTGAACCCAAAGGGCTCAAATCTTACTCGACTTAGGAGTATCATGGAGAAGAAGTTCTGGAAAGGCCTTCTCCTAATTGGAATCGCGATGCATGTACTTGCTGCAATGCTTATGCCATTGGGATTAGATGCGCACATACACGCAACCTACGTGAGCGATGGAATGGATGATGATGAAGCACATTTGGAATGGGGGCCAGTAAGACCAGATTCCCCCGATAGTTCAACTCCGAAGGAAATTCCAGCCGATGGGAAATGGTTTGCTTGGCATTTAATCATAGAAATGTGGTTTACAATATTCTCGCCTTCTGCTTCAACCCTTCATGTTCTAGGATTAATTGGCGGATTGGGCTGCCTAGCTGCGATTTTCCTCCTTACAAGAGACTTATTTGATAGCGAACAAGCCTTGCGATTAACAGCACTAGCGTCGGTATATCAGCCTTTGATGAGAGCGACGGGTAGGTTCTATCAGGAATCAATAATATTGATGCTAGTCGCATTCTCAACATACTGTATAATCAAAACATTACGTGATAAGAAACCCATTAACGCCTGGTTACTGCCTCCAATAATTTGTGCAATGATTATTCTTTCATTCAAAGGGATGCCATTGTGGTATGTGATTCCTGCTGGNCTTGCATTATTGGCATCNACAAAAATGCAGATGAATCTGCTTGAAATTGCTGTAGTATCCTTGTTAGTACAATTAGCAATCCTATACAGGAATGGNATTTCGACATCCANCCCCGANCTNATTCCNGCATTATTTTCAGGATATGTAGCATACTTCCTTTTCGTTATNGGAGGNATCTATTATTTCACAAAACAAGATGGAGAGGAGAACGAAGAATCGANANTAATCNACCGCGCCTCGTTAATGATTTCAGCGTGGTTAATTGGATGGATTGCTGCTTTATGGATCACCGAAGCCGTTGCATNNGAAAGAGACCTATTTGATACAATCAAGTCTCTTTCACAAGTGCCGCGCTACTTGTCATTACTCTTAGTCCCNCTTTGGTTCGCTAGAATGNTGAGAGACAATACTTCAGGACTAAGTCTCTCCTTGAATCGTAATGCAATTATTGTGGCAGTTAGCATTATGCTATTGCTGAATTCGTATATTTTGGCAGGTTCAGGNCCTAGAGGGACAGACGTGGTTGGTCANCACATTGGAGATGAGATTGAGGATGGNGAAGACGTCCTATTTTTGGCAAATTCNGCNCTNTCAATGCATCGATTATACACGATTAAATTTTCAATGGANCCAGATAGTGATGGAGACAACCTTGGATTCTGGAGAACTAAAGATAGTGGATGGGAGAATGAATTATCCCAGTGTGATGTTTTCAAAGACATTGAATGGATAGTAGTCTATCCTTGGATTGACCCAGTAATGCCCGAGGGATGGGTCAAAACAGACTTTGAAGGCTCAGAAACAGTGAGTGATAGTTACGAATTGTATACGTGGGGTGAAGAATATGAAAGATGTCCTTAGTGGAGTGAAAGTTCTAGATTTATCTCGTATATTGGCGGGTCCATATTGTGCTCAGATGCTTTCAGACCTAGGTGCCCAGGTTACCAAAGTTGAGGCCCCTTGGGGAGATGATACAAGAGGTTGGGGTCCACCCTTTTTGGAGGATGGAGTTGCTGCATACCATCTCTCTTGCAATCGTGGGAAAGAGATTATTTTTCATAATCTAAAACAGGATAAGCAAGCCATACAGGANCTTATNTCANAATCGGATGTAGTGATAGAAAATTTCAGACCCGGCCAATTAGAGAGGCTAATTGGCCCGATATCTAAGGATGTAATTTTGTGTTCGATAACTGGTTTTGGNCAAGACGGCCCAAGGTCTCANGAGCCAGGATATGATTTGGCTCTACAAGCCATGAGTGGGATCATGAGTATTACTGGAGAAGAAGGCGCAGGGCCNGTTAAGGTCGGAGTTGCATGGATTGATGTCATAACCGGGCTTTATGCAGGAAATGCAATNCTTGCCGCTTTATTCAAACGAGAGAGAACTGGAATCACTTCTCATCTTGATATTTCACTTTGGGATTGTGCAATTGCATCTTTGGCAAATCAAGGTCAAAATCAAATAATCAGTGGCCAGGACCCCGGATTACTTGGCTCAGGACATCCCAATTTAGTGCCTTATCAAGCATTCCAGACTAGCGATGGCTGGGTTGTTATTGCGGTTGGTTCAGATTCTCAGTTTGAAAAATTATGCAACGCCTTTGAATTTGAAAACAAGTGGCCAACTAATGAAATTCGAGTAAATTCACGAAAAGAAGTAGTTGATGTTGTACAATCAAAAGTTGTTGAATTAACCAAGTCACAGGTTTGTGAAATCCTAGATGGAATCCCAACATCGCCAATTAACAAAATTAGTGAAGCTCTCAATGATGTTCAAAGTATTGCAAGGGGTGTTGTTACTGAATGGAATGGCAATCCAGTTCTTGCCAGTCCGCTTCGTTTTATCTCAGAAAGAGAATAGTGAAGTTTGTCCACCNGTTCTTACTAGGCCTGCATTTTCTAGCAATTCNATCGCATTGTCGAATCTCTTTTGCGAGAATTGTCTATCATCTACAAGGAATTTTTTCAATCCTTCCACNTCTACANCTCCTTGGTTTAGATTTTCATCATCTACTTCTACGACTGGATGATTTCTGAAAATCTCTCTAATTTCGTCCAGCCTTCCTGGGATTTCTTTGTCTTTAGCAGCACAAATGGCCTCAATAGTTCCAAATTCTCTAATCAATTTCAGTCCTGTTTTAGGCCCAATGCCTTTGATTCCAGGATGAAAATCAGTTCCAATCATTATTGCTAAATCAATCAACTGATCCCTATTCAATTCATTATCTGCTAAAATCTGGTCCAACTCAATTCTTTGTGCTCTAACTATTCTTCCCATTCTTTTACTTCCATCTGAAGTAAAATTTCGAACAACAACAGGCGCACCATACAGTAGGGCGTCCCAATCTTGGGTTGCAACAGCATCCAATTGTCCATTTGCAGCCATAACTGCTGCTTGAGCCTCNCCTTCTGCTTCAGCTCTAAANGCTGGGATNCCCATCAGTGAAAGCATCTCGATGGATTCNTCAACCATNTCTGGAGTATATTTTACACATCNNTGGGCCATTTTTTGTGCGGTTGCAAAATCNCCGGCTTCTAAAGCAGCCTTCCACTCNGCCTCTGCTTGTTCCCTGCGCTGTCTTCTAGCATCCATTTCGTCTTTCTTTAGTTCAGGGTGCTTTCCATCAAAGATGAAAACCGGTTTTACGCCCTTGGAAAGCAGTAGGGATGCCCTTGAAAGAAAGCCCATCAAATGAGCAACCACCTTGCCATTATCTGCTCTCAGTGGCCCACCATCTCCAGTAGGAGAACGGTCACGAATAGTAGTAAGGAATTGGAAGGCCAGTAGGAAACTGTCGATTCCAACTTTCTTGCCTTTCATGGCATCCATGGTAGTATCTTCCGCATTAGCGAGGTCACGAAGATTGCAGCCCATGAGTTAGGCAAAGGGCGGAGACACTTGAGCCTCACGGCTCAAATGACAAATTATGGCGGGCAATGCAGGATTCGAACCCACGTCTTCGGCTCCGAAGGCCGAAAGGATATCCAGACTACCCTAATTGCCCCATACCGGCCAAAAGCCCCCCCTTCTTGAATCACACCCTCGCGCTCTTGAAGTGCTTTCATGATTTAGGATGAATATGGCTGGCAACTCTCCATGTGTAAGCAAGGGTTGCAGTATGTGTTGTAGAGAGACNGTTATGCCGATTACAGCGACCGAAGCGAGTCGTTTATCCAGGAGAACGGGCCTTGCAGAGGATCAGTTTTGCTCTAAGGACGAATCGGGGATTAGACGTCTGCTAAACAATCAGCAAACCAAGGCGTGTGTATTCTTGGCTACAACTTCNGATTTACCCACCGCTCCTGGTATTTGTTCCGTCTATGACAGTAGACCTCTAGGGTGTCGCACATATCCAGTAATACTTGACGAAAAAGATCTAGCAATCTTGGATGACTTATGTCCACACACTAGTGAATTCGATGAGCCAAGCGAAGATGATGGGCACAGGCTACTCAATCTTGAGTCGAAGTTGAAGCAATAATCATCACTCTTCCAAGCGATTTGTGAACAGGAATTCCAAAAGCAGCTTGAATGTTAAAGCCAGCCAATTNTATGTCGGTTGAAATTGCTTCATCGAGATTTTCACCACCGGCNTCAACAGGTAGNATCATCACAAGCCTACAGTCCGTANTTTGCTTTCGAATGTTTGCCAGCATGTCTTCAATNAATTTCTCATCACTNGGTGAATTTCTACCATATGGNGGGTCGACCACNACTGCAGTAAAATCACTTGGAAATTCGAANCTTGTAGCGTCCCCTCTTACGACNTCNGCTTCAACTTCGGCCCANTCAAGGTTTTGTTGAGAGCCATCTACCATCACTGGATCAAAATCAATTCCCAGGGTTGGCCTACCGGATAGGGCAGATTCAATCAAAATCCCTCCTGTNCCNCACATTGGGTCGATAACACGACCCTTACTTGTTCCAGCAGCGATGTTAACCGCTGCTCTAGCAAGTCTTGGCTCAAGACTGACTGGCCTGAAAAAGGGTCTTTTGTTTGCCCTCATGGCCGACCATCCATGNTTGCCAGGTCCTTGGCCAATCATCCATCCCCATGCAACATNTCCAGCAGAATTGTCAAGTANAACTCCGAACCTTTTCTTCGGATTATCTAAATTGAATGTTGAACCTGCATCGTGAAACATTCCGCCCAGATGCTTCTCAATGTCACGAGTTGCGACTGGAACTTTTCCTTCATGCCTCCAGCATTCAACCGCCATGTCTTCGACTTTTTCAGGAGTAATTAACNCTAGAAATTGTTCGAGCGATTCCCATTTTGCAATACCNCCGCCGACAAGAACGCATTCGCAACCCGCCATTTTGAGAGCATNTTCCCAGTTNCTTTCACCATTGGCAATTAGCAGTCTTCTTGCTTTGGTTCTCTCAATCTCAGAGTTTGAGAACATAGCCTCAGCTTCAGCCCTTGACAGTGCAGGATGCCAGCCNCGCAAGGCAATAATTGCNGTGGGTTCTACGTCCACCCAATCACCTCGTGTAAATCTTGACGGTCTCTTCTCCCCAATTCTGTTCTTCCATTTTAGAGAATGATTTAAGATCGAAATCTGATTGAACCGGTGAAGAATGAACTGCCTTGGATTGAACTAAAATAAATTCATCAACCAAATCTTGATNCAGGAAATGATTGATTGTGGTTGGACCACCTTCAACCAATAATCTTTGAATTTCCANATCTCCNAACATTTCTAGCATAGCAGGTAGTCCTCTGAAATTATCNNTCAGGTGTTTAGTCTCAACACCATCTGTCAAAATTTTCGAATTTGCTGCAATTCGGTTATTCGGGTCGATTACAATTCGAATCGGTTGCCTTTCACTTTCTACCAGTCGTACGGTTAGAGATGGATTGTCTCTAATCACTGTATTAGCGCCTACTAAAATTGCACAGGAATCCTTGCGTAACTCGTGAACACGCCTAAGGCATTCTTCACTAGTAAACCGGCCAGCCTCTTTAGATAAGTCATCAACAGAACCGTTTGCATCAACAGCAACNTTGACAGTAACAAATGGGCGATGGTTTTNACACCAATGCAAAAATTCGCGCATCTGCTCTGCAGCTTCTTTTTCTAAAAGTCCACTTTCTACACTTATTCCAGCATTTTCCAAAACTGTAATTCCATTGCCGCGCACCATTGGATTNGGNTCNCCGTGAGCGATTACAACCTTACTTACNCCTGCCCAAAGAAGGGCTTCAGTACAAGGAGGNGTTCTTCCAAAATGGTTGCATGGCTCCAATGTAACATAGGCTACAGCACCATTTGTGTTGTGACCTTTTTCCTCTGCGTCGTGAATTGCCATTTGTTCTGCATGTAGTCCTCCTAGATGGTCGTGCCATCCTTCTGCGATTACTACTCCTTCCTTGACTAAAACGCATCCAACCAATGGATTGGGCCGAACATTACCCCTTCCTTTTTCGGCGACATCAAGGGCGCGGCGCATGTGGTCACGCTGGGCCGCACTCCAAGTCATGTGCTGGGCTGATTAGGCATCAGACATGAGTTCATCGCTTTCTAGTGACAATAGCATTCATGTCTTCAACACATACTACACCAACTAATGGGAGTAATTCACTGCATTGTAAATCCGGCCAGCAGGGACCATACATGCGGGAAAAAGTGGCCTTCTGTATCTGGAAAATTAGAATCGAAAGGGTTCGAAGTAGTAACTCACATGACAGAGAGAGTTGGTCATGCCAGCGAAATAGCGTGGAAATTACGTAAGCAAGAGGCTGAGGGGCCCATTGTAGCAGTTGGTGGCGATGGAACAGTCCATGAAGTCGCTAGTGCGTTGCGCGGCAGTGACATACCTCTAGGAATACTTCCACTGGGATCTGGAAATGATTATGCAATTACACAAGGGATTTCTCGTAGTAATGTGGATGATGCAATCGACGTACTNATCAANGGAGTCGANCGNCGATGTGCAGCNTGGCGTTTAGAAGGATTTCCAGCCACCAGNCAAGGCGACTANCCTTCACCNAAATCCAATGAATGGGACGGGCCTGCTCAACATTCNGANAGAGTAGTCNGGTGGGTATTCTTNGAAACGGATGCNGGAATTACAAGTGCTATTTCTAGGGCTAAATTGTCTAGGGCAAAATGGATNAAGGGTAANAAGAAATACACNTATCTAGGAATNACAACAATTCCATTTTGGAANAGAAGGAAAGTNTGGTTGAAGCTAGATGAANACGAAGGAGAAATNCTTGATTTCACAATGTTTGCTGCCACGACNGGAGAAACATTTGGNGGCGGATATCANGTCTGTCCAGGAGTTNCGCCNCTNGATGAAGAAGGCTCANTNGTTTTNGCNCCNCGNCTTTCACGANTCAAAATGCTCTCTCTTATGGGNCCAATCAAGAAAGGAAAGCACNTNGGNAAATGGGGNATTACTCANCAAAAGGCGAATCGAATCGAGATAAAGCCGGTNGATNCNANTGGTAATATTTGTGAAAAACCATTNCCATTATCNACTTGGGTTCANGCAGATGGNGAACCGGTNATAGTTAGTCCAGCAATTTTAGAATGGCATACAGAACAACTTTTGGTNCGTGGTGCGAAAAATGTACCTTGGGCTTAGAATGAGAAGTCACTAAACTCTTCATCATCAGCTACTGACGCCCGTTTGTTTTCCACAACTGGTTCAGGTTCAGGCTCAGGCTCAGTTACTTGAGACGCTCTCTTTTTTACAGCCCTTCGCCTAACTGGTTTACTTGCTTGTGTTGGTTCTGCAGCCTTAGTTGGCTGTGTTGCTGATGAGCGAGACATAGATGCTGAGAAATGACCTCTTTTAGCAGGTTCAGGCTGGCTCGAAACAACTCCTGCAGATGGCATTGGCGAGTTGGAAATCTCGGGAATAGATGTAACTGCAGGCGCTGAGGAATCCATGTCTTTGGCTTCATTAGTAACAACTACAGAATTACCNCCGCCGAATGTCTTTGGNCCATCATCATCAGTATCCGATTGCAGAACNCTATCNAGACTGAAACCAGAAATTGCAACATCCTCTTGTTTTGATTTCTTTTTAGGAGGNGGNGAGGATTTCTTTTGCTTNGCAGCACGATCNGCAGGNCTCTCGAGNCCATCTTTCTTTGATTTTCTTAGGTCCTTTTTCATTTGAACAGCCTTAGCGAAACCTTCTCTTCCCAGCAAAGCTTCAGCAGTTGCTCTTGCACCTTGTCGAATGACCATTGTTGATAGGATGAATAGACCAACACCGCCGCCAACTCCTACTATCAAGAAGAATAGGATAAATGTCCAGCCTCCGAATATGTCTGTGTCTCCTAAGGAGTACTCATCATCGTCCTCACCATCGATGCTGACAACACCTTGTTCGGTTTTGATATTTGTAACAACCATGCCGTGGCCTTGCCCTTCAAGTCCACAGGTATCGCTTGCAACGTTGCCCAATTCATTTCCACTCAAAGCGTAGCCAGTTAACTCGATTGGCTGGTGCCAGTGTTCGAGTACGTTCAGACCATCAGCAATGTTTTCTGAAGCGGGAATTATTCCAATTACTTCCCACTCTTCTTCATTATCTGTTAGTTTTGATCCAACAGCTTCACTGGGTTGTAATGGGTCAGTCCAATCTTTTATGCTAACTCTTCCCGCTTTGCCTTCTTCAACAGATTCGGCTTCACTCCAAGTCAGATCTGCATTGATAATCACAGCCGCACCCATCGCGGATTTTACATTGTCATAGTTTGGATGCTCTGAATATAATTGAGAGGAAATTAGCATTCCAGAGATTTTTAATTTCCCTTCTCCACATCCCACAAGCGGAAGGTTTTCTTCGTATCCTTTGCCCATTTTGGATTCGATTTCAGCAGAATCTCCATCTATCTCAACGTATACTTGGCCGTCACCAGTGCCCCATTCCGGAGTATCATTGTAGATACATCCTGCCATGAGCATCGACAAAACCAGCAGCATCACAAGACGCGTCTGACGGTGGGCCATGAGGTATCTACGGAGGCTTGAGTTGTTGAACCCTTTCCATGTTTAGACACAAAATCAACTCAGATTTTGGAAGCGCGGAGAGAGAGATTCGAACTCCCGTGTCCGGGGGACAGTGGATTTCAAGTCCACCGCAATACCAGGCTATGCGATCTCCGCCTAAATTGACCTGAGGGCATTTCTTTCAAGAATCTATCCTAAATCATTCATTGCGGCTTGCAGCAATAATTGCCAAACCTAGGCCTGCAGTAGCAGTTACAAATGTGAATCCGGGGATTCCACTACTACCATCTCCAGGATCCTTGGTAGTTCCAGCAGCTCTTTTTATGTCTTCAACAAATAAGTCGACGTCCCAATCATAGCCTACGAATACAACTTTTGGTTTCCAATCTCCGTTGAGAATAAAGGTTTGAGTTGAGTGAGAGGTTTCGGTTTCTTTACTTTCTTCACCATTTGATTCTGGAGAGCCAAGAGAAGATGCATCTTGGCCATCTGCAACCCAAGCGTAGTGGTCTGTATCGCTCACCAACATGCTTTCGTTTGCTGAGTCAGAAGTCGACATCCAATGGCTAAAATCTCCCATGTCGTGCCAAATGTATAGGTTATAATCGCCATTAACTGTGTTTATCGAGGTTACTTCGCTATTTGCTGTTTCAAATGCGATATTATTTCCCGCAAAGGTATGTTCAGTATGAGCCATTGCAGTAGTCTCACTGGCTGTGTTAAAGTATGTGCCATCATACATTTCTGTATCTCCATTTGGATAAACAACCCCCAACTTGTGAACNATTTCACTACCTGGTTCAGGAATCATTTCACTGGATGTAGAGTTAGGGGCCCAAGCGATGCGCGTTTCGTCTTTTAGATAATCCATTTCTAGGCCCCATTCAAGCCAAGTGCTATCCTCCTCACTCCAATAATGAAGTTGCCAAAACCAAGAGTTATCTGAAGGGTTATCAATTCCACTTATCGAAGTAACGTTATGTCCATCTCCAGATACTGTTGTCTCAAATGATTCTAGAGCACCAAGCGTCATGTGCCATGCATTGATTTTACCAATTTCTGCTGACAGCATGTAACTATCTGATGTAAATACGTAGAACCTGGTGTCATTTTCAGTATCGGGATGACCAATTGTGTTATCATCAGTAGAGTTTGGTGCTAGTGCTAGAATTCCCGCCCCGATTGAATCGATGCCTGAATTGGCGCTTTCCCAAGAGTTTGAGGACTCGTTCCAAGCATGCAACTCCCAGTGCCAAGAGTTGTTTGCGGGGGCATCATCTCCGTTTATTCCATTGATAATGTTACTACCATTGCTATAACTTGAGTTGATTATCCAATTGTTATCAAACGCAGTTGCGGTAAGCTGGTCCCAGCCTGTTAGTTGAACTTCATTAGAAGTAACGCTTCCATCTGGCATTACAACGATTACATTGGATTCGTTATCTTGTTTCATAGATTCATGATCGTGATCATGATTTTCAATTTCTTCAGTAATTACAGATATGCCGAAATCACCCCATACTTCTTCCAGTACGTCCAATTCAGCAGTAAGGTGAGGCCACGATGCTCCAAAATCTTCCATATATTCACTTAAGACAGCAGGAGAGTCAGTTCCCGGGTCAACGGTTATTGAGATAAATTGGTAGTCAATATCTTCTAACTGTTTTTCAGCTTGGATTAGATTGCTAGTAATTACCGGACATACATCGGGNCATGTTGTGAAAATGAAAGCAACGACAACCACATCATGACTACCGGTCTGAAGAGAATAATAATCGTAATTTTGGTCGATCAATACGTGATTCTTGACCGAACCTCTATCCAAAACATAACCATTCCAGTGCTGATCAGAACCACCTGCTGTTATTGTAGGTACAGTGGACATTGCTAGTATAGTTACTACTGACAATACTAACCAGCGCATGTAAGTGCGTCAGGTCATTTGTTAATCAAACTATGACATAGATGTCGTTCATTCAGTAACGTAGGAATAATCCCAGTTAGGAGTACACCATGCTGGTAGTTGATCGATACCTGCTGGGTTGGAAAGTCCAATACCCCATAGCATCAATGCAGCGAAAATTACCGGGAACAATGCAGTTCTCGTGTAAATGAATGGGTCCCCTTTCAAGTGCATGAAGAATGCAGCAATACCATATCCTTTGATTATACCAACGACAATCAAAACACCCCAAACAGCNCCTCTGGTGATTACAATATCTGTTCCAGGAATTGTTTCGAAGAATACTGCAGCAACTTCAAACAGAGTGAAGAACATCAAAATTAAGAAGTTGACATAGTAAACATCTTTGCCGATTAGGTCGGCCATTTTCTGAAAGATTCCTGCTATTGGTCCTGTATACTTGTGTTCGCCCATATTATCGCCTCAGTACAGATAGAATGCNGGGAAGATGGCTACCCATGCCAAATCCACGAAGTGCCAATACAAACCGAAATATTCGATTCCTTGGCCATTATGTTCGTCATAACCATCCTCAAGGACATCAGCCTTGAAAATCATGAATAGCATTACCAACAATCCGATGAATACGTGTAATCCGTGAGCACCGGTTGCTACATAGAAGATTGAACCAGCTTGTGTATCAATCGTGAATCCTTCAGCGATTAAGTGGCTCCATTCTACTAGTTTTAGTACAATGAACAGGGAACCTAGTGCTAAAGTGATGATTAGATAGTTTCTCACCGCTTGCTTACGAGTCGGGAAAATCTTTGCCATAATTGCATTCTTTGATGGCTCCCAATCTACATTCTTAGCTGTCTTCAATGCCAACACGATTGTGTATGATGAGATGATTAGAGCAAAGGTATTGATTGCACCCGGTAATAGAGTTCCAACTTCGTGTCGCAATAGGTCNGAAGCAGTAGTGGTGTCAACAACATCACACTTACCNGCATCAACAGCCCACTGNGTACACCATCCAGTTCTCATTCTCAAGTAAGAAGAGAAGAAAGATGCGAAAACCATTGTNTCTGAAATTAGGAAAATCCACATTCCGGCCTTACGGATATCTTGTCCCTTGAATGGGTCAGATGTTGCGATTTGCTCGGGATGGCCTTTGAGGTCTTCATTCCACCAGTTTCCAATACCTATGATTAGAATTGCAGCACCGGCAACGGATAATCCAAAGTCACCCATTTCTGCTTGGTAATCTAGTCCCAGCAATGACTTGCAAGTATTAACAAATCCAGGGAATCCCATCATGAATAGTAGGATACCTGTGGCCATCAAAATTGGAGATGCAGAACCATGGTGCTCCTCGTGATCGTCATCGTGGTGATGTTCATCATGTTCCTCTTCTGGCTGGATACTATTGTAGAATCCAGCAATACCGTAAAATGCAGCATATACAATCATCATTACAAGAATTGTTTTCCCTGCTGTAACCCAAGTTAGGTAAGAAAGATGAGCATCTATGTCGGCCTCATGGGCTTCTTCCCAAGCAACTTTGGCATCTTCTTTCTTTTGATTAAGATCTTTTATTCCCTCTTCCGTGCCGTCGTCCTGGGTCACGTTGAGATTATCCCACTGCATTTTGGCTTCTTCGAGATCATCATGGGCTGCGTCCCAATCGTTTTGCTTCACTGATCCAATTCCTACAGCAAANGCTCCGTAAGCAACGCCACCTACTACAAGTAGCAATACTGAAACAATGACGGCCCTCATCCAGACATCATTTTTNACATCGTGCAGNCTTCCACTCATGATTTCGCCTCCTTATTCCAAAGACTGTTCATCTTTCTAAATGGCGCCTTTATCCAGGTTTCAAGTTTCGTTTCATGATAGTCATCGGGGTCATTTGCATCATATTGTTCAGGCTCTACTGCGAATGAAGGAGTTGGTGGAGGTGAAGTAACGGCCCATTCTAGAGACCATCCGCCCCATGGGTCCTTGCCCACCTTTTCGCCCTTCTTTACTGAGCGAACGATGTTCCAAACTAGNAGTAATTGTGAGATTCCGAATATAATTGCAAATGTGGAAATTGCCATGTTTAATTCAGCAAATCCAGCATCTACGGCATAGGTGTGAGTTCTTCTTGGCATTCCCATAATTCCTACCGCATGCATTGGCCAGAAGGCGGCATTGTACGAACTGAATCCAATTAGGAAGTGCCACAACCCTAGTGTCTCGTTCATCTTACGTCCAGTAACCTTAGGGAACCAGTAGTATATTCCAGAGAATAATGCGAAGATTATACCTCCAATGAACACATAATGGAAGTGCGCTACAACGAAGTAACCGTCGTGGAATTGAGTATCAAGTCCAGCTACTGGGAAGAACATTCCAGANAGTCCACCAAGTGTGAAAGTAATCAAGAATCCAAGAGACCACAGGGTGTGGGTCTTGAATACAAGGCTTCCACCCCAAAGCGTTGCCAACCAATTGAAGATTTTCACGCCAGTCGGAATCGCTACAGCCATTGTAGTGATCATGAATGCAGCACGCCACGCAGGACTCATTCCACTTGTTAGCATGTGGTGTCCCCATACGATAAATCCTACAACGCCGATTCCGACCATTGCATATACCATTGACCTATATCCGAAAATTGACCTTCTAGCACTGGTTGCTAGAACTTCGGATACGATTCCGAAGGCAGGCACTACAACAACGTATACTTCTGGATGTCCGAAGAACCAGAACAGATGCTGGAACAGCAGTGGATCTCCACCAGCGGTAAAGAACGTGGTTCCAATTGTAGAATCAAACAGTAGGAAGAATATACCGATTACGAAAGCAGGTAGGCTCACGTACAGCATGAATACGCTGATTAGAACAGACCATGTGAATAGAGGCATTTTCATCCATCCTACGCCCTTTGCACGCATTGTGAAGGTTGTGGTTACGAAGTTAACACCAGATAGTGTTGATGACGCTCCAAGTAGTGCAATACCCGAAATAAACGCAATAGTTCCAGGGTTTGGACCACCCGCATGTCCAGACAAACTAGAGTATGGCGGATACATAACCCATGTAATATCAGCGGCTTCTCCACTCCATACTCCTGTAAAGATGAGTGGTGCTGCCGCAACGATTAGCCAGAAACCAAGGGCGTTGATTCTTGGGAATGCTAGATCTTTAGCTCCNATCTGTAATGGTAGAATGTAGTTCATGAAACCAGCAATCATCGGCATCGCAGCCAAGAAAATCATTGTAGTTCCGTGTAATGTAAAGAATGAGTTGTATTCCGCTTGAGTTAGGAAATCATTCTCAGGTAATGCTAATTGTATACGGAATAGCAATGCTAGCAATCCACCAACTAGGAAGAAGAAGAATCCATACAAGAAGTATAGAATTCCAACCTGTTTGTGGTCNGTAGTGGTTAACCAAGGCTTCAGATATGCCCAGAAGCTTCCAATNGAGAAATTCTCAGGNTTGCGTGTGTAGAATACCCACATGCTTCCTAGTAAGATTAGTCCAAGTGCCAATCCNATNACGGTCATNAGGATNGTTAGTGCNTCNGCACTNGGNGCGCTAGGATTTGCATTAATTCCAAGAACTTCAACATCTAATTGGTTCCACTGATCTCCTGATGGTGCACCGTTTCCATTGACAGCATTTCCAAAGATTAGGAAACTTACAATTGCGGTATCGTCGGCAGGGGCGGTCCATTTGAAGTCCCAAGTTCGTCGATCATTGATTTCCATGCTATGAGTCAGACCACCGTCCATTTCCTGCGCAACATTTCCGTCGATATCAGGGACAGACTCTAAGACTCCCCCTCCGGTTAAGATTATACTGAATCCACCGTTTTGGTCAGGGTTTTCTACCGGGACATCATCATTTGTGATTGTCAGAGTAAACAAGTATTCTTCCGAAGCGTTGAAGACTTCAGGCAGTCCATCTACTGTAATTACTGTGTTTGAATTCATTCCTTGGTGACAACCGCACCCTCCTTCGGATACAATTCCTGTTTGTCTAGCCTCGAATGAGGTAGTTGATGCAAGAGCGATAAGAANAATCGCTAGNACTGCTATGCTTCNGCCTTTCATCATCTCAGCNCCTCATGATCGAAGTAAACGCCAAAATCCTCATCACAAGTCATGCCTTCTCTTGCTACAACCTCAACTTGTCCATACATCAAAGAATGCTCTTTTCCACAGTATTCAGCACACCTTATTGGGAAAACTCCGGCCTCGTTAGGTTGGACATACATCCATGTTCCTGAATCAAGCCCTGGCACTGCATCTTCTTTCATTCCCCATTCCTGAAGCCAGAATGCGTGCTGAACTCCTTGGTAGGTATTGGTCGCATCAAAATTGGCTTCTCTTACAGGATTCATGCTGTATATGTTAAAGAGAACATTTTCGTCACATGGGATAATTAAATTCCCACTCATTTTGTAGATGTACAATTCCTCGCCATCATCATCAATTTGTGCTTCTGGTATGTGTTGCCAGCGATGGATAATGTTTCCTTCAGCATCCTGAATGTCTACACTGTGAGGGGTAGTTACATCAAACGATCTATCCATTGTAGTATTGTTTGCAAGGTCGAGTGTCTCGGACAGTCCAATGGATGGATTGCCCCACTTGACTATTGCAGAAACNGCTCCCGGGCCGGCATCTATTGACAAGCCACTATCATTCCATGTAACGTCATGACCAGTGTCCATGTCTTCCCATGTTAACTCATCGTGATAGTAGAAGTCCCAGTACCATTGTAGCCCGTTAACCTCGACCGTAAAAGTATCTGGGTCCTCCTGTAATTTTTGTACTTCTCCCCAAACGATATTCATTGAACCGAATGCGAGGATTGTAACCCAAATAACTAGGATTGTAGGTCCGACGAACCAAGCAAGCTCTAGATCGAAGTGATGTCTTTCTTTTGGAAAGGTTCCAACTTTGATCTCTTCTTTACCGGAAGGCTCAATCCCATCCCTATAGCGCAGTATTGCGATTAGGAGCCATGTGAAAGTGAATAAACCCACTACGATGGACCAAAAAAGAAACTTATCGTAGAGAATATTGAACACTGTGTATTCGTCAGGCCATAACTCCCTAGAAGCGCCCATGTTCTGACGGGCTAGATNGCCGTATTAATTGATTGCGTATATACGACANTTTATGAATGAACATTTGTTAATAAGAGATTCGTATGGGTAATAATATGGGGGTTGAATCTTGCATTCAAACAACTCTCGATGGAACTGTCATAATTGACATCGAAGTTCAACCCGGTTCAAGCCGCCAAGGTGTTGTTGGGTGCAACGAATGGCGAGGAAAATTACAGGTCGCAGTCAAAGCGGAAGCGCAGAAAGGAAAAGCCAATCACGCGGTGTGCAATGTNCTGGAAAAAATATTCTCGGCAAAAGNGACAGTCATTTCTGGACAAACCTCTCGGAGTAAGAAAATTAACATCCAGGGATTATCNTCACAGGAAATAATCGCAANCTTGGAGGGATTGGTTGAATCGTGAGCAAAGATATGCATTGGCGCACAGAGCTCTCGAGTCTAGTATCGAAGAGAATTCTGCTGGCAAAGTAATCTTAGTAGAGGGTAAACGCGATGAAATCGCTTTACGGAACCTTGGTTTTACCGGCCCAATCGAAAAATTAAATCGCGGTTGGAATATAGACAGGGTAGTAGTATACATCGTCGAAACTTACGGTAGTTGCATTGTATTGATGGATTGGGATAGAACAGGGGGNCGAATCCAAAGGAGGTTGATGGATTCAATGACCAGTTTGGATACCAAACCATGCGATGAATTGAGAAGAGCACTTTCAAAGGCAATGAAGCCGGATACAATGTGTGTTGAAGACCTACCTTCATTCCTCGGGGAGCATTATCCCTGATTCTTTTACTGTGTTTAATACAACATGAGTGTATGAGCGAGAGATTCCATCGAGTGTGAAAACTGTCTTTGTTAAGTTGTCCAAGTCTTCACGATTTTGAACTCTAGCCAACACCATCGAATCCCAATCTCCTGTAACATCGTATACCGCGAATACCCTGGAGTCGGAAGAAATATGCTTCTGCACATCCATAATTTTACCCTTCTCGATACAAAGGCCAGCCATGACGGTCATTCCCCAGCCTACGGATTCGGCATTCAAGATCGGAGCATAGCCTTGGATGACACCTTCAGATTCTAGTTTACGTAATCTG
>NZGQ01000018.1 GCA_002689565.1 Methanobacteriota archaeon | reverse complement strand
TCTGACATGGAAGGAATCGATAGATCAAGAACATACACCAATAATATCATTGAGATTTACGAATATCTAGGTATTGAAGCAGCTCGCCAAGCGATTGTCAATGAATTGCAAGCAACTCTAGACGGAGCACGCTTGGAAGTCGATGTACGTCACTTACTAATGGTTGCAGATGTTATGACTAGCGAAGGTGAAGTACGCGCAATTGGACGACATGGTGTCTCTGGAACGAAACACTCTATCCTTGCACGTGCAGCGTTCGAAGTTACTGTTAACCACCTGCTAAAGGCAGGAATTATTGGTGAAAGAGACAATCTAACTGGGGTTGCAGAGAACATTA
This sequence comes from Methanobacteriota archaeon, assembly GCA_002689565.1. The sequence goes on along the minus strand of NZGQ01000018.1, from coordinate 40,418 downwards.
TCGTTGGTCAACCTATCAGTCTAGGTACAGGATCTGTGGAATTGTATTACATTCCAGAGTGAGAATCAACATTGAGAAGCAAAATTGTGGAGGAATGAATAATGGATATAAGTAGACAACTGAAAATTGCAAGTACGACAGGTAACCTATTGTTTGGCCAACGCCAAGCAATTGATGCATGCGCTAAGGGTGATGCCAAATGCATCATTCTAGCAGCTAACTGCCCTCAGGAGTATATTGACGACCTTGCTGCAAAGCACCCTGAAGTCACTATGCATCGTACATTATTGGTAAACAGAGATCTTGGTGTTGCGTCTGGAAAACCATTCAGCGTCTCGACTATTACAGTCTTGGATGCGGGTGAATCAGACCTGCTGACTTTGAACAGTAATCTAGAGTGAAATTAAAGGCGGAATTAACCTAAGAGGGTACATGGCCCTTGACTTGGTTGCTCTCTTGAGGAGGCTAGGCGTCAGCATAGACTCCGAGTCGCCACCAATAACTGCGCCAGGTGTGATTTCTTGGCTAGGTCGCATTTATGACGTCTCACCAGAGATTTCTAAGCTCGGAATGAAAGATGGCATGGAGATTTGGAGTTCGGGGAAAGGTTTTGCTCCATTGGATTTAGCAGGAGTGGAAACTTGGCTATTTGATGCACCAAGAGGGTCACATCTCGTAATAGCTGAAAGGAAAATTAGTTTTGACATAGAAAAAACTCCGTCAAGGGATGGTCGTGAACTAAAAATTTGGAAACTAGATGAATTCGCAGCATTCATTGGTTACGCTGTAATCGATGGAAGGCTGAAAATATTAGAAGACGAAGTTGTGGAACATGTCCAAACTGAGTTGGATATTTTCTCAGGCGATGGACCCTTTGTTCTGAAGCCAACAAATGATTTTACAGAATTAGAATCCAAAGGTTTGGATATATCAATGGCAAAACCTGTACTTATTCCTGCTAATTTACACAAGGTTACTGGAATTTTGAAAGGCCCAGGTGAAGATGAAATTTGCAAATGGGTGCTCAATTGTGGCGGGCTTCATATTTTGAAGGATTTTGAGTTACTAGAAAACCCGCCAATGATTCGTCATGATAATTTAGAAATTCATGAAAATCCAGATTTTACAGATTTGCTTTCTGAAAGGCGTTCTCATTCTGATGGAATGGGAGATTTGCTGAGGTGGTGGTATTTTGATGGGGAAGGTGCAAATGTTGAAACTTACAATGTGTTAGTTCCTGCTCACAAAGGTATAGATGCCTTTGGTGCCGATTGGATATTTGATGGTGTTTCGAGCAAATTACACATGAACTATTGAGCAAAGGATTCATCACCTTTCGTCATGACCATTGACCATGCGCACTCGTGGAGTACTGAGCATAGCAATTATCGTGATTTTGTTAGCTAGTATGATTCCAATTCAAAACAATGTGGAACTAGCGGAGGAGAAAATCATCTTCTTTGCGGATTCAGAGCCAGAGTTACTGATCTCAACTGGCTCTTCAAGTGGGCATGTAAATGGTACCAAAATAGAGTCTACACCTATGGGTCTAGTNGTGGCAGGAGACACAAGAAATTCTTTGAATTTGGGTGGAATTCAACTACAAGCGANCTCNGCNTACAACCAANNTGTTGANGCTGATTCATACGTNGCTTTGGTTGATGAGCAAGGTGTTTGGCAATGGGCTGTAATGCCAATGGCCTCACAAGGCTTGACATTCATCGAAGCACTGACAACATCAAACAATGGTGAGATATATATTGCAGGTACAATATTAGGACAGGTCGACTTTGGGTCTAATCCTAATTCGCCATCATTACTATCTCAGAACCTTGATGGATTTGTTGCAAAGCTTGACCCCACTGGACAATGGGAATGGGCAATTTCTTTCCAAACTGCATCAAATAATGATTCTAATTCGAGCGTAGTTACTGGCTTAGATGTGGATCCAGTATCCGGTGAATTAATCATATCTGGTACGCACAAGGGTCCAACTGACTTCGCTGGTACCCTCATCACAAATGCGGATGATGAGTACTTCCTTGCTGAATTAGACCCTTCCACTGGTTCACTAAATTGGGTCTCTACAGCAGGAGGAATAGGTGCTGATAATTCTGCAGGCGTAGTTGTAGATACATTTGGTAATATTTGGCAAACAGGAACGACATCTGGTACTTTTTCTGCAAACGGAAAAACCCACCAGGCTCTGAGCCAAGCCGATACAATTCTTGTCAAATGGAATCCACAGGGAGTAGTGCAGAGTGTTACAGGATTTGCAAGCGCTGCGGGAGAAATCAATATTGCAGAAGATATTACAATAACGCAAAACAATGAGATTATTGTATCAGGAGTTTTCCTTGGTTCTATGGATGCAGGTAATCAAAATNTTTTGTCAGACAAGGGTAGNGGAGATGCTTATGTTNTCAAAGTATCAAATTCTGGACAAACNGACTGGGCTGTAAGNGCAGGAAGTAGTAGTTCTACTGANAGGGCTTATGCTGTTGAAGCAAATTCNAACGGNGACATCATGGTAGGAGGACTGGTATCTGGTTCTGCAGATTTTGGNATACACTATGCAACATCTAATGGTGGCCTAGACCTNTANATGGCAAAATTAGATTCCANCGGAAATTGGGATTGGGTTGAAACTCTGGGGGGTACGAGTGATGATTTGTTCGCTGACATTACAGTAAATTCTACTGGNATTCCTACTGTGTTTGGTTCGTTCCAGTCCACTATTAACAAAGGAACTCAATCNGTTACTAGTGGTGCTGGCTTAGANCTTGTAATTTGGTCTGTAGACCCCATAAATAATGCAGACAAGGATAATGATGGAGTTAATGATTTACTTGACAACTGTCCTAACAAAAACAATCCTTTGCAAATTGATTCAGATTTGGATGGAGATGGTGATGAGTGTGACTANGATGACGACAATGACGGAATAACAGATAATTCCGGTGATGATTGTCCTCGAGGTGGAGCTTGGAACTGGACTAGCAATTCTACAACNGATTTCGATAATGATGGNTGTAAAGATTCCAGNGAAGATAACGATGATGATAACGATGGAGTTGAGGATCAAGACGATGGCTGTCTGAGTTCATATTCACCTCCAAGAAATTGGTGGACTTCAGATTCATCGAATGATCTGGATGGAGATGGGTGTCGAGACGCTGATGAAGATTCAGATGATGATGNAGATGGCTTTGATGANTCCTCTGATGANTGTAACAAGGTTGCAGGAACNTCTACTCTGGGAACATACACTGGTTGTATTGACAGTGATGNNGANGGNTGGGCAGATATCGAAGANTCTTGNCCCCAAGAGGCTGGTAATTCCACAATGAGTGGNTTGCTTGCTTGNCCCGATAGNGATGGTGATGGNTGGGCTGATAGTATTGATGATNTNCCAGATGAACCGACTCAATGGNTTGANCAAGATNGTGATGGTTATGGTGATAATGCAGATGGAAACAATCCAGATGACTGTGTTTCTACTTCAGGAACTTCTATGCTAGATCGATATGGATGTCCAGACCCTGATATGGATGGATATTCATCTGCTGATACGATTTGGACAGTAGAAGATGGAGCAGATGCTTTCCCTGCCGATAACACACAATGGTCGGATTGGGACGAAGATGGATTTGGTGATAATTATGGAAATATTTCTTGGACAGATCGAAGTGTGAATTGGCCAGGAGAATACTATCAGTATGCAAGAGACCAAGACGCATGTCCGACTCTATCAGGTAGTTCATGGCAAAATGATATTCTAGGTTGTCCNGATGGNGATGGCGATGGTTGGGCNGATTTCATGGACGCATTCCCAGCAGATGCCAATGAATATCTTGATACNGATAAAGATGGAATAGCGGACGGACTTGATGATTGTCCAGAAGTATTTGGTAATTCAACGGAGGATGTTGATGGATGTCCGGATTATGACGGAGATGGATGGGNTGACCCTGAAATTGGTTCTGATTGGAAACCACTTGATGCNACTCAATGGAGTGANTCGGATAGTGATGGATATGGAGATAATCCACTTGGAACCAGTCCGGATCACTGCCCACAAGAAACCGGTGACTCATTCAAAGGTGATATTCTAGGTTGTGTTGATTCAGATAACGATGGTTGGGCAGATNTAATCGATGCTTTCCCCGAGGAATCAACTCAATGGAATGATACAGATGGAGATGGGTTTGGTGACAATCCAAAAGGTAAGGATGCAGATGAGTGTCCTGATGTTGTCGGAGTTGCCAAAGAGAACGGTTGTGAAGAAGTAGTAGAGGAATCTAGTGGAAGTGTTCTCAAGTATGGCGGTATTTCAGTTGGTATTATCCTAATCTTGATTGTTGGAGGTTTACTGGTCATGAGACTAAGAGGGGATGATGATGGACAAAAGGATTGGAATGCTGGTGTCGTGATGCCTGATATGACATCGCAACCTGCAATGCCAAACATGTACGCTCAGCCTGTAATGCCAGATATGAATGCGCAACCAGATTATTCACAATATCAACAGCCTAGCGTTCAACCTGTAGTTCAAGCTGCATCTCCTAACCCTGCAATGTTACCCGGTAATCAGGCTGTAATGCCACAACCTGCAGCACCTGCGGGGCCAACAATGTACGAAGTTGGTTCAATTCGAAGCGATGGAAACGAATGGCTTGAGTATCCTGTAGCGAGTGGTGCTTGGTATGTTCGAGATACTTCTACTAAGCAGTGGATCCGCAGAATTTGAGGTTTAATTCATGGTTGAAGTCACTCTGTTGGGTTCGGCCCAAGACGGTGGTGTACCACAGGTTGGTTGTGATTGNTGTCTAGATTTAGAACAGCGCTATCCAGTTTCTATCGGGCTAACTGATGCAGAGGGTGGCAAACATTTGTTTGAAGCAACNCGNCANTTAGGCGANCAACTGAGAATTTGGGGTTGTACTCAGGTNGATTCTGTGTTTCTAACTCATGCTCATATTGGTCATGTCGACGGACTTGGTCTATTTGGAAAAGAGACAATGGCTGCGAAAGGTGTCAATTTGTATTGCTCAAAGATGATGCTAGATCTCATTGAGAGAACTCCNCACTGGTCTGCACTACTCTCGGATGGAGTATTCATACCTAGAGTCGCAAGTGTNTATCAANTNCCAGGAGTAATTGTTGAAGCGATTGAAGTTCCNCANNGNGATGANTTNTCTGATATGCATGCNTATCTNATCAAAGCAGAAAAAACTCTGNTGTTNTTNCCNGACCATGATACNTGGCAAGANACATTNCGTGGNCATGATTTGAGAGCTTGGTTGAANCATTTTGANGTAGANATTGCTCTAATCGATGGTACATTCTACAGTGCAGATGAACTCAANCANCGNGATCAAAGCAAAGTTCCACATCCTCCGGTTGAGCAAACTCTCCAGATGTTAGGTGAGCGAAGAGAAGGAGATGGNGAAGTAGTATTNATNCANNTNAANCACACTAATCCANTNTGNAGNGATGANACTCCNGTAACNGAATTAGGCTGGAANGTTGGCAAAGAAGGAATGTCATTCAGCCTCAGTTAAATCATAAGATACGAGTTTAGTATACTGTATNGATATTGTAATTTCTTCACCGTTGTCGCCATTAANCGGTGTTGCAGTATTTTCTTGGACTTGGACNTTGAATACNATCTCACCAGCATCCTTCTCAACTTTGAGAGTAGAAATTGCGTTTTGTTGATTTTCGTAAGTGTCTGTCTGAGAAAAACCACTCCATGTACTAAATCCTCCAATTACATTGTCACCACAATTTTGGCCGGATAGATTTTGCAGGGACCATACATTGAATTCTATTGGAACATTTGTAGCATCGTAACTTGATTCGACGTTATCACATTCACTACCAANTCCTCCTTCATTTGATTCNGTATAATTTATCATGAACAATGCACTAATNGCATCTTCTGGGATATCGAAGTAGAAACTATCAGTTGAACCATCGCTGATGAGAATAGTTTCTTCTGCGTATGAGTATTCGAATTCTGCTGTTAAATNCCACATTGAATCAGGGTTAGGTGCTGAAGAAGATGAAGATGAATCTGGGCCTTTTGCGAGGTANGTTGCTTCAATTCCAGCGATTGGAATCAAAATTATAGCAGCAAAAGTAATGATTTTTTTCCCTTCTGGGAAATTGAATCTTCCNANTGATGAAACATTGGGTGTTCTAATTTTGTTCATGATAAAGTGCGCTGCGAAAGCAGCACCCATTCCCGGAATCGATGGGAAAACTCCGTCTGGTCCAGCAACTGTTTTCAAACCTAANATTGTTGGAAGCATAGACCAAATTATAACTCCAGCAAATGCTGAACACATCATTACAATACTATGGGTTGAATCAGGTTTGTAACCCATCCATCGTATTATCAGTAAAGGAACAAACACACTACCTAGTCCGTAAACTGCTAGTACTACTAGTAAGAATACCGAATCTCCACCAGGGATGTAAAGTCCACCTACTGAAATGGCAGTTGCTAAGGCTGCTACCACTAAAGTGACCTTCTTTGTTGTCTTGTGGTTTTCTCTCCATTCCGGTTTTATGTCATCTGTAATTGCTGCTGTACATGCCAGAACTTGACTGTCTGCAGTCGACATTGTGGCTGCGAAAATCGATGCAAGAATCATACCTACTCCAATTGCAGGCATTGTATCCATGGCTAACATTGGTAAGCCTAATTCGGGATCAAAATCATCAGAAATAGGGAATAACACTCGACTAGCTAGCCCTACAAAAGTCATCAATGCAATGAATGGTGTCTGCCATACGAAGAACCAAATCATTGCTTGTTTCCTGTCTTTCTCTGAACCGAGCGTCATTACTCTGGATACTACCTGTGGTTGTCCTGCAACCGCTAATCCTCCGAGGAAGAACGCAAACACCCACATGGAAAATCCAAACATAAGGTCTGGTGGCAAAAAATTAGTTAGATTTGTATCCTGAGATTCAAGACCAGAGGACATCCCACTAAATCCTCCAACTTCTCCTAGAGCAATCCAACACAATATCATCGAACCAACAATCATCACACACGATTGAACTGCATCAGTCCAGATTGATGCCCTAATTCCTCCGGCGTAACAATAAGCAACAACCAGTACGAAACCAATCAAGATTCCTACTAACTCAGGCCAACCCATCATAACTAGCAATGCTTTACCACCAGAAGTCAGTTGAGCAGCGGCATAGATACTTAGGAATAATACAGATAAAACCGCAGCTAACTTTGCTTCAGGTGCTCCAGCCTTTTCTGCAACTAGAGATGAAAGGGACCGGACGTTTCTTTCTTGACCTTCTTCTTGTATGAACTTGTAGAGCCACAACCAAGCAACAAATTGACCAAGAGTTGATGCAATTCCCAACCAAATCACGTTGTAACCCATCATGTAAGTAAATCCAATTGCACCAATGAACATGTAACCAGAGTTCCAAGTGCTAACCGCTGAAAGTGCGGCTAATGCAGGATGCATTCCTCTTCCTGCGATTAGATAGTCGTCAGTAGTGTCTTTTTTGACACGAATAGATGCTATGCCAACTCCTGCAAACAGGAACATAAAGAGAAGAAAGGAAATAACAATCCAAAATTTCTCAGAAATCTAAATCACCTTATGTTAATACTTCCAAAAGGCGATCTTGTTCTGCTGCTCTCCTAAGTTCCATGGCTATTCTTCGGCCAGATGAAACAGGTTTTCGCCAAGTGGCATTTCCATATGGGTGTCCAACTGAAACATGGACATTTGTTCCTCCACCCAAACGTGGTGCAACATCATAGATGGAGTAATCCATATCTTTGTCAATACAAGTTTGCAAGCAAAATGGCCCAATGATTCCAGGGTCATAGTGTTCTTTTGAAGCAGTGATGAATTTCTCGCCTAACTCGAAGGCCTTCTCCAAAAGAGATTCTCTTATTGTCGCAGTATTGTGACCTACAACCGTCATTTCTGGAATTTGTTGATGTGCTGGCATAGTCATCTGCTGCGGCGCAGGTAATCTGACATGACCGTCTAGTGATGATTCAAATCTCCAATCTACGCCGAGTAATTCCAACTTAGGCATATCTTCCTCAAGCGGGCTGTAAAAGAAATTTAGATTGAAGACAGGACCGATAACATATCTCTCAATTCTTGCACCATCAAGACTGGCTTGGTCAATTGTGCCTTCCTTTAGGAGAGTTTGAGATTTCTCCAAGTACTCTTCATATGAAGCACATGTGAAGAACCCTCTTTCCAATTTCTTCTGTGCATGGTGTAGTTTGACGATAACCAAGCAATCAATGTCTTGTGGATCTTCAATCGCTTCAGGATAAGGAAGACCCGCTTTGTCTAGAATCCAATAGTAGTCCTGGTCTTCTGTCCTTTCTTCCATGCGCAGCATGTTCCTTGAACCAAACATCGGGACATTGAAATTCTTCTCTACGTCTTCAATCTTAGAATAGGACGTGAATGAGCGGTTAGGGATGTAGATAACATTCCTCTTTCTCATTTCAGCCTGCATATTTGGGTTCATGACATCATTGAATGAATCCATCACTATTGCTTTGTCAACCATTCCTCTTCGAACTCTTCCCGATACAGTTCTCTGAGTCTTGAAGTACTGCGAATATGTTTTGTCACGGCCTTTTTGACAATAGGCAACAGTTGGAAATCCTTCCTCTATTGCTCCATCACAAATATCGAGGGCAGAGTGACTTGCAGTCATTCCAACACGTAATTTTAGACGATCGTAGTCTTCGATTATGCCTGCAATTTCCTCCTTGCCGATCATCTTACATCTCTCCTTGATATTTGTGTGACACTAGATGGCCTTTGAATTTAATCAAAGCGTTGTAATTGCATTAGTTCCTCGGTTGATAGAGTATCTCCACTCATCAACTTAGACATTAAGTCCTGAACTTCACCTCTTGCACCGCGTTGACTATCACCAGTCGCAGTACCGTGCATTGCACGTAGAATATCTTGAATTGAGTGAAGACATCTTAGTGATACGATGTAGAAGTGGTGTGCCTTATCCGCCTCTTTCTTTGACTTGCGTAACTCACGATGTGCGCCCTCAGCAAGTTCTCTTTGACGGTCTACTTCCTTATTCCACTGGAGCATCAGGTCGTGTGCTTCTTGAGCTGCTTGTGCTGCTTTCTGAACCTCTACGTGGGCTTCTTCTTGCTCAACCATAGCTTCTCTGAGCATTCCTCTGGCTTCTTTTAATTCTCCATTGTTATCTTCTGATGCTTGCATGTCACGAATCTTAGCACGAATTTCTTTCATTCGCTTCATTGCCTTCTTTTCATTTTGGCCAAGGTGCTTACCCATCTCCATTTCACGTTCNAGNCTCTCGAACTCTCTTTTTAGAGAATGTACTGTNACTTTCTTTTCTCTNCGGCCTCTTGGACCAGAATCTCTGTCAGGTTTTTCTGATTTTTCAGTATCCAGCATTGACTTTGCTTTCTTTACTTTNTTATTTGCTTCAGNTCGGATTGATTTCTTTTCACGAACCAATTCGTTCATTTGTTCACGAATTTCTCGTTGTTGGCGGACATTTTGGATTAGTTCACGAACTTCTGCATTCAGTTCATTTCTGATTACTGTATGCTCTTTTGTTCGTGAATTCCACTCATCACGGGTATTGCGGTACTGCGTAGCCTTTTGATTGACTAGTTTTCGCTTTTCTTCCAAAGTATCCTTCAATTCTGCCATTACCATCGCACCTGTTCACCTAGTACTCCCGTACCTCAGCGATTTGGCGACTGGCCTATCCCATTTGAAGCCTCCCTACGGGAGAATTTCATAAATATGGCAAAATTGCTTCACAAGCCTTGGCTAATTTTAGTCTAGCTTTTCCCAAATTGCCATCGTTAGGGCATTGGATTGCTATTGAATGTCCTGTTTCCAGTTTAGAAATAATTACAGTNGAATTTTCACCTACNANAGTNAGNAAANGGCTANNTGGATGNAAATCAACAAGTTCAGTCATTGCGGTNGGTTTGAAATCANTAGANGTTCTTTCGATNGTGAAACCCTCNNTATCCATCAANGCTGCCGAAANAATNCATTCATCGTCGACNAAATCCGCAATAACTCTGTTTCCCACNTTNACTGTGAGTAATAGGAAGGTCAATACTATTTGCGTTAAATTTTACCACGCATAACGTAGCCAATTCCAGCCTTNTAATANCCTTCTAANNTAGANACAACCTNTAAACCTCNTNTTCTATAGAANTCTATNGCAAACAAATTATCACCTCTNACCTCTAACTGAATTTCACTGTGAGAGTCTTTGCGAGCCGCTTCAACAAGCAGGTTCCAAGCTTGGCTACCCAATCCTTTATTTTTGAATTCAGAATCTATTGCAAAAGCAACAATTCTTACTCTAGTGTGGCTAAATTTGTTAGCCCAAAGTAGTCCTCTNATCATATTATTAGAATCGAGAAGAACTAGATTGCCTCCCCACTCTGGTATTGGGAGGCTTTTTACAGATACAGATGCGTATCTTTCGCCAGTTTGGTCTAGGAATAATTGGCGAATTACTTCTACACTTGCATCGTCCAAGGATTTGGGGTTAGGTCCTAAGCACCAACGTGCATTTANTGTAGGATTTGTATCGTTCATTTAGATCAATCTTTCTTTTTGAATTGNCCTCTNGAGCCACGATGAGCAGCNAAATTACCCATCTTNTTCATCCCTGCTTTCTTTGAACTAACTTTTCTTANACGCTTTGAAGAACTATCAGTGTCCATTCCTGATANTAATCCAGAGATATCTCCCAATGTCATTGGCCCAGAATTCTCTTTTTTACCNCCTGGTTTGGAGCCTTTACGATTGCCTTTACCTCTACCTCTGCCTCGGTTTTGGTCTCCTGACTTCTTTCGCAACCAGGCATCGAGTCTTCCAGCCTCTCGNCGCAACTTGTGCATTTCTCCTCTGCGTTGTCTCAATGCCTTCTGGATATTGTGTACTCTTCTATCATATGAGTTAACTTCCCTTGAATTGATATTTTTATCNTTNAGTAATGGTTCTTGTTCNAACAATTTGCTGGTAGTGTCATCATGTTTTGTTTCATAGATCTTCAATTTCTTGATTTCTTCTTTTTGTTGTTTGACCATTTCTATGAATCTCTGATGCAACTCACTTGCTTCTCTTGCTTTACCATGCATTGCTTGNAATTCCATGAACCAAGAAAATTGTTCAATCTCCTTTTTCAATGATGGAACTCTATGAATGTCTANCTCTTCAGTCAATCGTGAGTAAACTTTAGACAATTCATCTTCAATCATGTGAATTGGTAGAATTACATCNGAATTGATTTTGTCTCTTTTCTTTTTGATTTCATCAATTTCTGAATTTCTTCCTTTCAATCCGAGAATAATCGATTTGTGCTCTTTTCGAAGATCAGCAGTCTCTTCAATTACTCCTCGCATCGCTTTTGCCATTCTTAGGGTTGAATGTCTCTCTGCCTCCAAGGCGTCAATTCTCTTATCGAGAGAGTCCATCTCAGCACGTGTTTTCTCAAGCATATTTTTGACCAAATCATCNGATTTATCTCTCAAATCGTGGAANATATCNGACGGNTCTATGTGCTTTAGTCTGTCCATATCGACAGTTTCACAAATTTCTTTCCAGGTTGAACCATTTCCAAAGAGTGTCGCTGCTCTAAGCAATTCATTTCGAATTCTCAATTCACCTTCAGCTCGAACAACCCTTGATAGATCATGATCNAAATNAAATGGGTCTTCAATCGCTAGATGATGTTCTCCCATTCTTGGCGGTTTTTCCTTGTCGCTGTTGAAGACGTCTAATGCTGAAGGTTCCTCATCCATCCATCCTTTGGAATCTCTTGAAATCGGTTCTCCATTTCTGATAGAAACTATCTGGTTTTGCCAATCTCTAGTAGCGTTATGCATGAAGAATGANTGAACTAATTGTGCAATATCTGAATTATTATCTTCNGNTANTGAATTACTTTCGTTTATTGTTATGTCATATTCAACCTTGTCGATTTCTACTATTGTACGGTCGTCTCCAGATTGAACATTTGGTATNACTTTTTGATTTAGTAAGTGGTCGATTACTAAAACAGACCAAGCGTAAGATGACAGAGTTCCGGTTACAGGATCTGAGACGTTTCTNTGTAAGGCCCAATGCTTAACACATACAATCAAATTCTTTACGCGTTTATCCATCTTAGCATAGCATGTTAGCAAATTNGTATTGTGTAGTGCAAGTGTGTTGTTAATCGAAATATCAACATGCAAACCGCTCCTTGGNTCTACAAATTTCACAATTGGAACCTTTGCTCTGGAAATGATTTGGACATTTTCCATACCTTGTCCACGAAGCATTCCCCCTATCCTCTTGAGTACTTTCTTCTGATTGACATTTGGAATTTGTAAGCAGAGATCAAAATCACCACCCTTCAAAGAAAGGCCACTTTCTACAGAGCCAAATACTGTAAGTTTTGAGTCATCAAACTTGGAAGCAATGCTCTTCTCTAAATGTTTGAACAAGCTCTCCCTTCTTTTTGTGTCACTGTTATGTATTTTGTTTGCTGAAACAGTGTTTTCTAAAGGTTTGATAAAACCTTTCAATACATCATTATCTGGAGTTGCAATCTCTTTACTGTTAGTTATGTAATGGTGTAAATAATTGAATTTCTCCGAATTTTCAGAAGAAAGCCCGGTTATTTCACAGAAATCGGTCATTCTTCCTCAACTCCTGCGGTTTTATCCTTGGATTGCTTCTCAATTTTGAGAGATCTAGCNACCGCTTTGGAGGATTGTCCACCTTCTCTGACTCTTNNAGCATCTACAATAAGGTCATCGAAATTGTCATTTTCAACCCTNTCTTTCCAAAATAAAAGGGCATCTTGNCTCGAATTTANTGCATTCTCTAATCTTGATGTTCGAGATTTAGCNCGTGACCGAGCATCTTCCCACATGACATAAGATTCATGCATCTCTTCATTTTCTTTTACAAGTTCTACCATTGCATCATGGGCTTTTTGTGCAGAATCCAATAGTTTTCTTGCTTTAGATCTCGCATTCTTCATTTCCTTAACAAGAGGTTGTGAGGATGTTCTTTCTTCAACCCATTCTTCATGCTCACGTATTAATGACTTCATTTCATTGATGAATTTCTCTTCGGTTTTGTGTGTGCCAGCACTTGTTTCTAATTGATTTTCTAAAGATTGCAATTTTGCTGATAATTTTTCCTTTGCCCACTTTGGATCAGGATTCTTCATTCCACCTTCGGCGATCAATTGTTCGCGGATCTCATTTGCTCGCTCAAACAACTCTCTTGCTTCTTTTTGAGCAGAGTTTCTTTCACTCTTAAGATTAGCAACCTTTGTGTTGATTTTATCGCGCTCTTCTCTAGCAGATTTGGCTTTTGGTTCAGCGTTTAGCAATTCTTCCTTTCGTTCTTCTAAATCGTCAGGAATGATCTCTGAAAGACGCTCTCTTCGGTGTAGAATTGCTTGGGCCAATAGTTTTGGAGACACGGCGAGAAGGTCGTTTGCATCCATTGGAATCACTGCGTCCACTTACCCTCCTTGAATAAAGGCTACGACCCACCCTTAAGGGTGGGTGAAGGTCAATAACCCTAATCGTGTAGCATGTAACATGCGAAGAGCCATTGTTGTCGCATTATTGTTGTCAATGGCTCTGCTTCCACTTGCTCAAGGTAGTGGTGGCGTGATTAATTCTGTTCAAATTACTGGCAATGGAGATGTTGGTGAGGGTCCAATTGACCTCAATATTTCGCTTGTTGGAGTAGGAGGTTCTAGTTCCTCATCGGTTTTCTGGAATGCCACATTAAGTGATTTAGATGGTAACTTAATAGATTCGGATAGCGGTAATACTCTGGTGGATGAGAGTGTGAATTCTTATGTGGAAACAACTCTAGGAAACGCACCTATTGGTATTTCAAATCTAACAATTACTCTTTCAGGAGATGTTGGTACACCCGGCCAAGATCAATGGGTTGTTTACTATACAAGTATCCAAAGGTTGAGGCCCCTTGATATTTCGATTGGTTCACCATTGTACAATTCGGTTGATTCTAACGGTACAAGTACTGGCAATCTTTCAATAAACGACGGAGATTTTGCTATGATTGATGTTCCAGTCATAAACAACGGAGACATTGCATGGATCGGTTCAATTAATCTTTCATTGGATTCAGTTGAGTTACAATCTCAGACTGTTGATATAAGCGGAGATTCTACGATTATTATTTCATTCATGTCAGGACAATTATCAGAAGGAACGCACTACGTAAATTCATCATTGAATGGTCCTGTAGACTCCAATCCAACAGACAATATCTTGAATGAAACTCTAGAAGTGGGTCCACCACCTCTTCCAATGTTAGAATTAACTCTAGTTCGGCTCATAGAGCCACAAGCAGGCGCGATTATGGAGTGGAATCTAGAAGCCAATAATTCTGGCTCTTCGGATTTCTCAGGCCAATTAATTTGCTTTCATGAAGGAGAGCAGGTATTTTCCACAAACGCTAACATTTCTGTTGATGAGTCGATAAATTTCACGGTATCAATGACTTCCAAACCAGGAGAATTAGTTTGTACTTCATCCGGTAGCCGTACAAGCTCTACCACTAACGGAACAGATTTGGTAAGTATGCAATCTGCAGTCTTCATCGGTGCAGGACACTCAATGCCTTCGCTTCTTGGTGGACCTTGGCATGCTGGAGATGAAATTACCTTGTCATTACTTATTAGAAATGAAGGTGATGCATTAGGTACTGCAAGTCTTAGGATTGAAGTTTCAGGGGATTATCAAAATGGTAGTTTGATCACACTTGAAGAAGGTAAAGCCGGCGAGGTAAGTTATGAATTCTCATTTTCTTCATCTGGTGAACATATTGTAAATTGGAGTTTGATTAGCGAAGATGGCGCTGTAGATTCCAATCTATCTGGTTCGCTCATGGTCCCCGTATTGCCTTCACAAGTAGTAAAGTTAGATGTCGAAAGTGTCGACATAGTTGATGACGGCGTTGANATTTCATGGGCTGTAGACTTATCAGAAGGAAGAGAAAGATTAGTCATCTTGAATTTTGGTTCAATCCAAGACGGNCTCAAGGGCGAAAAAATATTCGAAGAACGNAATCTCCTACCAGGTAGAACATTTGGAAAGATGAATATTGGATTCCAAAATGGNCAAGAAGTTTTNGCGGGTNTATCTGTAAGTGGATGGGTAATTGGNTTNGGGTCTATTACTGAAGATGAATCAACCATGCCTTCCTATGATGTAGTTCCACAAATTACAGTAAATCCTTCTACTCAACCAAAATTACCTTCNGCGGGAACAGAAGTTAATGTGTTTTACACCATTAGTAATTTAGCAGANAGTTCTGCTCCTTCAGGCCAAATAGTGATTACAGATGTTAGTGGCCACATATTGTCCTCGGAATCAAGTCCAGAATTAACATCTGGTACATCAGATCGAAGTTCAACTGTGACATGGCCATCAGGAGATAATGTCAAAATCATAGTTACATGGCATGTTGATGGAAAAAGTGTTACCGATGAGATAATGGTTACTTCAGAAAATGTCGAAACCGAAGAAGAAGAATTTTCNATGCCTTGGGGAGGNATTCTTGGAGGCTTGGCACTGGGAATGGTCCTGATATTTTTAATCAGGATGAAGAATTCTCCTGCTAAAGATAAGACTGAAAAGAAATCGCAAGCAACCAAAAAGAAGAAGCAGAGTGCTGAAGAAAAGGTGGAAGTGGCTTGTCCTAAATGTGAACGCAAACTTCGTGTTCCAAGTACTTATTCAGGTTCCGTACGTTGTCCTGAATGTGAGACTAAGTTTGAAGTAGAGGCTAAGATTGAGCCCCAACAAGAGGTTCAAGATAAGGTCGATGATAAACCAAAGCAAGACTCTAGCGAACAGTGGTCGTCTTCAGATAATGACAT
Organism: Methanobacteriota archaeon; assembly: GCA_002689565.1. Next base: position 24,455 of record NZGQ01000018.1, on the reverse strand, counting down.
TTTGCAATGTCCGAAATGTACGCGTAAATTGAAGGTTCCATATGACAGAAGGCCGGCTAAAGCTAGATGTCCTGCCTGTGAGACAATATTTGAAGCTAGGAAAAGTTGAGGAGATATAAATGGTAACTGGACACTTTCAAGAATTTGAGGATGAATACTTAGAGACATTGTATCATTTTAATGAGAAGTCTCCCGGTAAAAGAGTTAGGAATGGAGATTTAGCAAAATATCTTGGTGTATCTCCNGCATCTGCAACAGAGATGATTCAAAGACTTGCTAAAAATGGATTTGTGGATTATGTGCCCTACAAAGGTGCGCAGTTAACAGAGACTGGATTAGAACATGGGATGATGATGAAAAGAAGGCACAGATTGGCAGAGGTTCTCCTCACAATGCTGCCGTTTGAAGGAGACATTCACGAAACTGCTTGTAGATTAGANCANGCATTCAATGATGATTTAGAGGTGTGTGTGTCTCTCCTTCTTGGGAATCCTCAAACCGATCCATCCGGTTCAAAAATCCCTCCACCAAACTCAAGAATCAAAGACAGATTAGAGCATAATTCTAGTTTGGTAACTCTAGACAAATTAAGTGAATCATCTTCTGGAGAAATTGTTNTGATTATGACAACATCTGCTACAAGAGAGATNTTGCGCAAGGTCGGTCTTAGTACTGGAGATGTGATGNAAAAANCTGGTGNAAAATATAGTTGCAATGGCNACGCCATTGAAATCTCAGAGGAATTGGCAAAACGAATAATTTTGAGGTGTGATTCTTGAGTAAAGAATTGCAGCCACTTCGAACACGTGAAGAAAAATTACACGGTATTGATAGTCAATTTTTGACAGAGGGCCTAAGACTTGTACTTCTCTTGCCATCATTTTCATTGTTGTTTTTCTTTGGTGCATGGGCATACCAAGGGGAGAGTCCTTCTTGGTGGCTAGATAACATTGAGCCAACAGTAGGTTTTGATTTATCTACTGCATTTACTCTTATTTCTTCGACTATTTTGTTTGGTTTTTGTGCAGGGTTGTACTTGCATCGTTTCCGCGTGAAATTGACTCGAATGGTATTTCGCTCTGAAGTAGAAAAATCTGCAGAATCTCACCGTCCGATAAGCAGCATGCATGGCTTTCCTTCAGTTGACGGATTAATTTCTAGGACAATGGCTAGCCACAATACTGCATTGTGGATGGGAATAACTGCAACTTTCATTTCTTTAGTAGTAGCTTATCTTGATTCAGATTCAGAGATTGGCCAAAGGGGACTACTTGCAAGTGCATCATTNGTAACTATGGCAATTGGACAGCACCTTTCAACTCGAAATAGAAAGTTCAACATGGTGACCGATGACGGCCTTCTTTCAGCTTATACACCCCCTATTCACCCATCTACCCTTGACATGCCATANAATGAAATGTTGAGGACTCAAATGGATCCATTATTACGAAGTAAATTNGAGGATTTCCTTCATGATTTTGATAGTTATTCTCGTAAAGGTTTGGATAGGGAGTATGGACGAGAGAAGTTCCTTATGCTCATGTATCGAAGATACAAAGGTGGAATTGATCGAAATACTACCAGTCTTGAATTAGGTGAAATATTAACAGACAAGGGTGTAAAATCCATTTTGGAGCATAAAGTATTCAGCGAATCGTTATGGGATTCGTTATTCAGTCGTTCTAGCAAGAACAATCCTGCTTTCTATAGATTGATTGAGAGGTTGGAGCAGGACCTAGCAGTTGGTAGGAAAATTGACATGGACGGGTTATTATTCGATGTAGATTTGGAAAATGTAGTCTCAGAAAAAGCAAGTTTGTTCTGTTATATTCATAATCTTTCAAAAGAAGAAAGACAGGTCGTTTTGCGAGTTCATTCTCCTGATTTTAGACCCCATGATCTAGCATTAAGGTACAATTTGAAACCTGGTGAGAAGTCTTGGTGGACTGATGAAGAAGTTCCTGTTTCAAGCGAGGGTGATGAAGATCTTATTGGAAGAATGTCAGGATTATTGCGAGATGGAACTATTGCTTGGCAGACCTTACTACCTGAGAGGACAGGTGAAGCTAGTGTNTCTGTTAGGTTAGAAAATACAAACGGGGATTTATTGGTTGGCAGACAAATAAACGTAAGTGTTAGACCAGAATTTTTCAATTGGCTAAGAAATACAAGTTCCCTGACTTCATATTTAGTTGGAGGAATCGGATTAGCGGGCTCGATAATATTCCAGTTGATGGCGGTTTTGGCGGCTGCCTGATATCATCGAATTAATCGTAGCATTGAAAGCCATGACGCCGTGGCACANCCATGACCGAGACGGAGAATGCAAATCCTCGTCCTGACGATGATATTCGTGATCATCTACACCAGATGGAAGCNAAAGTTCGTAAATTACGTGATTCAAGAAATAATCACAATGAGCAGGGNAAACGATTTGCTGAGCAAAGAAANGCNATTCAGTCTCAGTACAAAGAGCACCGTGAAAAGTTAGATTTGTCTGTCGCAGAAGTGAAGGCCATAAGGGCTGAACAAAATCTTCACAAAAAGAGAAGAGACGCAATACAAGCNCAAATTCGTGATCTTATTGGACAGGCTAAGTCTCAGCGNGGGGATCGTAATGACAAAAAATCAGCATCCTTCGAATTTAACAAGTTGGCTAGCGAAGTTGACAACATGGAGAAAACATACGAAACACGTGGTGGTATGTCTTCTAAGAAAGAAAAAGAGACCATGGAGAAAATCAAGAATATGCGTCGCAGGATGAAAGAACTTGAACCAGAGGTCGAGAAACTCCAATTAATCAAAGTCGATTTATCAAATAGAGATGAAGCGATAAATCAACTAAAAGCTGAAGCAGATGCTGCTCACAAAGATTTTGTCGAGTGTCTTGAAAGAGCAAAGGGAATGAGCAAGGAACTTGATGAGTTATTTNCTCATAGAGATTTCTTGAAAGGAGAAGGAGACCGATTCCACAAAGAATTCCTAGCATGTAGAGAGAAAGCAGACGAAGTACACTCNAAGATNTCAGAATTGATGAAGGAAGTTAACGAAGCTCGTGATAAGTTGAAGATTGCTCGTGAAGAGAGAGAATCTTGGATTACAGACCACAACGCTTCAGTTTCAAAAGAAATGAAGACTGGTGCTGAAGATGCCAAGGTCGCAGATTCAATGGTTGAGCATCTTTTGAGTGCAGGTAGTTTGACTTTCGGTGGTACTATGGCTGGAGATAGAGCAGGTNCTGATTCAAAGAAGGGAAGATCTACGAAGAAGAAGAATATGCGTCGTATTGACATGACCGCATCTCGTGGAAGGAAGTGATGAATTGCTTGGCATCATAATGGCCGGGGGCCGTGGCACCCGTCTGATGCCACTAACTGAAAATCGCCCCAAACCAATGGTTCCAGTTTTAGGAAGACCGGTTATCGATTACGTCAAAGACGCAATGGTCGCATCAGGATTAACTGAAATTATAGTTACTACTGGATACCAAGGTGAACAATTGGTATCTCATGTTGATTCATGGTCGGTAAAAAGTCGTGTAAACCAGGAACAAACTCCAATGGGTACTGCGGGAAGTGTCAGGCTTCTTTCGGATGAACTTGAAGAGACATTTGTAGTGGGTTCTGGAGATTCTGTAGCATCTTTTGATATTGCAGATTTGCTAAGTTCTCATCGTGAATCAGGTGCTAAAGTTACCATGGCCCTTTGGAAAGTTGAAGACCCTACTGAATTTGGAATTGTAGGACTATCAAAAGATCATTTAGGGGAATTAGATTCTAAATTGTCCGAGGGTTACATATCAAAATTCAAGGAGAAACCTGCAGCGGAAGAAGCCTTCTCAAATCTAATCAATGCGGGACTATACATCATTGAACCTGAAGTTATGGAATTAATTCCAAAGGGAGAGAAATATGATTTTTCAAAGCAATTATTCCCTGACGTTTTGTCGAGAAAATGGCCAATGTATGCGAAAACAGTCAAAGGAATCTGGTTTGATGTAGGGCACCCATTTGAGTTACATAAGGCACAGATGGCCTTGATAGAGCAGCGAGATAATCTTCCATTCCCAATGCCTGAAGGTGAGGTATTACCTGATGGTTCATTCATCAGTAGTACAGCATCTGTTAGCGGACATATCTCTCGCTCAATTATTTTGGAGGGCGCATCAGTTAATGGTGCTGCAGTAAATTCTGTAGTTATGGCTAATTCTAGAATAAATGGAGTATCTGAATCGTCTATTGTCGGCCAAGATTCAGTTATNGATTCAAGAATTTTGAACTGTGTAATTGGTGATGGCTCAAAGATCTCTATTGATTTAGAGAACGAGAGACGATAATGTAGTATGCGTGCCGGCGTTTTATTCTTATACCGATGGTTTTGCGCCGTAGATATGGCTGATAGAATCGGAGATGGACCCGTTCGCAGTTACGACCGCTCTTGGACTGAAATCGAAGAGATGTTGGACAAGGCAATTTCAAGAAGAGACCAGTGGAAAAAGTGGTTCGATCAATGTAGTAAAGATGGAGACAGAGACGGAATGAAAGAAGCCGCTCGAAATCACAAAGCCTTGGATGGTGTAATCAAAACTCTGAGATGGACTCTTGGTGAAGAAGGTGTTGAACACCCTCTAGATTAAAAATAATCATCTGCCCAGAGCATTTAGAACTAATCATGGGGATCCATCATATTTCATGGCAATCCACTGCAAGTGGTGTAGAGGATGAGTATATTCATGCTTCAGCACTGTCTTGGTTGGTAGGAAATGAAGAAGCTGTAGAAATCGAGCGTATGAATTCTTATCACGGCTCTCCAATTCACTTAGTAACTGCAGAGTTGAAACGTCGTGGACAAGCCACAAAATCATTATCTAGGCTTGGGAAAGAAGCTTTAGAATTCTTGGAGTCACAGTTCGACAAAATAATTGATGAAGATAATGTAATTCACATAAGACTCGATTTACATGATCTCCTTGCTGGTAAAGTTACGATAACAGGTCCTGGAGAAAAACCGACTGTGAAGGGTCGAGCAAAATTGGAGGTATATCCTGGAAACGATGTAATGGATATTGCTTCAGAAACAATTGCTAATGCTATAAACAGCGCACTGAATTAGGTTGCCCTAAAAATATGNGACCTTGAGCAAGGCATTATATCGTAAAACTTAGAGGCATAANTGGTTGGTGAAGAATAGATGACACACGTAGTCACGTCCGCATGTGTAGATCACAAATATCAAGAATGTGTAGCAGTTTGTCCTGTAGAAGCATTTAGAGAAGCAGATACATACCTAATCATCGATCCTGATGAATGCATTGATTGCGGTGCATGTATTCCTGAATGTCCAGTTGATGCAATCTTCGCTGATACTGATGTTCCAGATGAAGAAGAAGCATGGATTGANAGAAATGAAGAGGAATCTCAAGATGCAGAAATTGCAACTGGGGACACTCCAGTTCTCGGTGATTAAATTCACGCAACATAACATATATTCATGAATGAAATGCCCCACGCTAGGTGTGATGGCAATGAATAATTCATACGATGTCAAGTCTCTTCGTCATGCAGATGACCTATTGAAGCGAGGATTCGCTTCGATGCTTCAAGGNGGCGTCATCATGGACGTCGTTACTCCAGATCAAGCAGCAGTAGCCGAAAAAGCTGGAGCAGTATCGGTAATGGCGCTTGAAAGGGTCCCAGCAGATATCAGGAAAGCCGGTGGTGTGGCAAGAACCTCTCATCCTAGTATGATTANNGGGATAATCGAGTGTACTTCAATTCCAGTGATGGCAAAATCAAGAATTGGTCACGAGGCTGAAACTCAAGTTTTGCAGGCACTTGGTGTTGATATGGTTGATGAATCAGAAGTTCTAACTCCAGCAGACCCNTACTTCCACATAAACAAGAATGCTCATGATATNCCATTTGTTTGTGGTGCNACAGGTCTAGGNGAAGCGGTTAGGAGAATTTACGAAGGAGCAGCAATGATTCGAACAAAGGGTGAGGCTGGCACTGGAAATGTAGTNGCTGCAGTAACNCATGCAAGATTGATTGACCAAGAAATAAGGCAGGTCCAAACTCTTGACGATTCAGGTTTGGATGATGCTGCGAACCTGATTATGAATAGATACAGAGTCTTAGCAGAATCTAGCAAGTTACCAGGAATCTCTAATGTTACACCATTCGGAGAAATAGACGACGAAATGCATGGAAGTATTCGTGACATATTACTCGAAGTTGCCGAATTGGGAAGACTTCCTGTAGTGACATTTTGTGCAGGAGGTATAGCAACTCCAGCTGACGCATCACTCATGATGCAAATGGGAGTTGATGGTATCTTTGTGGGCTCTGGTATTTTCAAGTCAGAAGACCCTCCTACTATGGCTGATGCAATTGTTTTAGCAACTGCCCATTATGACGATCCAGACAAGGTTGCAGAAGCAATGAGCATGATGGATGGAAAACCGATGAAGGGTGATGAATTAGAAACCTTGGAAGTTCGCTTGGACCAGAGAGGTTGGTGAAATTACCACACAGTGGCATTTTCAACATCATCTATTCCTTTCATATAGCCCATGTTAGTCGGAAGGCTGCAAGTGGGGTAGCCCCCGCAAACTGAGAGTTGATCCTAATGGCCAAGAAGATGAGTGCAAAAGCACGTGCAGCAGCACGTAAGCAGCGTGACAAGTGGAAGAATAAGCGATGGTTCACAATCCGTGCACCTNGNCACCCTTGGAACTTCAAGAAAATAGGNGAAACNATCGGTGAGACTGATGAGCACATTATGNGCCGTGTCTATGAAATGACACAGCAAGAATTCAGTGGCGACTTTACTAANATGCACGTNTTGTTANGATTCAGAGTTACTGATGTTGTAGGACAAGATGCATTGACCACATTNGTAGGNCACNCACACCAATCTGACCACACACGTCGTCAAATTCGCAGNTACAGAGGNAAAATCGACGATGTTGTCGACGTTGTTACTACTGATGGTTTCCTAGTTAGGTTGAAACCTCTAATGATTACAGAGCGCCGTTGCCAAACCTCAGTAAAGCAAGCTATGCGTTCAAAGTCTGCTGAAATTATTCGTTCAACAGCTGCTAAGTCAACTTACTCTAAGTTACAAGAAGCAATGTTAGGTGGAGATTTAGAAACTGAAATCAGAAANGCAGTNAAAGCAATNTANCCTTGCCGNAACGTAGTTATTCGTAAGAGCCAACTATTNCAGTCAGGTGTTACAAATGAAAAGGGACCAACTCTAGATGAAATCCATGCTGAAGAATCNAGNCAAGATGCTGAATTAAAGGCAAAGAAGGCTGCAGCACTAGCAGCTGCAGAGGAAGATGATNNTACTGAAGAAGCGGGATTATTAGCAGCAGCAGAAGCAATGGAATCGATTTCCGAGAAAGAGGAAGTAGTANAAGCACCATCTGAAGAAGATGTTGAAGCAGAACCTCCAGCAACNGAAGAAGCAGAGCCTGAAGCAGAGGAAGAAGCAGAACCTGAAGCAGAGGAATCTTCTGAAACAGAATCATCTCTGATGAAACTGAAGAAAGATGAGTTAGTCGAGAGAGCTAAGGCAAAGGGAGTAGCAACTTCCGGTACCAAGGCTGACATCGTCGCNCGTCTTCTCGAGTGAGTTGAGCTATGATGCGTCTTGGTGTCATTGGCGGCACGGCTATGACNAGTCTTGCCACTGATGAGATTGAGGTTACTCGAAGTGACAATGTTGTTGCTCAGACAAAGTATGGNGAAGTTCCACTACTTTGTGTTCAAAGTGGAGCAAGTGAACTTATTTTCATGGAAAGACATCATGGAAAAGGAACAACTCCACCNCATCANATCAATCACCGAGCAAACATAGATGCAATGGCTGGNGCTGGTGTAGATGCTATACTAGCAGTTTGCTCTGTTGGAACTATACCGTCTGATTTCCCTCCCGGNTCTGTCGGTTACGCTGTTCAATACATCGATTTCACAGGAATGGAATCAACNTTTTTTGATAGTGATGCAAAATTTACTTCGATGACTAAACCATTTGATTCAGAAATGAATNTGAAACTTGATTCTGTANTATCCAAACTACAGCCTGGTCTGAAACTTGGTAGAACTTATTGGTTGGCGCATGGCCCTCATTTTGAAACAACAGCCGAAATTAATGCAATCGAAAAGTTAGGTGGCGAAGTCGTTGGAATGACAATGCCAAGAGAGTGTAAACTAGCAGCGGAATTAGGAATNCCATATGCTGCAGTACTTGTCTCAAGTAATTGGGCCGCAGGTAGAGAGCCTGGAGATTCGACCAAGGATTTGAATCACAATGAAGTCTCATCAACGGCAGAATCCAAATTGGGTCCAGTTGTTGAATGCATCAAGGCATTCACGCAATAACTAACATTCTAGTGCTAAACCCCTCTTCATGGGCCGTAGTGTGGAAGATTGGCTTTCGAGCGAAGATGATGATGAATGGAGCAAAATGATGCGCAAGGTTGCAGCATTCCATCATAAGCACGATTTCGCCGGAAATAATGGTCATGATATGGGGTATAGGATCGCTCTAACAGTTGAAGAGTTAGGTGAATTGGCAGCAGCAGTAACAAAGGGTAAGCCGATTGAAGANTGTGCAGAAGAGATGGCTGACGTTCTAATTTTGTTGATGGGCCATTCCCTTGCAATGAAGATAGACTTGAAAGCAGCATTCGAATCTAAATATGAAATTATTATGAATAGACCAGCAAGAAAAGGTCGTCTAGGTATACGTGTAACTGAGTACGGTTCTGAAAANATTGATTGAAATAATTTAGCTGAATGTTGAAATCACGTTTTCAATCCATTCCTCTGCATCATCTTCGTAATCTACATCGCAATCGACTCTTTCATAGATTCGAGTTGCTCCCTTCTCTTCGAGTATCCGATCCCACTCCTTTCCTGCTTCACAAAATAGATCGAACGCAGTGTCACCTAATGCTAGNACTGAGAATTTCATGTTTTGNAACTCATCATCTCCGAGTTCTTCAACATNATCCCACAAATCGATTGCATTGTCTGGTTGTTCTCCATCACCCCAAGTACTGCATACAATCAACAAATTTTCAATCTCACTGAAATCTGAATTATCTACTTCATCCATCCCAAAGTTTACGCATTCCAGACCTGATTGTTCACCTAGTTTGCATATGTCCATTGCAAGTAGTTCGGAGTTTCCGGTTTCTGTTCCATACAATACAGTGATTTTCGTCATTCTAACCAGACACATCGAAACATCGGTAGTATATCAATTTAGGGCGCCCTAAAAAAACTTATTAGGCACGAACCCTAGAACAAAATATGCCATACTGCATTGCAATCACAAAGGCAGGTTCGCCATCGGTCTTGAAAATTCATGATATTGAAATGCCTTCTCCGAGTGAAGGAGAAGTCTGTATCGAAGTCAATTATGCAGGAATAAATTTTGCAGATACTTTGATGCGACTTGGCTTGTATCAACCTAGGCCTCCTTTTCCCTTCACTCCTGGTTACGAAGTAAGTGGTACAATTCATTCACTTGGTAGTGGTGTTACTGAATTTGAAGTTGGACAAAGAGTCGTAGCAGCAATGCCAACTGGAGGCCAATGCAGTCATGTAACTGTGAAGGTTTCTCGAGTTATTCCAATCCCTGATGACATGGGACTAGATGAAGCAGCAGCAATGCCTGTGACATACCTAACAGCTCATCATATGCTCCATTATCTTGGGCATCTCAAAAAGGGAGATACTGTTCTAATTCATGGTGGAGCAGGAGGAGTAGGAACTGCAGCATTGCAACTTTGCCAATGGGCTGGAATTGAGAAAGTTTGGGCAACTGCATCTGGTCATAAGGCGGAAATCATCAGATCATTTGGAGGGATTCCAATCGATAGACATAACGAAGATTTCACACAGATTGTTAAAGATGCAACCAATAATCGTGGAGTAGATCATATCCTTGATCCAATTGGTGGTGACAATTTGACTAGAAGTCTCAGTTGTCTTGCAGAGGGAGGGCGATTATACACATACGGACTATCTTCTGCAGCACCAACTTCCAAGCGCTCTTTGTTGAAGGCTTTCTTTGCACTAAGAAAAACTCCAAAGTTTGACGCACTTCGTTTGATGACTCGTAACCGTGGTGTGTTTGGCGTCCATATGGGTACATGGAAAGATGAAGATGCCATAGCAGGACAACTCCACAGAATAATGGAAGGGGTGAAAGAAGGTCATCTCAAACCGGTAATCGATTCAGTTTTCGACGCTAAGGATGTAGCAAAAGCACACCAACATATTCATGATGCAAAAAACATCGGAAAGGTTTTGCTACGCTTCTCTAAATAATTCTTAAATTATTCAAGCAAAGAAACTTCCGTTTAAATCACCAAGAACGTATAACAGGAAGTAAAAAGCTAGTATTAATCCAACTATGAAACCAATCGTCACTAAGAGACTGAAACCGGTCCATAATGCAACTATGTTCAGGATTAGTTTAGTAATCCCCTTTTCTTTTGGTAAATTGTAAATGACTTCAACAGGTTGTTGTCCCCAAACGAATTCTTCTTCGCAGATTGGGCACTCAAAATCCCCAAATGCATCATCTGGCAGTTCAAGGTCTTCCGAGCAATGTGGACAGGTAATCTCCACCATGCAACTTACCTCTCAAAATAGGAGATAAACGTTCACCCGATTTATTTCGGGAGAGGCGTAGTGTATATCTCAGAATTGGATCTGGACGGCTTCTCTTTGAACCGGATCTGTTACTTCGAATAGGTCACGGCGAGCAGCACCCTTCATTCCAGCGACGATGCTGGTTGGAATCATCTGAATTGCAGCGTTCCAGTTTGTCGCACTTGCGTTGTAGAATTCTCTGCGGTCAGAAACCTGGTTCTCGATTGAGACAAGTTGATTTTGGATGTTTACGAATGAAGTATCTGCCTTCAGTTCTGGGTATTGCTCTGCAACCATGTTAATTCTTGGCATCAATCCAGCAAGAGTACCTTCTGCAGCACCAAGTCCTTTGACATCGCCTTGTGCTAGGCATCCCGCTGCTGTTTGGCGAGCTAGTGCGAATTGCTCGAAAATTTCTCTTTCGTGGGATGCATAACCTTTGACTATGTTTACAAGATTTGGAATCATGTCATATCTTTGTTTTAGAAGTACATCGATGTCTGCCCATGACTTGTTTACATTTTCTTCTAAGCGGACTAATCGATTCCATGTGCTGATGAACCAAATCATCAATATTAGAACCAATACTCCCGCGATTATCCCTATAACTAGGCCTGTGCTCATAAATTGAGGTCAAGAAACTGATACTTGAACCCTTCTTAGGACCTCTTCATTAAATCAGAAGCGGTAAATTTAGAGAAAATAATTGTTTTTTCTAATTTCTAATCCAATTTTGAAACACCATGTCGTGTTGGTCTTTCTCACCTGCAGCAACATGTTTTTCTTCAGAAAGTTGGAACCCCATTCCCGTTATATCTGGGAAGAAAGTGTCAGCATCGGAAACTCTCGCATCAATTATTGTTCTATGTAGTTGGGAGACATGTGGAAGGAATAATTTGTAAATTTCTCCACCACCGATTATCCATCCTTCCATTTCTATTGCTTGTTCAAAGGAAATTACCTCAACACCCTCAACATCTCCTCGAGATAACACAAAATGCTGTCTGCCTGGGAGTAATCCTGGAAGTGAATCCCATGTTTTACGACCCATGATTAGATTTGAGCCCATTGTGATTTTCTTGAAGTGTTGCAGGTCAGTAGATTGCCTCCACGGAAGGTCACCATCTTTGCCAATGGCGCCATTTCTGTCACAAGCAACAATCATACCTAGCATAGGATCACACTGCAATTGGAGCCTTAATATGAGGGTGATGTTCGTACCCAACGACCTCTATGTCATCGTAAGTGAAATCATCGATATTCTTGATGTTTGGGTTTAATTTCAATGTAGGTAGAGGCTCAATAGGTGTGCGAGAAAGTTGCAGCTTTGTTTGCTCAAGATGATTTGTGTATAGGTGTGCATCACCGATAGTGTGTACGAAAGTGCCTGCCTCTAATCCACAGACTTGTGCCATCATGTGAGTCAGTAGAGCGTATGATGCGATATTGAATGGCACGCCCAAAAATACATCAGCACTTCTCTGGTATAGTTGACAATTCAGTTTTCCATTGGCCACATGGAATTGGAAAAAAGCGTGGCATGGCATCAATGCCATCTCCTCTAATTCCCCAACATTCCAAGCGCTGACGATTATTCTTCTAGAATTAGGATTATTCTTTATCATCTCGATTGCTTGCTCAACTTGGTCGATAACCTTTCCATCCTTGGTTTCCCATTTTCTCCATTGTTTCCCATAAACTGGGCCTAAATCTCCATTTTCGTCAGCCCAGTCGTTCCATATCCGGACACCATTTTCTTGTAAATATGCAACATTTGTATCTCCTGCCAAGAACCATAGCAATTCGTGAACGATTGATTTAAGATGTAATTTCTTGGTTGTAACCATTGGGAATCCCTTTGAAAGATCAAACCTCATTTGATGCCCAAAAACAGAGAGTGTACCGGTTCCTGTACGATCACCTTTCTCTTCGCCCTCATCTAAGATGCGCTGCATAAGATCGAGATACTCTTGCATTACATGGTTTACTAATGCGGAGGCCTTTGAGGATTTTCACGGGGCGCCCTGGCCTTTGATTCTGTCCATAAATTCGTCAGTGAACTCTCTATACATCCCTGCGAGAGTAGATTTAACCTCGTGGTCTTCTTTGTTAGCAAGTGCTTGCAAATCTTCAACCGAACTTCTTTTTTCCAACCAATCCCACCAAGTTATTGGCTTGCCATACGATATGCCAACCCTCTTCCATAAGCGAGGGAACTTATGCTTAGAAGGAGTCATGAATTCTCTTGTTCCTGTTAATCCAATGGGTACAACTGGGACATCAGGGTATGATGCTGCTAATCTTGCAATGCCCGATTTACCAGGTAGTAGGAATGGTGGTTCAGTACGCTTTGATCTTGTCCCTTCAGGGAAAATACCCAGTGCTCGATTTGCGTGCAATACAACTGCTGCACTAGATAATGCGTCAGCACCTCCTGTTTCTCGATTTGTTTCGATTTGCCCAGTTGCTCTCATAAAGGTCCGAAGCGCAAAATTTCGGAAGTGCCCATCTTTTGCTAAATAGTGGGTTCTTCTTCTGGATGCTAGAATTACAACTAGAGGGTCGACATGTGACAGGTGGTTTGCTGCAAGAATCGTAGGTCCAGCTGTTGGGACATTTTTAATTCCACGAATTTTTACTCGCAAAAACATTCTGAAGAACGGTGCTAATGTCCAGCGCATGAAACCATAAGACGCATCTCCACTTATACGGGCATTTTTGGGAGTGATTTTCCAATGGCTTTCCAAAGCCATCCAAGCCTCTTTGAGGTCACTCATCACATGTGTCGAGTCACATCATGTCTTTGATGGTTACTTCAGTTTTCTATGTGGTAATGCTGAAATGGGGCTTACTCGAGGATTGTCACATGCGAATGCTGGTATTGGCGATGTTGCTCTCTGCAACATTTGCTCCTGCTGTACTTGCAGATGCCGGTTGGGAAGAAGATGGATGGCTTGCAACTATCGGTGCCGAGAGATTAGAAAAAGGAGATGAATTTGGATGCTACGGCATGCCTAATCTTTCTTGGAAAGCGGATCCTGGTGCTGTAGCATTAGAATGCCGTGAATATATAGAAGAACGAATTGAAGCATCTATTTGGGGTTCAAATCCGATTTCAACCTACACTCCAAGTGATTTATCTGAGTCTCAGCATACAGTGGTTGCTAATCAAGGATTCAAGGTTCATGGAGATGAAACAGGACAATCCAATACTGCATGGCACTCTGCAGAAAATGTTCCTGAGGATGATTATGATTGGTACGATTTAGGGCGGCGTGGTGGATCGCTTGAGAAAGGAATAGCAGATGTCTCATCACTCGAATCCGAATTAGATGCTGGCGGTTTGGTAAACATGTATTGGATTGGTCGAATTTATGATGCTACAGTTCGTCATGATGCAGGCGTCGTCGACATGTTGTCAGAGAGAGATGATGTATGGTTTACAACCTGGGGTGAAGCGTTTTCATATTGGGCGTTAGATAGTTGCAATAGCCATAATGATTCTCTGAAAGATGGTTTATTGCATTTCGAATCGGTTGATTCAACAGCATGTAGCTCGGCATATAAAGCTTGGAATGTCCCATTGACATGGATTGTTGATGTTGGAAATGCTCAGGTCTTAGATTCGAGTCTAGACGAGTTAGATGTCGATGAAAGCAACACAAACGAAGGTTGGAGACAGGAGGGTTCAACCCTATTCATTAGCGTAATATCAGGTAATGAAGTCACATTTAATTTGAGTGATGACGATTACTATGAAGTATTGGGAAAAACTCAATTTTTCAATAATAAAACTACTGCACTAACTGTTGCAGGTCATGCAACTACGGATCTATTTCTTTGGTCAAAGAGATTTGATGACCATGATTTCTTGAAATTCACGTGGCTGCTTACTCCTCGTGAAATTGAATCAGGATTAGAATGGCTACCATACGCCGGTTTGGGAGTTCTACTATTGAGTGTCTCGGGAATCTGGTTAGTACTCAAGAAGGACGCTCTTGAGCATTCTAAGGCCGAAGATTTGATGCCTGTTGCCGATGGCGGTGATGATGATGAATGACGAAGTTGCCATAGATCCATGGGGTTCTTCACAATCAACAGATTATTCGCGAATTATTGATAAATTCGGTCTTTCTTCTATGGAGGGTGTCGCTATTGATTCCCCCTCAAGGCTACATAGAAGAGGTGTAGTCTTTGCTCATCGAGATTTAGATATGGTCTTGGAAGCAAAAAGAAAGGGAGACCCATTCGGAGTGCTAACTGGCCTAATGCCTTCAGGGAAAATGCATCTTGGACATTCAATGGTAATTGATCAAGTAAAATGGTTCCAAGAACAGGGCGGTGATGTTACAATTGCTGTTGCTGATCTTGAATCCACAGCGACTCGTGGTATCTCTCTGCCAGAGGGTAAAAAGATAGCAAAAGAAGAATATGTGGCTAACTACGCTGCTTTGGGTCTCGATCCTGAAAAGACTACTGTCTATTTTCAATCTCAAAGAAGTGTTGTTCAAAAATTAGGTTTCCAATTGGGCAAGAGAACAAATCTTTCAGAGTTAGAAGCGATCTATGGGTTTGATGGTTCAACCAATCTCGCCCACGTGCAAGCACCCTTAGTTCAGGCAGGGGATATTTTACATCCACAACTGGATGAATATGGTGGCCTGCGACCTATTGTAGTTCCAGTTGGGATAGACCAGGACCCTCATCTTAGACTCACTAGAGGCCTAGCTGCCAAGACAAATTGGTTCAATGTTAGTGATGCAAAGATGGGTCTACAAGTGGGTGTTTCAGTCCAAGAGGACAATGCTGTCGTGATGGGTGTTGAGCCAAGTGGTAGAGTCAATAAGGAAGTCCAAAAAGGCGTATTTTCGCAGATAGTGGATGCAATTTCAAATCTTGGATACTCAGACATAATGTCGAATCCAAAGCATGGTACAGTCAATGTTCTAAGTGCTACTTCTAAAGATAAAGGCGCCATAAGAATGGCTTTACTTTCTCTGGAAAGAAGACTTGGAGGAATGGGCCTACTGGCTCCTTCCAGTACATATCATCGATTTGCAGTTGGTATGACCGGTGACAAAATGTCATCCTCAAAACCAAAGACAACTTTGTTCCTTGGCGATGATATTTCCACTGTTGAAAAGAAAATAAAGAAATCATTTTCTGGCGGGCAATCTACCGTTGAAGA
The DNA here is from genome assembly GCA_002689565.1 of Methanobacteriota archaeon. The sequence goes on along the minus strand of NZGQ01000018.1, from coordinate 8,594 downwards.
ACATCGTAGATTGGGTGGCGACCCTGACAAAGATGTTGCATATCAGTATATGATGTACTTCTTTGAAGAAGATGATTCTTTCTTGGAGGAGATAAATCAAGGATACCGTTCGGGTAAAATCCTTGCCGGGGAAATGAAGCAATTGTGTATTGATAGGGCTTCAGAATGGTTGTCAGAACTCTCAGAGAAGAGAGATGAAACAGCCCATCTAATCGAGAGATTCTTCGAGTAATCAGGACAACCTGATCGTTTCTAAATTTTGAGGAGCGTAAGTTCTAACCTTGAATTTCTCACGCAGTGTCCTCCCAAGTTCGTTACATTTGAAGTAGTCACCATGGTGACAAATAACGTTCTTAGGCCTTGGACTCATATTTTCAATGAATTCTAGTAATTGCTTTCTATCAGAATGGCCACTGAAACCGTCAATTGTTGTCATTTCACAACCAACTTTGACAATTTCTGTTTTCCCTTCAATAATCATAGGAACTTCACTGAAGCCCTTTTGCAAACGGCGACCTAATGTTCCTTCAGCTTGATATCCTACGAAGCATAGAGAATTTCGATTTTCGTGAGCCCAATTTTGGAAATAACTGATTACAGGGCCGGCATTCATCATACCGCTTGTGGCTAGAACAATGCAAGGGCTGCTGTCCATAATAATCGATTCACGCATATCTCTTCCTTGTACAGGGCGGAACCAATCACTTGTAAACGGATTATTACCATCATCTGTTAGCAAACTCTTTCTCAAGGATTGAGTCAAATAATTCGGATGTGCAGAATGTATTGCAGTCGCTTCTTGTATCATTCCATCAAGATATACTGGCACCGGTTTAACAGCACCAGAACGGAATAACTCATCAATAGCGATCATAACTTCTTGTGACCTACCAACTGCGAATACAGGGCAAATCATTTTTCCACCTCTCTGTATCGTTCTGCTAACAATGTCTTGCAATTCCTGATTTGCTTCTTCACGACTTGGCTGGAAATCACCAGCTGCGCCGTATGTTGATTCGATTACTAGTGTTTCACAGCGAGGGAATCGAGTGTTTGCAGCATCAAAGAGCCAAGATTTCTCATATTTCTGATCGCCTGAAAATACGATATTGTGCTTTCCATCGCCTACGTGAAGATGGACAGATGATGAACCTAAAATGTGTCCAGCATTGTGGAATGTCATCTTTACATCGGGTGTTATGTCAACGGTTTGTCCCCAGTCTACATCCACCACGTGTCGCATACAAGTTCTGATATCTTCCATGTCGTAAGGTGCTCTCTTTCCTTCAGCACCACCTATTTTGAGATAATCAGACTGCAATAATAGCATCATGTCTCTTGTTGGCGGAGTACAAAATACAGGACCTCTGTATCCATATCTAAACAAAACAGGCAGCATGCCAGCATGGTCTAGATGTGCATGTGTCAAAATAACAGCATCCATTTTTTCCATAGGTAGTGCTTCAGGAGCAGTAAAGTATGGCATTGGATCAGAATCGTTTGCGATATTTACTCCTACATCGATCATAATTTTACTTTCATTTGTTGTTACAAGGTGACAGGCACGACCTACTTCCCTATATGATCCTAGACCGGTAGTTCTTACCCAGAAATTTCCTGGTCTTTTTGGACGATATATGTTTAAACCAAAATCCTTCAACAGTTTCTTTCTTTCTTTCCACTGAGCAGATCTGTAACCTCTAATGTCATGGATAGTTTTGGAGTGAATCGGAGGTTTCCTCTCAAACTTCACCAACCATCCACATTCATCTCGTATGGCTTTTGAATTAGCACCGCGCCTTCCAACAGCCTCTCCTGGATTTCCACAAACTACGGTAACTTCACAGTAACATCTATCGAAATATATCATTTCGACTTCAGATTTTTCACTCAACAAATCCCGAATAAATTCTTCAGTTTCCGCTTCACTCTTGATTATCGATTCATGCGGTCTCAGAACAATTCTGCGTTTAATTTTCTTCGCTATTTTGCCTACTAATCCGTCCCCTCCTCCAAACAAATCTGGCGTAGGTGTGACTATTGATATGTCTCCAGCCTCTAAATCAACATCATATTCGATGTTCTTTGGGACAATTTTTGCAATCGCGTCTTTCATTTCTTTGAAACTAAGTCTCATTTTAATTCACCTCCGTCCCGCTGATTGACATAGTGAACCCCTTGGAGGGGGTCACGGGACTAACCCGCGGGTGGAGTATGAAGCCTACTTTTTGAGTATGGCTGTGATTTCCTTTTGGTCGACAGGAACATATCCTTCTTTCGCTGTGATTACTGCAAGATCCATTCCATTACCGGAAGCGGCATCACGTTGAGCAGAAGCAGACAAAGCACGTGCAGCTAATGCCACCGCCCCATCTCTTGACATGTTCTCGCTGAATCCGTCTTCTAGTACACCGTACATGTACGGGGAGCCAGAACCAGTCGCACAATATGTGTCTGGGATGGAACCTCCAGCGGAATCAATAGAGTAAACTGAACCGCCGTCATTGTCGACTCCTACAATTAGAAGTTGCACCCAATGAGGTCTACCAGATAGAATATTAGCTGTTAATGTAGCAGCGCCCTTAACAGTCATCGAGTCTCCTCGTCTAAGTTCGAAAAGTGAGACTTCTGCGGCAAGTGTACGTGCTAAAGATTGAGCATGACCTACAAGTCCAGCGGTTGTGAGTGCTAGGTTGTTACCAATCTTGAATAACTTCTGTACGCTCTTGTTGGCGACAAAGTGCCCCATGGTTGCTCTGTGATCTGCTCCAACTACTACACCACCTTTGAAGGTGATTCCGATTGTACTAGTTCCTGTCTTGACTGCGCCCGGACCTTCTTCCATTTTTTCACCACGATAGGAGCCCGTCAAATTAGGCGGGATGATACCTGCGTTTCGCGGGACCCTTATCAACCAACCGTAACACCACACCCACTATGAGCGAAGAGGCGGACAAGCAGACTTCGTTAGACGCGTTTAACGGTTCAGCCCCGCGTACGCTGAATTTACCTTCACAGAACAAGTCAATTCAGCCCCCTCCAAGTTCAACATCTACTAGATACCATGACATGGAAAAATTGCACCCCGATGCTCCAGTTCCGAAAGTCGCCGACGGACTTGTGATTCATAGAGCAATACTTCATGACCTTACAGGAGTGTCTCAACTATTAGATTGGATTGCTGATGGCGAGGCTGCGATTGTTCGTATGGAGAAAATTATGAATCGTGAGTTAGAACTTCAAACAGCAATTGAGCGTTTGAATTTGTTTGTAGAAACTGATTTAGGCGGTCAAATCATTAGATTAACAGATAGTCGTTTGATGCTATTGCCTCCCGGATGTCGTGGTATACGTGGTTTAGAGAATGAAGCCTTTAGCGTCGACTCTTCTGAATTCAACTAGGTGGTCACATGGATGAAGTGCCACTAGATATTACCTGCCCGATATGCCATGTTGAAGGCCAAATGGCAATGATGACACATGTCGATGAAATACCATATTTTGGCGAGCATACTCAAGTAACCGTGCTTTGTCACTCATGCGGCTGGAGACAGACTGATTTCATCCCTGCAGAAGGTAGGAAACCCGGAGCATCTAGTTTGATAGTTTCCAAACCTGAACATATCAGCGCTCGAGTAATTCGTTCTTCGTCTTGTACTGTAAGATTGGTCGAATTAGATTTAGAAGTTAATCCTGGTACTGCATCGACAGGATATGTTTCAAATGTTGAAGGAGTAATTGACAGATTCATGGAAGTGATTGTTATGGTGACCCGCCAGGCATATGCTGAAGACGGAGAAATGGATGATATCAAAAGATTACAAGCAATGCATACCACTTTACTGGAACTAAAAGAAGATCCAATTCCAACACCAGTAACCCTAGAGTTACTAGATCCAAATGGCCATTCACAGATTTTACACGCAGATGCAGAATTACGAGAGCTAACTCAACAAGAAATGAGTAAACTACCAATCGGCCCTGAGGCCCCTGTATTCAACAGTGATGAGATGGCTGAGTAATCACAAAATCGGAAGTTCGAAACCTAATTCATTAGGGTCAGGCAAGTCTTCAGCACCCGATTCTATATTTTCAACGCTACTTCCTTTTTTATTTGAAATAGGAGTACTTCCTTTCTTTGCTTCCTCTGAAATCGTGATGAATGAAAAGACCAAGATTAAGAGGATTCCAGATAATAATGTAGCCATGGGTATTATCCAGCCAGTTCCTGAAACAGTAGACATTCCTGCAAATGCTACCACCAAAAGGCTCGCTCCCAACAAAAGAATACCCCTGGAATTGCTGGTCATACTAATCTCTCGTACCAAGGTCTTGATGAACCTAGCCCATACTCGGGCATACTATGATGAGTTCTGGTAAGAGTCCATCCGCTCCAGCGGGAGCATGTCCTGGTTGGTTAATGACTGCAGTTGCTCCATGGGGCGAGAATGCTGAAGATGCTTATGATCAAGGTTTAGTAGAGATGGGTTTGGGTGATTCCAGATTGATTGAAGTTCAAGGAGCCTTTCTACCCATGGGATTTGAAGCAACTCCTCCAATGCCCCTGCCTATGGGTTCACTAGTCGAATGTCATCTTGCCACTTCTTATGCATACAATGGAGGTACGGCATGTGCAGGTGTTGCTTGGGCTGCTTGTACAACTCCTGAAGGTGAAGAGTGTGCTATTGTAGCAAAGATAACTACAGAATTGGATTACGAAGAAACAGAGGCACTTCTGAAAAGAAACCTGCAAAGAAGATTAGCAAGCCGTGATTTAGAGGTAGTCTCTTTTGATGTAGCAGTTGATGAAGTAACTGCTGCGCAAGGTCATTATGGAGTTGCTATGGCTGCANTAATCCTACCAGAATCACTCAAGTTATCCGGCGGAGGAAACGTAGGTAGAGTTCGCTCAGGTCTTACACGTCAAGCAACCGATGCGATGGCAAATGCTGCAAGNAGAGTGGATACAAAGGCACCAGCGGCTCCCGCNATGCGTCCTGGAAGTAGAAAACCATCTGGTGGTAATACGGATTTCTCATTGTGAGGTGAGAGTGTGTATACCGTAGTTCGCTGCCCTAGTTGCGAACGTTGTTGGGGAGTGATGGGTAAAAATCGAAAGTGTCCTCATTGTGGATATCAAGCAGGCGANGATCTGCAAATAGTATCTGTNGTAGATAATGCCAGTGAATTACAAAGAGAAGTTGCGATAGCCAACATGCCAGAAAGCCTCAGAGATGAAATGCGAGAGAGGTTGCCAAAGGCAATAGAAATTAATGAAAATCCGAGTGCAAGCCAATTATTCGCCTGTATCAGAACAGCAGCTATTGATGATATAATTGGAATCGACAGGCTTGCAGGTGCTTTACGAGGTAAGGGAATAACAGTTGATGCAGAAGATGTAGCTGAGGAAGCTGTTAGTCAAGGATTACTAATCAGACGAGATGATGGCACATACCTACTTCTTGGGTGACATTCAAGAAGGGGAACATTTGCGCATGGTTTGGAAGGGTTTGTGGGTTAGCTTGGCCTATACTCGGGCGTTTGGGACGCTTGGACCCCAGTTCAAATCTGGGCAGACCCACTTTTTTTACCATCAATTTAACTTGTTGTGAATTGATAAATCCTGTGNCTNAGGTTGTTTTATATCAAAAAACATAGTCCGAGTGTTATGAACTACATCAGCAAAACTATCTCAAAGCAAGCNGCGATAGTTGCACTTTCTGCGTTNATTTTAGTTACNGCAATTGCAGGATTAATNATGGATGCAAGCGGNGTTCCTTGGTATGCANAGGCTCAAGACTTTGATTCAGATGCAGAAAAATGGAGTGATTTTGAGGGTCAAGATTGGGAGGAATGTTGTGAAGATTATTATGACATTGTAGAAGGTGAAGNTGCTTACGATACTGCTATTCTNGCATACTCNCCTTTGACTAGTTATTTNGTGTTAATCTTGATATTTTCTGCATTNTGTCTAATTTGTGGAATAATACCTTTTGATATACGCTTTAAGGTGCCTTTGGCGACACTTTTCGGTCTTGCAACCACTGTGACCGGTATATTTTTGGCTCGAAAATCTTCGATTACTATTGCTGCTTATCTCTCAACTCTATCTAATGCTGGAGGTGCCGGGGTGCGTGAACATTTGCATGTAATGGTTTACTACGGGGCTTTAGTAAGCATGCTTTGTTTGCTACTAGGTAGTTTGATTATAGCAAGTGTCAAGGATCTATTGTCACAGGATACACAAATATCTCGCAGTGTACTAAGACGCTCACAATTGTTTTTATCCATGTCACTGATTATGTTCTTGCTATCACCTCTGGTACCTATTGGATACCTTCCATACGCTAGTGATGAAATTGAGGCAGATGATCCAAAAGGTACGTATCTGTTTCCGGTTANTATGCTTGCACTAGATGATATGCTAACAGGAAATGATGGATATGATGATGATGAGTACGCTGAAGTTGCCAGTTCAACAATCGGAAATTACGTACTTGTGGAAGATTTATTCTTCACAATAATGTGGATAAATTTGAGTATAATTATGCTTATGTCTATGGCGCTAATACCTTCAGTAGGGAAAACTTTCTCCGGTTTGGGCCAGTTGAATATTTTGAGTGCGCCTTTGGTTGTTATCGCTCTAATATTTACTATAATCATGTATGTCAATTTACCGGATCTACTAGGAGATGGCGTTTGGTTTAGTGATTCCACATATGATAAATTCTACTTTCATGTTAATTGGTTACCATTGATTTGTTGTATCGTTGCATCTATAAATTGGGTTAGTCTATTAGTTAAGTCACATATACCATGGTGGAAAGAGATGAGTAAGTCNACACAAAANGTGTTTGCGAATTTCAATCAGTCTCCAGCTCAGGCTAACTTTGGTAATCCAAATATGGNCCAAGGACAATTTGCTCAGCAACAGTACAATCAACAGCAACAGTACAATCAACAGCAACAGTACAATCAACAGCANCAGTACAACCAGCAGCAACAGTACAANCAGCAGCANCAATTTGGCCAGCAACCACCCAGGTACTGATTCATTCATCTCTAGAATGAACCCAGATTAGGTGGAAACCAAATCTGGTTTTGATGAAACAGTCACATTGCTCCAAATCTTGTAGCCAGACCTGTTTTGAAAAGGCAGGATCCATTCCCATTTCATGAAACTCTCCAAGATCGCCTTTTTTCTCATAACTGGGGCAGTTGGAATATTCTTTTGCCATTTTCTTGAACATCTTAAATGGTTTTTTTGCACTGACAATTTCTTGTAGTATATTTTGGGCTTCAGCCTTGGAACCTACCAGGATATGTCTTGCATGTGCATATCTTCCTGGCCTTCGCATCTCAATCCCTCAATATAGATGAAACATGTATTCTATCACTTAAGTGAGTAGCTACAAACATCAATGGATTGAAAACCCATCCTGCTACGTAACTTGCCCATGTAATAATCAATGCTAGGCTTGGGTTTTTTACAGTATTCCGCAGAACCCTTGCATGAAGTGAAAATAACAACATCAATGACACTTTAGGTAAGAAGGATACAATTCTGATTCCGCTTTTCTGTCCCTCATAAATTGCTTTTACAGGAATATGCTTGATACGCCATCCATTTTCTGAAAGCCGCATGAGCCACCAATTTGGATATCCGTAACCCTTCCATGATGAGTTCCAATTCCATGATTTGAGAACTTCGCTACTTGTTGCGGTATAACCACACTGAGAATCTCTAATGGTTTGACCACAAGCCAAAGTTGTTAATGTTGAAAGCAAGAACGTACCAAATCTCCTAATCAATGGCATTTTCCCGGCTCTATCAAGTCGTTCACCTTTGACATGATGCGCTTGATTACTAATTATTGGTTTGATTAATCCAATCATGTCACTGGGATCCATTTGCCCATCACCAGCCATGACTATTGAGACAAAATCCCCATCAAAAAGTTCCAACAATCTTTGGTGTCCACTATCGATTGCAGCTCCAACACCTTCTCCTTCTAGGCGTACAAGTTCTGCTTCACCTACAAGTTCTCCAGTTCCATCTGTCGAACCGTCATCAACAACAACAACTTTGTCGACAAAATCAGGTATTGTTCTCAAAACATCTGGTAGATGTTTGGCTTCATTTTTTGCCGGAATGACCACACCTATGCTCATTCCTTGGTACATGTCACTGCGAGTAATATTGTGGTGATAACTTCATGCTTTCAAAAACAAATCTTCAAAACCTACAATTCTAATTTATACACATGGCCAGAAGACTGTATTTTCTAGTGGTTGTACTTATCATGGTTCTTCCTGGCTGTACTACGCCGCCTCAAGTAGAAGAAACCGAACAAGAGGATGAACTTCAGATTCCTGAAAGACTCAACATTGTTGCAGATACAGCGGGAAGAGATGTAGATCGCATTGAGCGAATGGATGTCCTCATGGATGCGAATGGAGAAAATACACTGATACTTTGGGTTTCTACAGGCTGCAGTGGTTGTCATGACTGGACTGAGATGATAGCAAATGAGATGAGAAGTGGGAATATTTCTAATGATACAAGGATAATCACAATACACAGATATCCGTCA
>NZGQ01000017.1 GCA_002689565.1 Methanobacteriota archaeon | reverse complement strand
ACCAGATTTACTTCACTCATCCTCATCGTCTCCTTTCATTACACGCATTAAATCTGCGTCATTCATATGCCTTAGAGTTATCTCTATGCCCTTAATCTTTCCTAAGTAGTATCCAACATAGTTAGATATCCCCATTAGTGCCATGACAAAGAGTGTCATCTCCCATGGTTCCCATACAGTCATCATAGTTTAAAGTCTCCAAACCTATTCTCTTGATTTAACCTTTGACCACTTGCACTGTTATCGAATGCAGGGCCATTGTCTTCTTCACGATTCATAGGATTAGTAGACTGATCCACATCATACAAACGCATCTTGGATCTATCTACACCAACCACAAACCTACCATTAGCAACTGGATCATTGTATCGATTTTTCAATTGCTTCACAAGGATCTGTCTATTGTTTGACAATTCTTCATTTGAAATCAAGGCAAACATTAGATCCGCAGTAGCAGGTAGACCAAATGATTCAGAAGTATCTTCCAAACCAACATCATCATTACTGTATCCAGATCTTGTAGTCTGTGTTGCAGACACTACTGGGACATCAAACTCAACTGCGAGTCCACGTAGTTCTTCTGCAATAGACTTGATGTATGTATATGAATTGATTGATCCACCCATTGCTTTCATACGAGATGATGAGCAGATGTTTAGATAATCAATATAGATCATGTCTGGCACAAAGTTCTTCTTGAGTTTCAACTCATTCAGTAGTGCACGGAAGTGAGATGCATTTGCACCCCCAGTCGGATATTCTTTAATGATCAACTTACCGTTGGTCTTTGCAGAGATCTGACCGACCTTGTCCGTAAACATATCACGTGACATATTCTCTAACTGATCAATAGGTATGTTCAGAAGATTAGCATCGATACGTTCTGCGATTCTTTCTTCTGCCATCTCCATAGTAATGTACAATACGTTCTTACCCATAGTAAGAGCGGCACCCGCACAGTGACACATAAAGAGAGACTTACCAACACCTGTACCTGCTAGTGCAATGTTCAGAGTCTTGTTAGGTAAACCACCCTTGGTGATCTGGTTGAATAGGTCAAGGTCAAACGGTAGTCTTTCCTCAGTAGTTGTATAGAAGTCATAACGATCATCGACATTCTCAATATAGTCGTGACCAATGTTTGTATCAAAGGTAACTGCCAGTGCTTTGGATAGAATATCTGGAAGTGCGTTCTTGGTTAGTGTCTGGTGCTTACCATCAATGACTTGAATAGATTCCATGATAGCATTGTATACTGCACGATCTTGGCACCACTTTTCGGTACGATCAACCAACCATTCAAGGTTCTCTTTCTCGTAGTTAAAGATGTTAGGAAGGATCTCCATGGCATGACGATAGTGTTCGTCAGACATTCTGTCTGCTTCATCAATCTCAATCTTGAATGATTCTTGTGTAGGAAGTTTGTTATACTTTGCAATGAACTTAGTGAACTCTGAGAATAGTCCTTTGTATACACCCTCGAAATATTCGGGTGCTAAGAATGCGGCGACCTTACGAGTGTACGCATCATTCGTGAGTAAGTTTCTCAGTATTGTTTGTTCCAGTTTTATTTCCAATTGCTTCTCCATTATCTTTAGATTTATCAGTTCCGTATACCCATCCTTCATCCATTCCACGTTCAAGAATATCAAACAGGATATCACCTGCATGTTCTTGTAGTGGCACATCATCTGAACTCAGTCCAGACTCTGGTGACTCCACAACACGGAAGTCAAAGGATAAGTGATCTTTCTCACCATCGACACGAATAGTTCCGTATCGGATCACTGTCTCGGTAAAGGAACCACGTAGGATGCGAACATCCCACGCTGCTTCATTATCGACATACTCAACAGGTATCAACTCATAGTCGAGACCTTCGGACGGTTTATTAAGATCCAGTGTTTTCATTTTCAACCATTATATCAAGTTCTNCGNCACTTNGCAAGCCTATCTGATATTGTTTCTTCAGAAATTCTTTGAAGTCTGTCTCAGCAAAGATAGGTGCCCAGAACTCTTCAGTTAGGGTTACATCTTTACGGACTTTATTCTCAGTACCTGCACGTTGATACCAACCATTACTTGGTTTNNNNACNTANCCACCTGCNAGNNCNACNTCNAGTAGACCAGACCATNTNTCTACACCACCNTCCCATGATACACTAATAGGTATCTTAGAGTTTTCTTTGGCAAATCGAGACTTCTCTACCTTGATTACAAAGTCATAACCNGTAACCTCAGTACCAGTCTTGTTNTGTCTACGACCAATGATCCATACATTATCAGCACTATACATGATACCAGTACCACCAGATACGATGTCTTTAGGATATAGACCGATCTCTTTGTAGGTATGGTTGATAGCAATCATTGGGATCTTCTTCATATTCAAGTATGGGGTTACCATTCTGAATAATGATTTGAATGCTTTCGCACGTGACATATCTGCAACTGACTTACCGTCAAGTGCATCATCCAGTTCTTTCTTAGATGCAAGGTTACCGACAGAGTCGATTACAATGATNACATCATCGGATGCTTCTAAGTTTTCNAGTTGACCNACAANGTCNATCTTTAACTGCTCGACATCTTTTACTGGTGTGTGTAATACACGTTCAGTATCGATACCNAATGTTTCGAAGTATGATTGCGGTGAACCAAACTCAGAATCATAGAACAACATTACTGCGTCCTTCTTTTGTTTCAAGTACGCACTTGCCATAAGCAATGCGAACGAAGTTTTGAAATGTTTAGACGGCCCTGCAAGGACTGTTAATCCTGGCGTTACACCACCATCCNCATCTCCACTCAGTGCTACGTTTACCATAGGTACATCTGTCGGTACCATATCTGTCACACCAAAGAACTTGCTTGTCGCAAGTGTTGCAGTATCCTTTACAGTAGACTGCTTTTTCAATTTATCCATCAAACCCATATTATTCACTTTCTCCAAATGTTATATTATTAACTTTTTCACGTTCATCTATATCATACATTATACGATATTTTCCGTTGATTGTCAAGACTTTTTCCAATAAATCGAAAGTATTATTCTNGACCNCNTGANTCNGANAACTTTANNAGTGCCATNGTNTCTTTGGGTAGACATGCACCACCGAACCCCTTCTTCTTATCTGGGCCTGGNACTCTTGTATGTTTAATACCGATACGATCATCTGCACCCATANCACGAGTGACCACATTGTAACTACAATCAAATCCATCNANCAGATCTTTCAACTGATTAAAGAATGTGAGTTTAGTTGCAAGGTATGCATTCGTGGCATACTTCACAAACGATGCTTCACATCCAGACATCTTATAATACTTGTCACTCTTACATAGAGAGAAGATGTCATAGAGNTNTGCNAGTTCATCACATGCNTCTGCGGTACCACCAAACACATGGTGTTCGGCATTCACAAAATCCTCACATGCAGACTTCTCAGTTAGGAACTCTGGATTATAAATGAACCTATCCATATCTTGTGGTTCTACAGAGTTATAAAGTCTGTCTATTATATCTGGTGTTACTGTTGATTTGATAACAATAAATGCGTTCGTATTATACATGAGTTTTAGTACAGCATCTTCTACAATAGACGCATCAACGAATCCACTCTTAGGATTCTGTGGTGTCGGTGCACATATAAAGACTATAGATGGATCCCACTTCACAAGATCATCTATGTTTGTATCATAGTTAGGATCAACTAAGAAGTGTTCTATCATGTGGTGGTGGAATGCATACTCCACTGCTTTACCTACAAACCCATGACCAACAATACCCATCTTCAATGGGTTCTCTTTACTTACTGTGTTGGGTTGTGGTTCCCCATCTGTCTTGGGTACGAACTTGTCAAAATCATCTGCCATAATTATACTCCGTGATATTCCTTGTACCATTTATAAAAGTTTGCAATACCCTCTGGGATACTTGTAGTTGGATGGTAACCCAGTGATTCTAATTTACCAGTGTTACTCCAAGTCTCTAATGTATCCGCAGGATGTTTGGGTTGCAAATCCTTGATTGCTTTCTTGCCAGTGTTCTTTTCAATCTCAGTAATAAAGTCCATAAGGTTAACTTGTTGACCCCGTCCAATATTAAAGATCTCTCCAGACTTAACATCTTCTTCTAATATGAGTTCGATTCCCTTAATGATATCTTGCACGTAAGTGAAATCACGTTTCATATTACCATAATTATACACTGTTATTGGGAGTTCGTCAAGTATATTTTGAGTGAATGTAAACAGTGCCATGTCTGGTCTGCCCCACTCACCGTATACTGTAAAGAACCTTAGACCTGTAACATTCAAACCAGATGCAGTGAACTGACATTCGTTTGTCCACTTAGACCATCCATAAGGATTCAATTGTTTGCCACCCTCATTACCTTCAGTCCATGGTAATTCAGATCCTGCATATACACATGAGGTTGATGCATACACAATACGTACTTCTGGACAATGCACCTTGCATAGATCAATTAAGTTTTGTGTGCCATCAATATTATTGGAATGATATGCTTTCTCTTTACCGAACGAATCACGTACACCCGCATATGCAGCGAGGTGGACAATGTGTGTGGGTTTCTCTTTTGATAGGAGTTGTGCAAGTTTGCTTTCATCTCTTAGATCTACTGGTCTTACATCCAGACCAAAATGAATTACCCTATCCTCTTTTAGAGATGGGTCATATAGATGATCGTTGTAGTTATCGAGTCCGACAACATCTTCACCTGCTTCTTGTAGTTTATTTGCGAGTTGAGATCCAATGAATCCCGCCGCACCTGTTATTAAATATTTTCTCATTATCCGTTCCTGTAAATATATTCCAATGCTCTATCTGCTTCTGTCTGGATTGGTCGGTTCTCATACCAGTTACCAGTCTCAGAGTCAAACTCTTTACACAGTGTTGCAATTTCAGATGCCGTGATAGGGTATCCTTTTGCGACTGCGTGACCTGCTATTGCCACCATGATTTGATACATCTTTAAGTACCAACCTGTGTCTGTGATTGCTCTATATTCCATACCCATACGTTTAGGGAAGAATGGGCAGTCACGATATGATGTCCATGTGTAGTCGGTATTATTTAGACTTTCCTTACGATGTTCGATTACTGCTTTCTGCATCTCTGGTGGAAGTCTGTCAAGAAATGAGTTACCTGTCTTCTCCACGTATGGATGCTTCGCACATAACTCAGATACGTTTATCGCATTACCACCAGAATGAGCAAAGAAAAAATCAAGAGCATTTGGATATTGTGCAGGAACGTAGTACATACGAGCAAGGTCTTTCGTTTGCGGATCACCAATCTCACCGAGTTCGGTGTTAAGTGCGAACCAGAACGATTTGATTCTATCTTGTTCAACAGTTTCGTCAAGTCGGAAGACCAGACGGAATTTAAGTAACTCAGCACGAGACCCAGCGGTACTGTAACAAACAAAGTCCAAATCAGAAAATTGTTCACTTAGGTTCTCCTTTAAAGTCCCAACGTCATTAGTGAAATCATGATCGTCCACATCAACAGCACACCAACCACCCCAATGACTAACAGATCTATTAGCACGTGTCTCACCGTCTTGGAAAACAGCAGGACTAATAAGAGGACTACTATCCACTCCACCTTTCTCTCCTTTCTGATTACTCAGACCTTTCAGCAGTTTAACGAACTCAACCCACGAAGGAAGGGATACTTTCTTATGGGTCTTGTTGTCGAACTGACTTTTAAAAATTGTTAATTCATAATTCATACAAATTGGTTTATCTCATTAAGATTTATACCGTAGGCATCCTGCCATCTCTCGAAGACCGAATCACCTTCGTTACAGTTTACTTGCAAACGAAGTTCTACGTTCTCATTTAATTCATTGACTGACTTAGTACCATGAGCGGCATGTGCACGTTTGCACTCGTGTGCCATCTGATCATGTGTCAGTAAGAAAACATATTTCTTGTACGTAGATATATCTCTCATATCATATGCAACACATAGGTAGTAGTCAACATCATGAAACAATCTGACCTGTACCATATTAAGTGAATCGTTAACGGAATTAAGTAGAGATACTTTTACCTCAACATTCTTACCGTTAAGACCTATGTCACCCTTGTTCTCAGATGCTTTGATCTTATAACCTTGTACGTCATGCATGATTCTTTTCTCAATACGAGAACCATACGATTGTGGATTAAGCAAGGACATTCCCTTGATAAACTCTTTCTCGGCGATAAGGGTTCCCCAATTAGGGTCAGAAGCAACATGAGCACGTGTTGCCATGAGATTCGAATAGTCTTCATCTGTAATCATAATTTAGTTTTCTCAGTTTCAATACGAGTATTATATCATACTCATTCGGACAAGTCAAGTGTTATTATACGACTAATTCCTTCAGTTCTTTCTCAAGACTATCTTCTTTCCATTTTACGAACTCATCTATAATCCATTCTTTCGTTGATTGGTTCATTGGTTCAAATCCATGTTGACCAGTTTTATCGAATAGTTCTTCGATTTTATTTCTATGTTTCCAGTAGGTATTATAAAATTTATGAAGATTATATTTTTCTGCCGATTCTATAATCCATTTGTCCATTGCAGTTTCTTCCATAACATTGGGTGCTTCTGCATGACATTCACTACAAAGTAATCTGTAGTATCGTGGTGAATCGTACTTGGGATCATAATCATAATTCGACCAAGGGACAGTATGTGCCCGTTCAGTTGGTCTTTCATAACCACATCTAAAACAATGTGTGTCCATCTCTGAGGCATCTACTGGATAATCACATTCATCTATATGTCTTTCACACCAATCCACAATCTGTTTCTTGGTAGTTTTCATGGGTGGTCTTTTTCTCATCCGAAAAAGTCCTCCAGAGATGCTACTGGTTCTGCGTCCCAACCGACTGCGTCCAGAATTACTTGGATCGGATCGAGGAAGGATTTAGTAAACATCATATCGTAGTCAATGTATTTGTGAAGTCCCAGTTCCTTGGGGATGTTCAGTGGATATGACACCACGTTTTCCTGTAATGGGTTTGGTCGTTTGAGATAACAGAATTTAATCTTGTCACCATTCTTGACCAGTTCGAACCTCTTACCCAGACCCTGCTTCTTGACTTGTTTGTTAAACAAGAGTGCACCACGAACATGGATAGGGGTACCTTTATTGTAGACGGTCTTGGTGTTGTGCCACTTGGTTATGTTAGTGACACCACGAGGGAATGAAATATCTTCGGGGGGCATTTTCTTGAATGCTTTCTTGAAGTCGGCAATGTGTGCTTGAGTTGCTGTCTCATCTGAGTTGATGATAACACCGAACGTTTCCTTGAATGCATTACGCACAACCTGCGGTGTACTGGATTTGATTGCTTCGATACCCATCATCTTTAACTTTGGAGTTTTGTACTGGACACCCTCGTTGTTGTGGACGTTGAGAATGTATCTCTTCTTGGCAGTCCAGATCCCACGAGAGGCAATCACCTCACGTCCCATCTCCATGCGGTTATCATACGCACCAGTAACTTTTGCCATACTATCATATGACTTTACCAGAACTTTTTCGAAGTGGTCTGCACAGATCTTGTCAAGAAACTTAACTGGATCTTTGGGGTTGAACTGGTCAACCAGAGCACCCATTCGAATGTAAACGGAGTCAGTGTCAATCGCAACAACGTAATCTTCGTCTGTCTTGAGGATTTTCTGCATCTCATCATTGACGGCACGTTCTGCCCACTTGATTGCCAACTGACCCGCAAGGGTGATACTCTCTGCCACACGTTGATCAAAGTAACGGAAGTACTTGTTACCCAGTGCACCATAGAGTGAGTTCATAAGAATCTTGATTGCCATCTGCTGATTGTTCAACGAGGTGATCTTGTACTCAAGTTCTTTAGTAGGATTGTTTTGGTTCTCTTGCTCCAGACGTAGCATCTCATTCTTCACGAGTCTACGTTCCGCATAATACTTCTTAATGATCGTGGGGATCACACCCTCACGTGCGTGTGTGAATCTTACACCAGTAGGTGCGACAGAGTAACCGTCTTCACTCATAGTGGCAGATCCATCAAGAAACTTATCAACACTCACGTTGTTAACGAACCCGTCCATGACAGTTTCGGGTGACATGTTGTATTGTACAATGATGTTAGGATACAGGGAGTTCAAGTCGAACGAAGTAACCCAGTCATGAGATCCAACCTGTGGTTCTTTAACGTAACCGCCTGGATAGGGAGTCTTGGGTTTCTCTACCTTGGGTGGTACTGCAACCTTCTGCTTACATAGCAAACGGTAGATGATAGCATCCCAGATAGCAGTCGTACCCAGAGTGTCGGTATAGTTCACACCACCACGGTATGCCATGGTAAGTACGAGAGTAATTAGATCTAACTTCTCATCGATCTTGTGAACCAACTCCACGTCCTTGATATTGTAGTCAATGAACTTCTGGTAGTCTTCTTTGTACAGGGTGAACAGGTTGCCATGCTCCTCATACGAGAGTTTGTTCTCTCCGAGTTCTACGTGGGCAATGTGATCCAGTCTGTAGGATTCTTGTAGGTTGTAGGTAAACTTCTTGTAGACTTCAAGGTAGTCAAGTACCTCGATGCCTTCGATGTTATAGAACTGGTTCTGCTTACCATTCATAAGTAGGGTGCGTTCTTTGACGTTGCCCCACGGAGACCATTGCTTGACACGTTGGTCACCAAGGATCTTGAGAGTCC
The DNA here is from genome assembly GCA_002689565.1 of Methanobacteriota archaeon. The sequence continues at coordinate 3,096 of NZGQ01000017.1, read as the reverse complement.
TGTTAATTAGGTATGGCATATCGAAGAACCGTACGTTCCAACCAGTGATTACATCTGGAGAGTGATGTCTCCAGTGCTCAAGGAATTTGGATAGTAGGTCATGCTCAGAGTCACACTGCACAAATAATACATCGTCACGAGAATTCTCGTAGTGCTCCAGACCCCAGACACGGTAGATGCCATCGTTCTGTCTGAGACAAATACTAATGACAGGATACTCTGCCCTATCTGGTTCGGGGAATCCTTCACTGGACTCGACCTCAATATCGAGATTGTTTACACGGATCAGAGATCTGTCGAACTTAATGTCGTTGGGGTATTGCTCTTGGATGTACTGTGCAATGTAGTTGGTGTTACCGTAGATAGACATGTTGCTCACATGCTCGTATCTTTTGTAGAAGTCGGTTGCCTCCTTCATGTTCTCGAAGGGGATTGCTTCTACCTTGTTGCCATCCAGAGTATCCCAAGACCCAGAGGATCCACCAACTTTAGATGGGATGAATAGGGTAGGTTCAAACGGAACTTTGCGTTGGGCAGGTTGCCCATTCTGGTATCCACGTACCAGTAGGTTGTTTCCATAACGAGAAACGTTGGTGTAAAAATCCATAAGTAATCCTTCAATAATGTTTCATTATAACAAATAGGTGGGGCAATGTCAAGGTTTTATTACGTATATTGGTTCGATAAAGTTTAACTTCTTATCGTCCTCTACTCTGTAGTGATCTGACATGTCACTTGAATTTGGTCTCTTGGATATCATCATACCTACAACATAGTCTATGCCATATCTGTCTATGATATCCTTCTCAATATAATTACGTTTACCATTAACCACAGGGTCAACAATATTAATCATAACTTTCTTGCAGTGCTTCTTCATAGCATCCATAACAGGATAGAAGAATGTGTCTCTCCACTGGTCGTACTGGTTGTATCTTTTCCAAGACTGATCGTCTTCGGATGCAGATCCTTCTGCATATTTCTCGATTCCAAAATAAGGGGGTGAAGTAAACATGAGATCATACTGACCGTCACATATATTATCCCAGTCCATATCTTCGGCAGGTTTGTTATATATGCGTACCCTCTTAGATCCAGTCACCTCGAACCAATCACCATGATCGGTGAAGGTAGTTTCTACAGGAAACAATGGTGACTGCAATAACTCTTCGTATGCAACACACTGCTTCTTGTATAACTCATATGATTCGGTGTTGGGATCACATCCAAGATACTCTGAGGTATTATTAGATGTATAGAAACCCGCAAGTCTGTCACCCCATCCACAAGAGATGTCGATTACTTTCCTCGCACCTTCGGTCTCGTATATAGTTTTAGCAACAGATGGTTTGAACTGTGTAGCAACATATCCAGAGAGTCTGAACATAGCACGATACTTTTGCTCATCAATCGGAGAGGTTTCTCCTTTGAACTCACGGAACAGATACAACATCATAGAATGAAATCTTGAAGAGTATGGATTGTCCCACGCATACTGTGATGATGCGGCGGTAGCATGACCACAAGTGTAACGATTGTCACAGTGGAAATGATTACTCACATCATTGAAGTTATGACCGCATGACATAGCATACTTAACTTCTACCTTCTCATCAAACTTATTACGTACAGTAGTAGGATCCAGATTCTTCTTGAGATTGGACTTACTGTTACTGTTTAATAGTTTATTGAATGAGTCCGACATCTCATTTATAGTCGGTCTCTTGATAGGTAACGGGGGTTTGTGATTATTGACATAATCCTTCACCTGCTCCATAAACCAAACTGATCCAGTATGCTGATCATCTGGATGTGTATTACGTGCACGTATGTCGTGCCATTCCTTATGAGTGAACATAGGAACTTTGTATGGATTGTTACAGTAATCTATAATATTATCTTTCATGGTGACCATTATAACAGGTTAGACAATAAATGTCAAGGGACAATATGAAATAATTTATGTCTATTCCAAGGTTCTTCAATGTGTTCTTCTTTGTACGAATGATGGTGTTGAGTAACCTTTAATTGTTTTGATATGACTTGGGTTGTTGGTGTATACCATTTATTCGTTTCTCTATGTGGATCATATTCATTGAATGGTTTTCTTACATCCCAACCAAGATGTAGAGTATCACAATGGTGCCATGGGTGCACAGCAGTTACTCCCCTTCCCCTATACTTTATTTCTTTGAGTTGTAGATATCTTGTAGTATATGTCTGGAACAATCTATTGAGAACACAATAGGGCCCACAGTTAATTGGGAAGTCTCGTTTTGATAACAACTCATATTGATATCGAGCAGTCTCCTGCTCAAATCCATAACATCCCATAAACAATCCAATGTTTAGATACAGGGCATCTATCTCAATAAGTTTCTTGAAGTATTCGATGTCACCACCATTATACCAAGTGTCGTGTTCGAGTACAAGGAACATCTCTTCTGTCTCGGACTGCATACGCATAAGTTCCCAGTGAGAACACATACCCGCAATCTCTGTTGGAGAATGCATAGGGAGATCTTTACCACCTTCCCGTTTTGAATCTGCGTTCATCAAAGACTTTTCCCAGACGTATCTGTTCTTATGTTCTTCGAATTCGGGGGAGTCTGGTGTTATAGCATCGAACGTACGTATCTCAAGGATACCTGCGTCTGTTAAAGGTTTGAAGGATTCACGAGATAATTGTGCGTATTCTTCAGAGACTGGATCGTCTTTTATTATAATTTGATAAGCAATCATACTCATTATATATCCAAAAAGGTAGAGGGACTTGCGCCCCTCTAGGGGATGACATTAGGCAAGTGGTGCGATAGCAAGTACCATGGTAAACATAGTAACAACTAACAACATCACATTCCCTACTGTCTCACTTCGATTGAAGTGTTTTACAGTTTTTAATGGGTTCATGATTTTCCTCCACGAAAATTTATGAAATATTAATTTTTCGTGGTCGCTTCTCGTCCGGCACAACAACCTTCAGACTGACTGACAGGATGCCATCCACATGCGAAGCACCGTTTACTTCTACGTACTCGGATAGTCGGAATTGTCGTTTGAACTGTTTTTGTGAGATTCCTTGATGGACATATTCTC
>NZGQ01000016.1 GCA_002689565.1 Methanobacteriota archaeon | reverse complement strand
GGTAGTTGGTGACGCATTAGAGCAATTCCGTCTACTCCGCCGTCAATTCCTCGTAATACTCCGCCGTGAGACTGGAATCTAGGGCCATGGAAATATCTCAGATAGATGAAACTAGAATGGTGTTGTAGTTCACCATCAGGTGGAGTTCCTATCATCGGCAATGAATCTACCTCGTTCTGTAAGAAGGGGCGCAAATCATCACTTGATGAAACCAATCTGACCTTAGCCTGATGATGTAGACGTGGCTCGCCGAAGACTTCTCCCTTGGAGTTAACCAAATCTGACACTAATCTGCATTGAANCCATTTCAAATCGCCTTCACTTTTCACCAGTTCTGCTTCGACGCGTACTGTCATTGCACCTTTCATAATCTTGACAGGTAAACCGAATGTTACCTCTTCGAATCCTGCTAAACANTGGCCTGGAAGCAATAGTAGAGAGTTCTCAGCAAACATTTCCATCGCCATTACACCTGGATGGTATGGAACACCATCGATGGCGTGATCGCTCAGGAACGGATGATCTTTCACAGATAGAGTACATTGTGACACCAAGGATTTGCCTTCATCGATTGAAGTCAATTTATCGATTAGAGGGAAACGGCGAGGATCTGCGATAGATGCTGCCATATCTGCTGGTAGTTTCAATGGTGGTTCTCTAAATGAGTCATATCTGTCCATCATACCCAGTGAACCACAGCCCAATACTCTGCGCTTTCCACCTGCCAATGCTTCTGAGACGAATATCTCAACGCCATCTTCAACCGCCAAGGTTTCGATACCTGCAGATTCAAACACGGCTTCAATCGAGCCACGNGTTGCCATTCCGACATCTCGCCATCCAGTCCAGCCGATAGCGACGGCNCTACATTCTGAATTTGCTGTAAGCCGAGCCATCTCAGCGTCGAGAATTGAATTAGCTGCTGCGTAATCTGTTTGACCGCCATTACCGAATCTTCCGGCTACGCTTGTGAATGCACATGCGAATCTGAGTGAATCTCCAGCGACTGAAGTAAGTGCTTTCCAGCCATCGACTTTGACTCTAACAATCAGATCAAATGTGCTCCANAACTTATCAGCAACCAATTTGGATTCTTCTAGGCCTGCACCGTGAACAATTCCGGTGACGTTTCTTGAACCAACTGCACTACCTATTGCCTTCACATCTGTTACGTTAGCTGAATGGTATTCTGCGTTGTTACCTGAGGATTCAATTTCACTGATGGTACGATAGATATCCATACTGCGTGTCAACTTTGTCCACGCATTGTTCCATTCAACCATAGTGACTTTGCCACTATCAGAATTTGCGATTAGTTCCTCTCTTAGCTCCATCTTTCTAGCATTGAGTTCTTCTTCGCTCCAATCCAGCCATGATGAAGTCTCTTCGACAAGGCCGCTACGGCCGAGTAAGAGGAATGTTGCACCTGCATTTTTACTTGCATTTGCAACACCAATAATCGATGCTGCGGTTACACCAGAACCGCCTCCACTAACCAGCCATAAGTCGTCTGACTCCAGAGGTTTGATTTCTTCAACTAAGTCTTCAGCGAAGCATACTAGGGTCCATCTTCGACCATCTCTGTCAATTCCAATTTCAACCTCGCCNCCTGCACTGAATAGATCGTTTTCAATCAACTCAGCGGCTGCCTCGGCATCGATAATCAATTCTGGATGCAAATCTAAAGCTCGGCAGCGTAGGTTTGTACGCTCAAATGCGTATGATTTTGTAACTCCACTCGCTCCACATGCNAGAGAATTGAACCTCTCGCCGCGGTTGCCGTGTCTACCATCCATTGCAGTAACGCTACCTACAATTCCCGAGGAGATCGTGCCTAATTGTGAATCCAATCCTTTGAGTAAACCAAACCAGGATTGTGCTGCAAGATTGACTTGGTTTGATGCTCCTTCTGATTCCCATGAACTTCCAGTAAGCGATAANGGAGCCAAGTGAATAACTCCTCCTACCCCATTAATTCTAGANCACACATCGGCGATTTGCTCTTCGCTTCCAGGGTCTGCNCGATATGTGTGACCGGATAATTCCTCTTGCTCAGTTACTGCTTTNGCACCGAATTCAAAACCAATCTTTGCAACTGAAAGGCCTTTNTCTGCTAATCTATTTGCAAGAGCATCGGCTACTCCCCAAGAATCCTGAGTGAGTACAATTGTTCCTCCGATTGGCAAACCTTCTGCAACTGCAGGGCATGGTTCTACCTCGACTTGCCAGCGGCGTGAAGAATTGCTTGCAGGAGGTGGTGCAACCTCTNCCGGTGATACGGCAACTGGTTGCTGTGTAGCCGGCGTTTCAGTAACCGTAGTGGTTTCTGGAGTTGTGGGTGCTGAGCCTCCTCCTTTCATCTTTACAATGTAAGAAACAAAGTGGTTGAGAGTAGGATGGTCTGCTAAGACAAAGTCTTCGTCAACTGGCAAGGAGAAGATTTCACGAACATCGCCCATGATTTCTGCTTGCTTTACGGTATCAATTCCCAATTCTCCTTCAAGGTCTTGATCCATCTCTATGAAATCTTCTGGATAACCGGTGTGTTTGACTACTACTCCTACCAACTTAGGTTGAATCTCTCCATCATCACTTACAACTGGTGTTGCCACTGGCTGAGGTGCTGGCTTTGAAANCGGTTCTGCTTTCACAGCGCTTTCTTGAGGCGCTGGTGTAGCAATTACTGGAGTAGCTGTAGNGCCCCCGGTCATTTTCTGAATATATGCAACGAAGTGATTCAATGTAGGATGGTCCGATAGCACGAAGTCTTCATCGACTGGTAGGGAGAATATCTCTCGCACATCGCCCATGATTTCTGCTTGCTTTACGGTATCAATTCCCAATTCACCTTCTAGGTCTTGGTCCATTTCAATGAAGTCTTCAGGGTATCCAGTGTGCTTTACTACAACTCCAATCAACTTCGGTTGAATCTCGCTTGAATCGCTTGATTCCAAGACCGGTGCTGGCGCTGGAGTTGCTGGCGCTGTTGGTTCAACGACCACAGGGGGGGAAACCTCGAGTGGCGCCTCTACAGTAGTTGGAACAGTGGCAGGACCGCTTCCTTGCATTTTGTGGATGTATGCAATCATGTGATTTAGTGTAGGATAATCCGCTAGAACGAAATCTTCGTCAACAGGCAATCCAAACTTTTCTCGAATATCTGCCATTATTTCCGCTTGCTTTACGGTATCAATTCCTAATTCGCCTTCNAGATCTTGGTCTAATTCTACAAAGTCTGCCGGATAGCCGGTATGATTTACGACAACCTCGATTACGATTTGAGTCGTATCGCCGCTACTCGCTACTGCAGCAACCGGCTGTTTAGGTTCAGCGGGAGCGGGTTCTTGCACCTTGGCTGGCTCAGGTGTTGGAGGTGGTGCTTGCTGTGCTATTACTGGCGCAGCACTNCTTTCTTNTNCAGATTGNNAAGCATATTCCTCTCCTTGGATTCCTCCATGCAGATTATTTTCACCGTCAACATAGGCGACCAGTTTATTCTTCAGTATCCTTAACTCGAGATCTTTAGTTCCAGCTTGAGATTGGTTCCATGCTAACAGTTTCTTAGTATCGATTCTGTTTCCAGCAAATTCGAATTTCTTGACTAATGANAGACCGATTTGGCTACCAAATCCTGCGGCAAATCTCATTCCGTACTTTAGATTCGAATAATCTCCGCCTTTGGACAGGTTTAGATTTCCTAACTCTGGGTCTACTTCTTTGTGATTTGCAATCGGTGGGATTCTACCGGTCATAAGCCCGTAGAACATNGCCGCATCTTCGATTCCAACNCCCATCGGGTGACCTGTGAATCCTTTTGTGTTCGCAATTACGATTGAATCTGTGCTAGAACCAAATGTATCTCTCAAGGCTTTGACTTCTGCCTGAGCAGAACCTCCTCTAGCCGGAGTATACGTTTCGTGAGAAAAGAAAACGGTGTCCGGTGCNATTTGATGACGNTCAAAGCCCCATNTCTCTTCCATTTGGCCAATGAAATCATTCACCGTTTCGGCTACATTTTCTACATCTAGCCTTGTACCATGGTAAGCCGAATTTGAGATTTTAGTTCCAAGTAATTCCGCCATTGGTTGGACGCCTCTTGCATCAGATTCTGATTTCCTTTCAACTACGAAAGCAGCAGCGCCCATTCCTAGAACTAAGCCGTTCCTTCTCTTGTCGAAAGGCANTGCTGCCTCTTCGATTACATTGCTAGTTGCTGCAGCTCCACTTGCTGCGAATCCTGAACCNATCCATTCCCACAAATCATCGCCGGTTACATCATCTGCAGAGATGATTACCACTCTGTCACATCTATCATTTGCAAGCCAATCCTCAGCGACGCCAAATGCAGCCGTAGCCGATGCGCACGCTAGGTTGATTGTAGTGTTTGGACCACGAATACCTACGTGTTGTGCGAATTGTGAATGGCCCATGTTCAATATTTGGAACAGATATCTACGGTCGAATTTGCCTTCGCCATCATCGCCGTTTACCTTCGCATGCTTTGCAGCCATCTGGTGCCCTGCGAAGCAAGATGAGAATACGATTCCCGTTCTATCACGATAAGCAGAGGGCATCTGCCATGACCTAATCAGTCGCAGCCCGCCCTTTCCAACCTGTTCGACTGGAGTTAGAGGAATCCCTGCGTCCTTCAAAGCAATCAGTCCTGCTGCGCACGCTAATTGGGTTGCTATATCCCAGGCTGCAGCAATCTTTGCATCGATTCCGAATTCTTCTGATGGATCGAAAGCAGCCTTCAATCCAGCCAACTGAGGTATNTCGCCAAATTCTTTTGCAGCGTCCATTCCAACACTGCCGTCTCTGCCTTTGATGAGNCGTACGATATTCTTGTCAAGCAAACGCTGTTTGTATTCATCGCTTACTTCAGCGATACATGTTTCTCCACTTACGAGCTTTTCGAAGTTGCCTTCGTCGAAAACTCTCTCGCCNCCTGGAAGTCCNAGAGANATTCCAGTNATTACGTACGGGTCGTCATTTCGATCATCTATCTTTACCGCTCTAGATTTAGTTCCNGTTNCTGGAGCGGAAGTAATCCAGCGAGTAATGTCCGCAGGTGTGTTTGCAACTGTTATGTCCCAATCGGGGTCGGTACTACAACGTGCGTGGACAGATGTGACTACGGCTTGAATTTGATTGTCGTCCATTCCAAGTACTGCGCGCATGTCTACGTTTCCTTGGCAGAATTTTGCTGGATAGCCTGTCTGTTCGGCGATTAATTCCCCGACCAGGGATTTCTTCGCTGCATCAGGATCAAAATATGCTTCCGAGGATTTTACTACTGTTTGAGTAACTACCTCTCCGCCCTTAGAAGGGAGAGGTTTGCTTCTATCTCGAAGCGGGGTGGCTGGCTTTGTATAGCCAGCTTTTGCATCAACAGGTCCTGCTCGGAATGCCTCGGTTAGATGAGGACTATCTCGACCCGGCCACTGTGGAGTGCGTCCTGCGAGTGCGAGTGTTCCCAATGCNGAAAGGAAGGTTGCAATCCCTCCTGCTTTTGGATGATTTGTCATAACGGGAAGTGCCGGTTTACCCTCAAGGATTTGAGAGGCGAAAACGGTCAAAGCACGTTTAGGCCCAACTTCAAGGAAGAGCCTTGCTCCAGCGTCATACATCGAATTGATTTGTTTAGTCCACTCCACGCTAGAAGCCATCTGAGGTGCTAATTTTGACAACATGGCCGCCTTAGAATCGCCACCATCATCCATTGGATACCAGCCGCCATCTACATTGCTTGTAATTGGAATATTAGGCCAATTAATCTCTAAACTTTCGAGGANCCTGCGTAATGGCTCATTAGCAGGAGCCACTATCCTAGAATGGAATGCATGGCTAGTTGCTAATGCAACTGTCTGGAAGCCTTCTGCTTCGAATCTAGACATNGCTGCCTTGACAGGNNCGGTTTCGCCTGCGATTACAGTCATCTTTGGCGAATTCTTGTTTGCCGCAATGACATAGCCATCAACCTCTTCGATGATTTCTGCAATCCTATCGTATGGAGCGGTAACACTTGCCATCAGTCCTTTGTCGTCGATTTCAACACTGCCCATTTCGGTCCCACGTGCTGCGGCTGCCCTTAGGGCTCCATCCATGTCGAGAATNCCTGCACTCATNANNGCAGCATANTCTCCAAGGCTATGGCCTGCAACCATGTCTGGCTTGTGACCATGTGAATTCAATGCGGCTTCNATCGCTAAATCTGCGGTAAGCATTGCAGGTTGAGTGTATTCGGTTTGCTTTAGTTTGAATTCTGCCTCTTTCTTTTCCTCTGCGNTGAGATTGTCTCTCAACACAAAGGAGGATAGAGTTTCNCCATCTAAAACGTCGACCATTGTGACATCTGCTTTCTCCCATACATCGCCTACTCCGGTGTAGCGTGAGTGAAGGTCTTTCGTCATGCCCACATATTGGCTACCTTGTCCAGGATACATGTGGGCTACTTTGGCATCACCAGGTAGTGCTGGGTCGTTACTGATTAGAACTCCTTGACTCATCAAGAAGCCCCATTTGCCTTCATCGTCCATCGCTTTAATCGCCAAATCTTTNCGTTTGTTGAATTCCGCCCAACTGGTAGCAATCAATGCCATTCTGACCGTGTCACTGGTTTCATAGGACCAGTGATCAGGTAACTCGAAGGACAGCCTTATTCCGTTTGGATCATTATCAAAATTCGAATCTGAAAAAGTAATTGCGGATAATTTAGTTTTGATAGAGTCTATTGAGTCNCCAGAAAGCAGTAGGATGCCGCCTTCTACCGCCTTAAGCTCCTCATGGGTCATCGANGGTTTNGAAGAAGAATTTGTTGTGATTCCTGCGTATGCCTCCCATCTCCCGTCCCATTCAGCCACCATATTGGCGTGGAAATCGGGGTTGTATTCCTCGAGAGCTACGTGGAAGTTTGTCCCACCGAATCCNAANGCAGAAATTCCNGCTCTNCGAGGNTTTGATTCAGGCTTTGCCCAATCCAAAGCCTTGGTTGGAACAAAGAACGGAATTTGATCCCATTCTACGGTAGGATTAGGATTCTCGAAACCTGCGCTTGGAGGGATTGTTGCATGATAAAGCGCATTACAGGCCTTCATTATTCCAGCAACTCCCGCAGCTGCCTTTAGATGGCCAATTTGGCTTTTGACCGAACCAACTGCGATGTGATCGCCACCATCAAGACCATTCCAAAGCAAAGACAGNGTTGAGAGTTCAGTTGCATCTCCTACTTTTGTGGAGGTTCCGTGTGCTTCGACTAATTCAACTGTTGATGGCTCATANCCAGCCTGCGCATATGCNCTNCTAACTGCCTGNACCTGTCCTCTTTGGCTTGGAGCAGTGATTCCTTTTCCTCTGCCATCAGATGACCCGCCTACTCCGCGAATGACCGCTTTGACATCATCACCATCTTGGATTGCATCGGACAATCTCTTCAGAAGGAGCACCCCTGCTCCCTCTCCCATCACGAATCCGTTTGCTCTTGCATCGAATGGGGTTGAATGCGTAGGTGAAAGTGCACCTATCGCACTAAACTTAGCATATGCCGGTGCTTCCATACACCTATCTGTTGCTCCAGCAAGCATTGTGTCTACTTGTCTGGTTTGAAGTAAACGACAGGCATCGAGTAATGCGGCCATTGAAGATGCACATGCTGCGTCTGTAGAATAATTTGGACCTTGCAAATCTAGCAAATTGGCAACTCTGCCGCTGACTACGTTAGCCAATTCGCCCGGCATGGTATCTTCATTGATACGAGGTGTGCCTTCACTCATTTTCTCAACCATTGCTTCAGCCTGGGCAGGTGTTGCGCCACTATCTAGTGCGATTTGCCTCATTTCTGCACTGTATACTCTGAGGTTAGATTCTGATCTGTTCTCGCCGCCTAATGCATTTGCAAATATTACTCCGGTTCTAGCTCTGTCCAATGTTTTGCCGCCCTCTCCGTAACCTGCGTGAGCGATTGCATCTGCTGAAACGGTGACTGCCCATAATTGGCATGGATCGATTTGAGGAAGAGTGCCCGGTGGTTGCTTCCATCGGCGCCAATCAAATTCGTATCCTTCAACAAAACCGCCGATTTTTGAATAGGTTTTACCTTCACTAACATTTCCTGGCGACCCGTTTTCCCAGTAGATTTCGGGATCCCAGCGGTCCTTTGACACCTCTTTGATAGAAACATGGGCGTCGATAATATTCTGCCAGAATTGATCGATTGAGTCTGCATCAGGCATCAAAGCCGCCATTCCAATTACAGCGATAGGTTCGAACGGGGCCTGATTCAAACCATCGACCTGTTTTCCGTTTGCTGTAGTAATGGCCATGCTATCACTCACCCATAATGCTTGATGGGACCATCGTAATCGAGTAGCCGGCATCTACGTGGATACATTGCCCTGTCACTCCGGATGAAAGAGGGCTAGCCAACCATGTAGTGCAGCCCGCTACATCGGATTGGGTTACATTTCTGCGCAGCGGAGAATTCTCTGCCACATGGTCTAGGATATTATCGAATCCAGGGATTCCGCTTGCAGCAATCGTACGAATTGGCCCACTTGATATTGAGTTAACACGGTGCCCTTCTGGTCCTAGGTGGCACGCTAACTCACGTGTCCAGCACTCCAATGCTGCTTTGGCCATACTCATGATTCCATAAGAAGGCACATGCCTAGTAGATGCTGCATAGGTTAGCGTAATTGTCGAAGAGCCTGGGTTTAGGTAGGGTAGGGCAAACTTCAGGCAACGTTGTAATGAATTTGCTGAAATTGTGTAAGCGGTATTGATGCTTTCATCATCAACAAATAAAATCGGGCGATCAAAACATTCTCTCGGTGCAAAACCGATAGCATGAATCAAAATATCTGCTTTTATCCCGGGGTTTTCTTTGCTAAAAGCATCAAAGAATTCTTTTGTGTCTGCATCTGATGCGACGTCTAAGGGATAGAACCCAGCTATTGCTGGAAGTTTGTCTTTCAATTGGAAGACCCTAGACATGAATCTCTTCTGATATCCGAGATATAATTTGACTCCAGCATCTGCTAAACTTTTGCAAATAGCCCAAGCGATTGAGTCTTCACTAGCGACTCCGAAAACAAATGCGACTTTACCTTGTAAACCAAGCATGATTAGCACCTACCCTTAGGGTAGGTGTTTCCCTTGCCATGACGCCTATGACTGTTGCCATTGAAAAACAGGTCTAAATGGGCTTTAGAGAGGTGATTTTCTAAACTCGAATTTGCGGTCACAAATCCTCGAAATCGAAATCGTCGTCAAGGTCATCAAAGTCGTCGTCGAAGTCATCCTCAATTTCTTCCTCATATTCCACGGCCTTCTTAGCAGCCTTTCTACGAGATTTATTGGCTCTTTTATTCGCCTTAGCTGCTTTCTTTGCTTGCTTAGCCGCAATTTTTTGCTTTCCTGCTTTTTTGGTCAATCTAGAGATGAGCACTAGAAGAAGAATTATGGCGAATAGTCCGCCACCAGCCATGCCGACAAGTTTCAGATCACTATTAGAAACAGTGTCTAGGCCAAGAACGCCGCCGCTGGAATCACTCCCCCCTACCTGTACCTCTAATGATAGATCGATAGGATCGGCACTATCATCAGAAAGTGAATAAGCCCGAAGTTCTATCTCAAAGGTGAAATCTTCAGAAGGAAGTTTATCTATTCCAAATTGCAAATATCCAGATTGAGAAGTAGCGCCTGCTGTTATCTCCTGCCTGTAGGAGTCAATCCCTACATAAAGCGGACTGACGCTGTAAAAGGAGTGTGTGATGTCAAGGTCTGCAAGTTCTTGTAGGTTTACGATTTCTACAATTACCGTGTCATCAAAATTACCATCGTTAACCAGCTTTAGTTCTACTAGAAACCAGCCGTCATCATCGTCAATTTCTTCTGAAAGCACAATAGTGCTCGTATCTTTATTTGTACTAAATGATAGCATTGAATATGGCGTTGAACTAACTTGGCCATTTGATTCTTGGATTTGGTTAAGCATGCCTGCTGGGACCATAATTGGTTCTTGGCCGAAACTTTCTATTGTAGCAGAAAGATTGTAATCAGACGATTTCACTTCCATTCCAGCAGTTGCAGTGAAGGTTGCAGTGAAGTCAATCTCTTCTCCTGCTTCTAAATCCACGGTATCTGATATTGAGATATCAAGTCTGAAACCATTTTCTTCGGTTGAATAATCCATTTTAATTTGTTGACTGAAAGAACTTGTACTCGTTAATGTGCAGCCTACATTGACAGGAGCGTTTTGCTGTGGATGGACATTGATTTCGATGTTCGTTTGGTCGCAGTCAAGTTCAATGCCAATCGGGGAGAATTGTGCTTGGGCATTCATTGGTGCACCCAAACAAAGCAAAAGAATTGAGATTAGAACAACTCTCTTCATCGTTTCCACTACATCCTGCGAAGATAGTCAAGGTCATGAAGTCTTGGTTACAATGGACCGTAAATACGCTCAGGTAAGTCCCTGTGACAATTATACAGAATATCCTCATCTAGACCTGCAGCAAGTAATTGTCTTGTACGCTTTGGTACTGTCTTTGGACCCAATACTGCACCTGGTCTTTTTGGGTCGTCCATGTAATCGGTTTCGAGCATAAAACCATGAGAAGAGGATTCGAAAGTCTCCATCAGTTGCTCAATTGAGCCACTACCTGCTAAAACACTAGGCGTGAGTCCATGAGTGTATGATTCATCCACTCTAGGTGGAGCATAATGCCGGACCAATTTTTCTCTTGCCAGGCCAGCCTTGTCAGCCATTTCAGCAAGTTCTCCGTATGTATCATCCGATTCACCCTCCACATGCAATTGAAGTGGAATGCCTTCTCTGGCAGCTAATTGCATTGTTTCGATCAAGAGATTATTTGAGCGCTGCCATATCTCATCCGATACTGGCCAATGTGGTCTGCCAACTTCACCAATGCCATGCGCCAATCCTTGGTGCACAAACTCGAGGGCTGTTTCGATACTATCCCAATAATTCTCTTCTGCCCTATCGCCAAGAGACTCGAACTGATGAGCGAATGCTGCGGGATGAGGCCCAAGGATAACTCGAACTCCCAGCCCTAATTCTCGTACTTTTTGGGCCATCGCAATTGNGTCTGCATATGCTTCGCTNTGACCTTCTCTTGTAACTGGAGGAGATGCAAAATTAGGGCAATGAACTAGNACCAAATCTGTGCCGCCAACTCGCAAAAAGTCGTTAGCTGCATCCAAAAATCTGCCATTCCGATTGAGGTGGAAATGATCATCAAGGATTGGGCCTTTCCAATCCATAGATTCACACCTTGAACGATTTCTTATCTTCAAACTTCGATTTCCAATGCACTGCCGACATGGCGACCATGTTTGGATGGCGGGCGTTTAGCGCTACACATCTACCACTTGGCCAAATCAAAAGTTCGAGATCATGACGAGTGTCTTCAAGTCTCAGGCAACCGAGCCTTTCATCCATAGACGAAGTCCCACTACCNAAATTAGCCCGGATGTTCTCTATTGGAATCNCTTCACCGAAATCGAAAGANGCNACGATAGGACCTAATTCAGTNACTAGTCCAGAATCNTCCCTACCCATTCTCAGAAGCATTTCCTTAGCTGCTGCTCTTGCCGCTTCAATGCGATGAGTCCCATGAACAACNATTCTACCTTCANTATCTATGATNAAGGTNGCTCTAGGAGAATCAAGCATCTTGATGATTACGTCNCCATTGGCAACGCCACCNAGCCTCTCTACGGCTTCTTCAAGATCTACAGGAGGTGTAGGAGTGAAGCGAGCAAGTAGNTTCTCTACGCGGACATCGATGTTTTTTGTCCCACTCATAATCACTCCTCCTCTCCATCCGAAGCGCTCACTGGTGAAGAACTCTCTGCATCAGGCAATGACTCCAAGGCGACTAACATGGATTTCCTCCAAGCTTGTTGTATTGGAACAAGCAATAATGCTTCATCACCAAATTCTTCGCGCAATGTAGCCAAACTACCACGTAATCTTGCGGCAAATCTTACATCCTTGGCATGATTTAATTCTTCGACTGANTTTTCCCGGTTTAAGTTCCACCAAGTTGCTGCTAAAGCACTTGCTGCCTGCAAGCCATCAGGCTCGCGTGAAGGCTGTTCAACCACATGTTTACGCATTCTTTTGATACCTTTTCTCCAGCGTCTAGAAGTGAAAATTATCCTTGCTAATTTCAATGGGCGAGTCATTGCTTTTGCTTCNTTNCCCAGAAATTCTGCCCAGTCTTCGTCATCCATATCTGGTTCNACAAAGAAAACTGAACGGTCGTGATTNACCGCAGCTTTGTGTAATCTTCTCGGCTCTGGGTCTGGGAATTTTCCAACTTGAAGTCCCTCAACACCAAATGCTAACATCTCGAGATACAAACCGTCAAGTCCGCCGTTGAGGATGGCNCTGTCAAGATTAATTCCAGGATCTTTGGCCTCNGCTTTCTCTTCCTCAGCCCAAACATCGATTTCTTCACTTGAGCCCATTATCCCAAGGCCGTGCCAAGTTAGACGAGGCCTCATACTGTTGGGAAAAACAACTGTAGGCAATACCCCATGGAGCACTATTGTGCCCCCATCGGGGTCCTTCCAATGGATATCTTTCCAATCAAGATTCATCGTAAATCACTGATTGCTGTTAACCCAATCCTTGAGACTTTCAATATCCCAACCCTGGTCAAAGTAACCTTGAATTGTGGCTTGGTCCCACTGAGGGAATTCTGCCATTGCTGCAGCCATTAGTGGATCTACAGAGGCAGGAGGTGGTCCTGCAGAAGGAGGTCCTGCTTTCGGTATATCTACGTAGGATTTTTCTTCATCCTCATATTCGTACTCATACTCATAAGTCCCTTCGCTTGAACCTCTTCTTGCCAGTACTACAACAACCAGCAATAGAATGAGAATCAAGGTACCTAGACCTACAACAATCAACATTCCAGCACCAGCGAATAATCCTTCATCNTCTGATGCTTCTGCTACATTGAAGTCCTTNTTTACATCAGAACCGTTCCACATTGGCAGATTAGANTCNGCATCTACAATGATGAAGTACATCCCACTAGTTGGTTCAGCAAACACTTCCAAGTCTGTTATGAATACGTTTACTGTTTCGCCGCTAGGAACTACTTCTGTCGTCATAGTTAACTCGGTCGTAGGGAATCCNCCNTCCTTNACAGANTGGATTTCNAGAGTGATGTTTCCTTCCTTAGANCCTNTGTTTCTCAAAGTAATTTCTAGNTCNGGANTATCNCCNACTTCAGGNTTCTTNGGAGTCATTCGAACGTCGATTACCGTAAATTCGGCTTCTTCGTATACCAATCGNTATTGNGAGTTGTGAACTGCCTCNTTAGAATAAATTCCACTGACTCTNGTNANTCCNTCAANACCAGTTNNAGGGCCACCGCCTTCAATATTCCAGCCTGCNGAATCTCTACCTTCTATCCACAGAATAACTTCNATTCCAGCATNATCGATCTGANCCTGAGTTGGATNNNCAATATCTGGCCACAAATCGACACAATCTGCNNNAACAANNTANTNTCCACCTTNAATNTTCANNTCCANNGGNTNTGATAGAGGTNNGCTGAACTTCTGTCTAAATACTGGCCACANNTCATTTNNGTCTTGGTCTTTGTAGAAGCCCCACATCAAGTTGACTTCACCTGATAGAAGAGCCGCATTTTCTTCGACAACTGCCTCTACATCAACACAATGAATTGTCGATGAAGGCATCAAATTAGCCAAGACATCCCCGTTTATTCCCGAAGTTGCTTGCCATGAGTCATCATCGATTTCGGGTGGACTGGCGTCGACCTTAATCTTGAATGAACCACAACCAAATGCATCGTTTCCATCACAAATTGCAGCGGTTGAGTCGGTTGCTCCGTCTGGAAGGTTAACAAGTCTGAAGGAGTAGGTGTATTCATTATTGATCGTAGGGGCTGTTATGCTAATATTGAACGCTCCACCATCGATTGTATGTAATGTTGGACCGTCAGACTTGGAACCATCAGCACCACCTGCTGGATATGCAAAGTAACCCAAGTCAGCATTCCTCATTGCTTCTTCACGAGTTATCTCGATTGTGAATTCTCCTTCTGGCAATACGTAGACTCCAAAGTTGAGTCCGTCAACATATGCGTACTGTCCTTCCATCGAAATGGTATCTCCAGGGAACACGAAAGCGATTTCAATATCTTGTGAATAAGGTTCAGAACGGTCGGTAAACGACGGGGTTATTCCATTTCTGAAATCCAATTGGATTCCATCGCTGTAAACCCAACGTTGCTTGTGCCTACCGCCACTTTCACTCATCAATGAAGGATCTCTGTCCATATCTTTGATTCTGAGTTGAGGAATCATCGTTCCTCCCCCAATTCCGATAATATCCCAGTTCATCCTAATTGGCAAATCGAGATAGAACTCATCTTCGAATGGATCGATTAGACGTCCTCCATCCATTCTTAGAACCTGTGGACCATCACTTACGTTGCTTTTCTCAATAATTTCGATGTCTGTCGAATCAGTCCAAGCTGTATCGTTTCTTGGAGAATAGTAGACAACCATGTCTGCTGGACCAAGATCGATTTGGAAGTAATTGATGTCCCTCCAACCATTGTCATCAGTCGCTTCGACAATCAGATGATATTGGTTACCTGCATACATTGTCATGTTCCACGGGCCTTGATAGAATGGTGCACCTTCACTTGGGTTGTGCAAACGGTTCCTATCAGAATCTTCGATGAAGAAATTGCGAATGTTAGGTGTCTTTGCATCCATTGAAACATATGTAACCAAGTCGTTATCAAAGCCTGCCATTCCTCCATCTACTGCATTTCCACCAAGATCAGTCCCGATGACATAGATACTGACCTTACCGGGGGGGTCTGCGCCTTTGTTCGCATCATCGCTGAAAGTTCCTGTATAATTTGCAGTAGGAACGTTGCCATCGCTATACAGAGTTAGAAGTTCATACTCATCAGGATCTGCAATGCCATCCAGATCAGAATCATGATCGTATTCTACCCAGTAATACATATCGAGTGAAGTCGGAGGTTCTGGTATGTCTTGTGCTAGTATCCTAACCTTCTGTTGCGGACTTGGCAAAACCCAGGTATCATCAACCAAGTTTCTCCAATTGGACCAAATTGTTTGATCGAAGTTGGATGCCTTCAAGACTGAGATGTTAATCAAAGTAGGTGAATACGTATCGATTGACAAATTGAATGGAATCGCACAATCTGCGTCAGAAACGATAGGTGCCGGTGGACAAAGTGTGTCTCCACCTTCATATCCATCAATCATGAACCTGTATGTAGCCTGACCTGCAGCGGTTAGGCCTAGGTCAATATCCCAATCAAAGTCTCCACCGATTACTCCAGATTTATTGGAAATCTCAACCCATTCCGAAACTACAGTTCCGTTTATGTTTTGAACATCCCAAATCTGTAGAGATAGATTGTATGCAGTTGGGTCAGGAGCTACATCAAGTGCTTCAAGACGGATACTTCCTGCCAAGTTGATGTTTTGATTCGATGTAGCGGAAGTCAGATCTTGAACAACTCCTGCATCATTCTTCAAAGTGAATGCGGAAACTACTGCATCATTTTCAATCGCATTTCCGTTACTTGGAGCCAATACTACTGCCCCTGGCAATCCTTTGACTCCATTGTCTGCGATTAAACTCGCATACAATCTCAATTCGGGAGTGTCTTCCCAAGCAGTGTTAACTCTAAATCTCCAAGTTACGGTTATTTCATCGCCTGCCCAGTTGTAAGATGATGATTCCATAGTAACTAGATTGTCAGGATCGTATGCTTCGTTGAATAATGATAATTCGGAGAAGGATAATTCGACAACACCGCTAGATGATTCCATTCTCAACCGAGATTCAGCAAATGCTGCACCCGTAGACTGGCTAACAGTATGCGTTGAGACTGCCTCAATTATGTCACCATTTGGATAGAAACCTTCTGGGTTTCCAGTTAATTCCAGAGTGGAAGCATAACCAGTTGCTGTACTGATTGCCAAGTCTGAGAGCACTACTGCTCCGCCTGATCCTGCAGATACAGATAATGGAACGGATACTTGGTTTCCGGTTCCAAGCGCTATACCTTGGTTTAATTCTCTATCCAAATTTTCAGATGCAGATAATGTGGTTTCCCAATGATACACAATATCTAGATTGCTGATTATTACTTCTGAACCACTAGATGCATTTTGGTTTGAAATCTTGAATTGTAATGTAACCCACTCATTTCCATAGTCATCGATTAGGGATGCTTGCAAGAGCGGATTGACCATAAGAGAATTGATGGCTTCCTTCAGTTCCAAGCTGGGATAAATCGTCTCATGTGAGATAACGGTTTGATTAGCCATTGCGCCTAGGAAGATATCTTGGCCGCTTGCAGTTAGGTGCAAATCAAATTCGCCCACTGTGTTATTCGATAGAATGACGTCAGCTAACTGTATGTCTGCGCCCATTGGTAACATGAAATTACCACCTGTTGCTTCACCGTTGATGTTCAGGCTCAGAGTTGATTGATCCATTGCGTAGTTCACACCATCGACTGCCCCTGCCCAGAGCTTNGTCTGTCTTCCGAATGCTCCAAATGCTGGTTGATNTACTGCCCATTCAACATCTCCATCATTTGCAATATCGATTTCNACATNTGTTGCACTGTAACCNAATTCTAGATCGAACCATAGTTCAGACATNTCACATGGGTTGTTGTAAGAAANGATTGAAGAGAANCCGAAAATNGGCTCAGATGGCTCCCAAGTCTGACCTACAGTNAGATTTTGACTGGATTCATCTCTAAGATTGAGTTCAATCATTGGGTCTTCCACGCAGTTATCTACCACAACTGGAGTAACACCAAGAATCGGTTGTGAGAATTTTGTTCGAGCGATAGAAGGAGTGAAAGAGTCATCAATTATTGTTGGCTCATAGATAATTGGCTCGCCATTTCCAGGAGAAGACCATACCCCGTCTTGGATTTCTGGACTGAATACTACTGACGTATCATTAAACCCAGTTCCAATCCTTGTACCGATTGTTAAACCATGCAACACAGCTGTCGACAACTTGTATTGGCCAGTATCGAAATAGAATCTGAGATCGATGTTTGGGTAATCAGATGAGTCGATATCCCATAATTCAATGATTGGACCCTCTAAGCCAGTCATTTGATTTCCATCATTATCCATTACGATTTCTGTTGTTCCGCCACGTAGTACTGTGACGCTTAGAGAATTGGTTGGAGATGTTTCTTGTTCCAAGGTAAGAATCCCATATCCGTCGGGGAATCCAAGACTTCCAGATTGTTTTGGCGTGAAACCTTTGACTGTCATCCAACCAGATTGAGGCAATGGATTACCAAGACGGAAATCATCGATGAACCATCCTGGCATTGTAGTGTTTTCAGGGTTGCCTGCAGCACTATTGTGAATCATTACGAATTTTAATTGTACAAATTTTCCAATATGTTCTTGCAAGTTTACTGCCATATCAGCCCAGCCGTCTGGGTTTAAGGTTGGGTGAGTTGATTCTCCTCCCAGAGCATAGTCAGTTCCTGTTAATCCTCCACACGTTTGGATCTTGTTGGTTCCAAATCCAATTGGGTATAGTCCGTTACTAAATCCAACACCGGTTGAGTTTTGTGTATCAAAAGGAAGATATGCCCAACCTGCTCCTACGGTAGGAGGAGGGAAAGCATTCGAGGAAGAATTCCTAATCATTACATAGCCACAATCGTAGTAAGTGTTAGTTGGATTCGTGCTTGAACCGCTCTGATTCCAATGTAGCCCGTGCCAACTTGAGAAACGAGCGATGTGTGATGCTGCATCTACTTCCATTGAGGCTGTAACTAGATTTGTTGTGAAACTGCTGCTATCATCGTTTGTGTAATCATTATCGAAATCGTAAATATTTGTACCCCAGCAATCATTTCCAGTGTTACAGTTATCATTCAAAACCATGCCATCTGCAAGTGTTCCGTGTTCCCAACCTGGAGAAAATTCGAGAGGTGGTTCTGTAGCATCGGTAAAGCCTGCACCAGTGCGTTCAAAATCTGTAGAAAACCCACCGCTTACAAGTCGGATTGTATCTTCAGTAATAGTGAAATCATTTTGATTAGAATATTCGGTTTGTTGGTTGTTGTAGAATGGATCCCAAACGTATTGACTTGTATCCGAGTTGATTGTGTTGAAAGTTTCGTGAGTAGCCATACCCGTTGAAACCTTCACTGAAGCGCTGGTAACCGTGTCTCCACTCGGCAGAGTAACA
Organism: Methanobacteriota archaeon; assembly: GCA_002689565.1. The sequence continues at coordinate 7,397 of NZGQ01000016.1, read as the reverse complement.
GAGCCATCTTCGATATTTGTATAATCTGGACTGTCTCTAACTTCAACGATAACTTCGTTGCTTCCATCGCTAAAAGTTGTCACGTTAGCTGCTCCTGCCATAGGAGAAATCAGCATCAAACATGTGAAAACTAAAGCAGTTATTGCACTCTTATTGTCATTCATGGGGCCACCCTCTTTCCAACTCCACACATGTTAGGCATAAAAGACCGACGGGGAAGTGTCTGTTCGGGTACCCCCCTTTAGGGGGGGACCCGTTGAAGTTACAACTGAACTGTTCTTTTTTCAGAATAGCAACTCGAAGCGAGATGCTGCAAGCCACCCACTCTTTCTTCAGACTGTTCCAACCACTCTTTATTGGCTACCGTTGTGGGCTTATCTGGACCAAGAGCATCACAAACCTCTGGCCCTTCACTAATTTCTAGAGTCCCAATCTTTCTTGCCATAGTCATTATGGACACCTTGTCAAAAGCAAGAAGAGGACGTAATGGCAAAAGCGGTGTTACAATTTCTACTCCCCCTAAATTACCCAATGTTTGACTGGAAACCTGGCCGAGATTTTCTCCTGTCAGAAGATGTGTTGCCTCAATTTCTTCTCCTCGGAGTGTCGCTATTGAGTTGAACAGCCTTTTCATGTGGATGAAGTATTCTGTGTGATTCCATTTTTCTGTGAATAATGCTAATTTTTCAGCGACTGGGACTACAATTAATTCTCGAGAGAGATTTTTCCTTGCGGCTTCTCCCAAAGCGCCATCACAATTCAATAAATATCTGAGAAGTGCGATCGTTTTTTCCTCTGCCGCAGGACCTATCACAGGTTCCTGTGAAGCGTGTAGTGGGAACACTTTCCACCCTTGCATAAGCATTCTTGCCACTGCTACGGGCGAGTCTATACCCCCGCTTACTAGCGCTACGCAAATGCCGGCCACGTTATACTCGTCAAACTAATACCACATCAATACATAGCCTAAATTGGGATTTTTGCACATGGATTGAAGGAGGAGATACTACCAGCATTGCCCATGGAGCCATTCAGCACGGAGCCTGTAACACTGATTGAAGAGGTATTTCCTCAAGACACAAATGCGTACAACACACTATTCGGTGGCCGCTTGTTATCTCTAATGGATAAGGCAGCAGGGATTGTTTGTGCTAAGTTCGCTCATAGAGAATTTGTAACAATCTCCATCGATACTCTCGAATTCAAAGCTCCAGCAAGGCAAGGCGACTTGATTGAGGTTACTGCGAAGATTGTTTTCACATCAAATAGAACAGCATGTGCAAAGGTTACAGCATGGGCTATGAATAAATCAGATTGGACCAAAACCGAAATCTGTGAAGGATATTTCTTCATGGTCGCTATCGATTCGATGATGCGACCGATTCCAATTCCTCAATTTACTCCAGAAAGTGATGAAGAAAGAGCAGACTGGGATTTAGCAATGTCAATCAGAGCTAACTTGGTTTCAAAGAAGAAAAGTTAATCATCGATTCGAGGAATCGAAGAAACGTCTTCAGAACCTTTCTTATCAGAACTAACTAGGTCTTTGAAACTCGTAGGAATTGGATTGATGTGAGACATCATTGCATCGACATCATCGTCGCTCACATCACCACCTTTGCTCTTAGCAAGGATTTGAATTGATTCTGCCACCTGAGATTGTCGATTATTTTCTGCCTGGAGTCGTAAAGATTCTGAAGTACGGGAACGACCTCGGAATAATCTCTTCGAAATCCTACTAGCCCTTCCTAATGTAGGACTAACCAGTTCGGCAATTACAGAACGACCTCGCAACTTACCTTTAGCGGATCTTTTAACCTTCAAGCGTCTTGTTTTTGGTTCCGATACCAGCTTGGCCATCCTAGGATAACGAACCTTGGGAGGTTCTACTTCTTCAGGCACAATTTCTGCTTCTAGCGGAGACTCTTTGCGCGCAGATGCAACCAGCGATTGAATCTCTTCTAGTTCAGCAGGAGGCTGTAAAGGCCGATCTGGGGAGGAAAATGATTCTGGACCTAAGTTCGGAATATGCGCCCCATTTGCACCGACGAAAGATGGAAGGAATTCTGTTGGGACCGCGGTTGTTTGAGGAGGCCCATGTTGCGAATAACCCGGCATTACTCCTTGTTGGTTTAACATCCCATAAGAGGGAGTCCCGTTAGGAGGAGCACGGTGAACATCATTGTATACTGGCGTAGGATTAGGAGCTTGCCAACCATTCTGCATAACTTGATTTCTCTGAGTAAACAAATTCGATTTTGATCTTGCGAGTAATCCCTCGGAGATTTGAGGCTGTTCAGGTTCATCNTCTTCCCANATTGGAATGTCTAAATCATCAATAACAGTGGCAGGACTTACCATTTCTGCATCGAGTATNTCCTCATCAGTTTCCATAGAGTCTATGAAATGATTAATNACAGNNGATGGGAAAATTTCNACTGGNACAGGGATTGTTTCTAATTCATCAATGTTGACTGAGCGAGGGTAATCNGANTCGCTTACAATATTNTCAACNCTGAGTTTGGCNTCTTCCAAAGACATCCCATCNTGGAGTNTTTTAATCAGNGCGCATAATCGCATTATTGTTACATCAGAGCCATATACAACATGNCAATCATTAGCATTTGTATCAATAATCAGTGTAGGCTGTTTGGTGATGTAATGTGATGTTGCAAGTACNGCACCAGCTGCGCCAAGAAGAGCTTGGAGTTTNCCTGTAACTCCTCTCCATGCAACCCACACAAGGATCAAACCGACAACTGCAAGCCACCCTGGAACTAAATTTGTATCATGATGGTGGACTCTCTTAATGGCACTCAATCTAATGTCTAGAGCCTGACCATTTCGGGATTCAAATGAGACTTGGTTCTCGTTTAAGGTCGCCCTGACCTTACCGCGAACTCCGCCCAGCGACAAAGAACGGAATTTTATCCCCGCTCCATTGACACCGAGCCCTCCTGGCCTCGTGTCCATATGCATCCCGAACTGCCGAAGTCGAACCCGAGGTTATGAACCCACCGTTTTCCCCTCCTATGGAGGGGGCGTTCTCTGTAGTAGTTCAAGAAAGCCGAGTTAACTTAGCACTACCCATAATTCTAGGCTTTGAGTCGAGTTGGGCCAGAATTACAACCGGGGGGTTTTCTTTGCGGATGAAAAGTGGTGAGTCCCATGCTACTTCAAGCCCTGAGTCCACCGATTCTACTCTTCCTACAACAAATTGCAAATCAACACTAGCGTGAACTACGTCACCAACTGCCAAAATACGCTTTTGAAATGGAGATGTACTAAGTTCAATTGAACTCCTCTTATGTTCATCCAGAGAAAGTGGGACTGATATGCCCTTGTTCTTGTCTTCAATTGAGGGATGAATGACAAGTGAGCCTCCAGTAAGATGCTCTTCCTTGGCATTCCTCAAAGCGATTCCAACTCTGTCTCCTGCGACTGCTTGTTCAACATCATCATCCATTACCTGTAAACTCTTGACAGTACCAGGTCCTTCTGCTGGTAGTAGGTGCAACTCATCATGAACTGAAACCGATCCTGATTGCACATATCCNATGGCAACTAGTCCTATTCCTTTGACATTGAAATGTTGATCGATTGGAACAACCAGTGGGTCTTGTTTTGCTGACTCTAAATCTGATGAAATTTCATCCATCAGACCGTACAGAGCAGTTCGCAATTCTATTCCATCATTTCCACTTTGTTGCCAAGATGACAAGCCGGCTTGAGCAATGAAAGCCTTGACTTGATCTTCATCTATCCATTCACCTTCTGCTGGATTAATCACGTAAATTCCCTTAGTGATTCCAGCCGCTGAAAACCCAACCAATACTTCTCCGAATGTCGCATCGATTCCTGTTACTTCGAGTAAGCCNACGCGAGCGGCACATAATGAATTGAAAAATGGACGAATTCTTTCAGGCATTTTAGCAGGACGAATCAATGAAAGAATCCTTGGCCCATCTGCCCCTGACTCTTTGTGAACGTACGTGTGAACGTCTCGCTGGTCGGTCGCTTTGGCGATTGATTTTGCCAAGTCNTCACTACCGATCATAGCGATATTCAGTACTGTCATGGCCTTCCGAGTTAGGGCNTGTTCTTGAGCATGCTGGAATCAAGAGGTATTTGTGATGGTTCTGTAGTCAGATAGGCGTTGTTCNTACTCNNCATNAGTTAGATTTCGGATTCTTTCTGTTCCAAAATNCTCTATNGTAAAAGANGCCGTNACNGTAGCATGNACAAGTGCTTCNGCCAATTCATCGTANNGNACCTTACCAGANCCTTNAGACAAAACNTGGGCCATAGCNCCNGCAAAAGAATCTCCACAACCNGTAGGATCTGCCAGATNNGAGGTAGGATATGATGGCATTGAAATNATGCCATCTGGATGTAATGCTAAGACGCCATGCTCACCTCTTTTCACCACGAGAATCCCACCATTTTTCATCGCCAAAACCTCCTTTGATGCTACTATCAAATTATCGTTTNCAGATAGCATNCTTACCTCCCCATCATTGAGAACTAGAATNTCGACTTTTTTGATGAGGNCTCGNAGTTCTTCATTTGCGATATTTATCCACAAATTCATAGAATCAAGAATTGAAACGCGCTTAGCTTTGGCTTGTGAGAGAACTGAGGATTGTAGANTTGGATGTAAATTCGCACACATCAGAACCTTTGGNTTCGCATGATTACTCGGTACTTTTGGTTGGAAATTCTCGAACACNTTCAGGTGCGTCTCGTGTGTTACCGCTTCTGCCATAGTTCCGTGATAGGAACCTTTCCAGCGAAAGGTTTCACCTTGATTAACTTCAATTCCGCTTATGTCTAATCCTGAATCCTTGTACCATTCGATGTGTTCAGGCTTGAAATCATCACCAACTACACCCACTAATGCGATACCATTTCCTTGGTTTTTCCTGTTGTGAAAGGCTGCAGAAAAGCCTCCATATGATGCAGAGCCACCCAATTCGTCTTCTCTTGAACCAACTGGAGTTTCAAGTGAATCATAGGCTAAACTGCCAACGATTAGTACATCCATAATATCAGCCCAGTAATTCTTGGTGTTCGTCGATATAGGCGATTGTGATATCGCCTGCAAGGAAGTCNTCCTCATCCATAATCCTGCGGTGAAGCGGGATTAGATGGTCTACACCGGTGATCAGCGTTTCATCCAAAGCAGTTCTCATTCTTCGAATAGCTGAATCCCTATCTGGACCCCATGCCAATAATTTGGCAAGTAGNCTATCGAAACAACCCGGCATCTCATAACCAGGATGGGCATGTGTGTCACACCTGATTCCGAACCCNGANGGGAAGTGGCATTCCCANAGCCTGCCNGGAGATGGAACGAAGTTNGTCGTGTCTTCNGCGTTCAACCTGCATTGTATTGCATGTCCTCTTATTGTAATTTGATCTTGAGTCAGAGGTAGACTTTCACCCTGGGCAACTCTTACTCCTAACTCTACAAGATTATATCCAGTGATTAGTTCTGTGACCGTATGCTCAACCTGAACTCTCGGATTTACTTCAAGGAAGTAGAAATCTCCGTTCTTATCTCTCAAGAATTCGAAAGTTGCGAGGCCTTTGTATCCAACCGATTCGGCACCTGCACAAACNAGAGCGCCNACTTCTGCTCTTTTTTCATCACTTAGCCANGGCCCTTCTTCGATTAATTTCTGATGTCTGCGTTGAATTGAGCAGAACCTTTCTCCNAAGTGAATCGCTTTCTCACCGTCACCAAGNACCTGGAATTCGACGTGNTGTGCTCCTTCAATGTACTTCTCAACGAATACTCTATCATCACCAAAAGCAGACTTTGCTCGGCCTTGNCATANCTTTAGTGCGCCTTCAAATTCATTTGCAGCGTGAACGATTTGCATACCAATACCACCGCCGCCTGCTGCAGCTTTGATGATTACTGGATATCCGATTTCATCTGCTAATTCACTTGCAACTTCTGCAGTTGAAATGGGTTCACTACTTCCTTTTGCGGTTGGAAGACCTGCTGCTTCCATTGCAGCTCTTGCCTCGATTTTGTCACCGAGTAAAGTGATTACATTAGATGCAGGGCCGATGAACGTTATTCCTTCTTCTTCCAATCTCTTCACGAAGTGAGCATTTTCCGCTAAGAATCCGTATCCAGGATGGACCGCATCACACTCAAGGTCTTTTGCTGCCTGAACTACTGCTTCGATATCAAGATAGGAATCCAAAGGATTTGCTCGCATGATTGGATAAGCTACATCTGCCATCCTTACAGGAAGTGATAACCGATCTTCCCTNCCGTGAATTATTGCAGCCTCAATGCCCATATCTCGGAGCGTTCTAAGTATTCTCAATGCGATTTCTCCACGGTTTGCAATCAGCACTCGCTTGAATCCCATGTTTAACCCCAAACAGAACTATTCTAAGATGAAAGCGGTTAGAAAACACCTAGAAATCAAGGATTTTATCCCCGAATTGCGGAAACAAATTGTAATTCTCAGTCGAACAAGCGTCATTTCTTACGTTCTTCTTATAGGATACCTAAACAATTGGGAACCATGGCCGACGATGCAAACACAGGAGCCGCCACCATCGAAAGATTGGCCGGCAGAGACCTAAACCGAGATGGTAAAGTAATCAATTTGGTAATATGTGGAAATTCTAGATTTTACAATTATGAATGGATTGAAGAAGAATTGGAACAGTGGATTAAGTGGAATGATTATCCAGATTTAATAATAATTGGAGGAGCAAGTGGAGTGGATTATCTAGTCGAGAGATGGGCGGATAATCAAGCGATTCCATTAGCAATTTTCACGGAAGCTTGGAATGAACCTAGAAAGGGATTACAAGATTCNGGAAGNCCCGAAGCAGCNCCTACTTTGGGAGATAAAATGCTAGAACATGCGACTCATCTAGTCGCATTTCCTGGACCAAAGTCAAAATGGACTACGATAATGATCAATCGTGCTAGACAGAAGGGTATACCTGCTGTATCNGTTCCAACTCCCTCAGAAGAATAAGGAATGATNGNATCAGTAAACGTCACGNAAGTAGCGNTTNTGTTCTTTCATCATNGTCTTCTCNATGAAATGAGTTGCATCCGCNTCNGACATTCCNCCNTGGTCGATTGCNATATNNATNANTGCACGGTGTACGTCTTTNGCCATGTATTGCTTGTCACCACAGATGTAGAAGTANGCACCACGCTCAAACCACTCCCANANTTCNGCACCATGCTCNTTNAGNCNGTGTTGNACGTAGATNTTCTCNTCTTGGTCACGNGACCAAGCNGTNGTAAANNTGTANANGTGGCCCTCNTCNANCCANNTCTCGATTNNGTCTTTGTANTANAACTCAGTCTTCGAGGATTGATCACCAAAGAACAGCCAATTCTTTCCTTTTCC
>NZGQ01000037.1 GCA_002689565.1 Methanobacteriota archaeon | reverse complement strand
AGAAGGCGATATGCTTCCCAACGGATCATCGTATTCAAATTGAATATCTCCTGCTAATGCAATATTACCATGAACATCCCTGGTTGAGATTGTGATTTCTACTTCTTCTCCACTATTGACTTCTATACCTTGATCATAATCTGTTGAAATTTGTCTTGCAGTTCCAGCAATCACTTCAATATCGGTAATTGCGTAAACACCTTGCGCTGTTGCTCTTATTTCATGCATACCAAGGCCTGAGGGTGCCCATTTGTTTCCTGCCAATCTGATTTCCATTGTTGTATCAACATCATCAACGACCCAAGTTACCATTACCTCGTCTACCAAGTTTCCATATTCATCTTCGAACCTAGGAATAAGATCTAGAACTCCGTCTGATGCTACCCTTGTACCACTTTCAGGTAGTATGATTCTTGCAAGCTCACCAGATTCGATATGCAGTATAGAATCAATTTCGTGTACTTCTTGTGTTTCATTATCAAACCAAGTTGCAGATATTGAATAGTTACCAATAAGGCCTGGTCGTAATTCATACCAATCTCCTTGATCTACAGGGTTTAATTCTCCTGAGATTGACCATGCTCCATCTACTGAGCGGTGGTTCCCTGCGTTGTCATATGCCGAAATCGAGGCTACAATCAGGTCGCCAGACCTGATAATTTCTTCAGACAACAATATTTCAATTCCGATAATTTCTCCTTGAATTACATTGACTTGTATAGTCGCTGAAAACCCTTGGTCGCTAACTCCAATTGTCCAATTTCCAATCATGGAAGGAGTCCATACCACCGAACCATCTTGCATAGATAGCGAACCAGTAGGGACGCTCCAATTCGAAAGGGGAAGTGTGATTTCACCATTATTCCCGAGAATATCAGTTCTTATTGCTGATAGATTAACTGGAGAACCCGTTCTTGCTTGTTGTGTATCTATCTCAATACTCAATCCTGTGGCTTGTGCTGGTAGAACTCTGATCACTCCATTTCCAGATGCACCAGATGAACTATTCACACTGACATTCCAAATCCCAGGTGCATTTGCATAGAATAGACCAGTCGGTGAAATGGAGCCGTTTTCCACACTCCAAGTCAGTTGTCCAACTTTAGATAATCCAACCTCNTTNCCTTGCGAGTCTTTAGCGATTGGCACAATATGGAAAGTNGTTCCACTTTGAACAGTAATNCCGTATGGTATCTCNAGCAAATCCGGATTTCCTGGAACTACGTTGAAAGTAACACGTGTCTCTAATTCAAGATAGATTATTCTCATTACAGCACTACCNACTGTATCNGGNTTCCATGTCAAATTGTCATGATCAATTTGCCCGTTTTGACATCGCCACAATAAATCTCCCGCAACTGGATTTCCAGCACGGTCGATCAAAGTGGCATTNAGATGAACTTCGTCATCAATGCTAACCTCTGTTTGATTGAACATCGATTGTATNTCTACTGGCCACCCGGGAGATACNATCACGGATGTAGANGAATTAACCCCTCCACTAGATGCTGTAATGGTNGCNCTACCTGTCATNCCGGGTGTGAAAAGACCGTCAGCATCGATTGAACCAGAACTAGAACTCCAATTGATTTGTTCGTTAATTGGATTTCCTGAAGAGTCCTTTACAGTGGCCGNAAACCGAATTACTTGATCGGCGCTAACTGATTGAACATGAGGGTCAATGTCAATACTCGCTGGTGTGTTTGCAAATGCTGGAGTGGAAAATTGAACCAGTACCAAGGCAACCAAAACAGATAGAACCAGTCTTTTCACACAAATCCCCTTAAATTCTTAACATCCAATCATACTAATTGTTTCGATTAATCATTCCCAAGGTTCCCATTCAGACCTATCGTTATCCCAATAGTACCAAGTTCCGTCATCAGCTTCTGCCCATGCAGTGCCATCATCATCGTCTATTCTAAACTCTACAGCCCAATCGGGTTGAGGTGGNGCATAGGTTTNAACTGGTGGACCNCTAGGACCTGGNCCAGTTGGACCAGTTGGACCAATTCCAGTTCGACTTCCAGCCGATGGCTCTTCTTCCTCGTACTCGTNGTCGTCATCATCATCGTCATCATAATCATCAGAACCTGATCTGAAGACCATTACAATAACAACTAACAATACAATCACAACAAGAATAGCTAGTATTCCACCCGCGTAGTATAGAGTACCACCTGCCTCAAAGAATCCCATAAACGTCCCTTCAACAGTAACGGTGCCTGAAGCATCTTTATTGTGTACAGAGATGGTTACAGTCTGTTCTCCATCATCTAGAGTAGTGATTGTCCATTTTCCATTCTCGGTTTCCTCAGCAGTCATCCTTCCTGTTAGTGTAACCTTAGTGTCAGGAGGCACAGGTATCTGGTTTTCCCACGCATCAAATGTCTTGACTTCAATATCAAATGATTCTAGTTGGATAACAGATTCTTGAGAGATAGTCAACTCAATTCNGTTTACTGTCTGATGTGCCGAGACGGTTACTGTCCATTCTCCTTGTGCTGGATTAACCGCTCCTGGTGCACGGAATGTGAAGTTATGTTGTCCTGCCTTTGTTGCGCTCCAGTTATACTCTCCACTAGCTCCGTCAATGGTAGTTTTTGGCACTGGTTTGCCATCCTTAAACCATAATACGGTTTGAGGGAAGGTATTGCCATCACTATCTGTACCTGTAATCGTTATTGGATATACGTCTCCTGCCTTTGCAGTATTCGCTAGNACATCAATATCTACAGATACAGCAACACCCTTTGTTACATTGATATTAACAGAGGCNGTAATGTTGTAACCACCGTTCGATATTGCCCATGCTGTTATGACATAATCACCAACAGTTCCGGCTTCCCAAACTCCATCATTGTCAAGTATAAGTTGGGTGATGTTTGTTGGGTTAGCTAACGTTCCTTCGACAGGTGTGTCGACAACATCCCACAATGTGTATGTGGTTATTGAGGAATTGATTGGGTTATTGTTTGCATCAAATAAAATTGCATTGAAAATCAAATTCTCATCCGCATTGATATTTTCGTTTACTTCAGGTTCTACTANCAACTCTTCATACCATTCATCCAATGTGATNTGAGTCAAATCTCCGTGAGTAACTGAAATTTCAATGATTGCAGTTAGTGTAACATTGTCGTCAGTGTATGTAGAGCGTAATGTATACATGTTTTCTGAGGCGAAGAAAGGAACGAATCGTGTAGTTGAGCCATATGTCATTTCTTGTAATACACTTTGATCGGAATATAGGATGTGTTCAACATTCCATGCTACGTTTTCAGTCCACTTATTTCCGTCAGCATCAGTTGCCTTGACCTTCACAGTAACTTCGTCATCAGCAGTCATATTCAATTGAGCATTTNCTGGTTGCTCGACTGAGTCTATTACTAAGATTAGACCGGTAATAGCTCCTTCAGTAACTTGTACAAGTACAGTGTTTTGCATACCTGCATAACTTGCNGTAATCGACTTTGANCCACGTCTTTGGGCTTCCCAAACTGCAGGCTGTCCCGCAGTAATCTNTCCATCACTAATAGTCCAATTTTCTTGAGGAATCACTACTGAAAGACGGTTGCCCATGATATCAATTCTAGTGGTATTGAGCCACACGCTATCATCTGCTGTAACNAANGTCGAGGATGCATTGATTTCTAGAAGGTCCATTTCNCCATGATCNATTTGTATTGGAATTTCATAGTAAAGTCCACTTGTTGAAGTCATGTTGATTACGTAATTTCCAACGGTCACTGCAAAGAATGTACCGTTTGATTCAGTGAATACTCCTCCACCAACAGTCCAAGTAATTCCTCCGCCATCATTTATGTCAAGCAAGTTTCCAAACTGGTCATACAAAGTCCAATTCAATTCACATGTCTTACCCGCTTTGATTACGTCTTCACACCCAGTTGTATCATAGTATGTTGGTGCACCACCTATCACGGTAACTGTGACGTCAATTGTTTGTGAATTCCAGCCAACAGTAATTGTTTGTACTCCTGAANTGTAAGGTTGGAATGTTGAACCAGTCATTGTTCCATTTGTAGGGGAATACGAGATAGTAATTCCTGGTACTGTGTTTCCATGTTGNTCTTCAACAGAAGCNGAAATGGTAAATGTATCATCAGCAGTAATCTCTTCTTCAATATCGTCAACGATTAACGTAACAGGNGANCCTGGTGTTACNGTAATTGATTCTGTTACGCATATGACTCCGAAACAAGCGGTTACATCATGAGATCCTACCAGTTGAGGAGTAAATAATCCGGTTGAGTCTATTGCTCCGTTAGTTACAGACCAAACAACATCTTCTGAGATCATACCACCTGCTAAATCGGTTAAGATATGTGAAAATTGAACTTGAGTATCCGCATCAGTAGTTGATCCTGATGGTGAAACTGAAACCGAATTGACATCGGTGTAATTCATNACAATCTTCGGGCGATAATCTAGNTTACTTTCGCTTGAATAGAATTCAACCCATGCAGGTGATCCTGATGCTGTTGAAGCAATGACTATCCATCCGTGATCTCCATTCATTTGCATTGCATCATGTCCAATGTCAAGCCAGACATCAGTTGTCCCTGAATTGATTGTTGTGCTTGAAATTGGGGTAGCCTTGTATTCTACTCCTGCAGCCATTCCGCCAGTACTCCATGCTACTCCAGATTGAGAATTACTCCACGAAGATCCAGATTGAGTCCATGCGTTGGTTAACAATTGGTGTACGCTAAGTGTGATTGCACCATTTGCTGACCCTTCAACTTGTAAGTGGATTGCAGCAGAGTGAATCTTTGCAGTCAATGGCAATGGNATTTGGTTATTATCTANGGCAAAAATCATTCTGCATTCAGTACCTAATCCTTCACAATCAGTACCTACCATCATTGAATCTGAACCGTGATTTTGGCTAGGGAAACCACTTCCAATGTACGAGTCTCTTACATTTGTGTGTCCAAAGTCAGCAACTTCATTTCCAGTTTGGAATGTATAAGTCCACGTGTGGTCATTATTGTAAGAATGGTCGACAGGGGAACCGATTGCGAACGCTCTTCGACTAGAAGATGGTCCTGGAATAGATCCGTTGATTGCTTGTACCCACCATGTGTAAACTTCCCCATCGGTTAGGTTTTGACTGAATGTGAATGTTGTACCATTAATTTCACCATCGAGCCAAGATTTGTATTTCTGCTCTCCGTCAGAATCAGCAATGGTTACGATATATCCTGTCGCATTGGTCACACTGTTCCAAGAAAGTTGAGGCTTATCTAGAGGTCCTAATTCCCATGAACTTGTATTGTACAATATTTCACCATCTCCAGGATATACTAAGCTAGGCTGTGCAGGGGGTATTACTCCGTCNACGTTGTCAACATAATCTAGCACAAGTTTAGGTCTGTAATCACTATGTGTGTTGTCGAAGAATTTCTGTCCAGAATTAGGAGTTCCAACTGATTGTAGCATAATTGACATTGTTTTATTTCCATTAGCAATATTAGATTGTGCTAGTGAGGTTATATCCCATACTTGCCATCCATTGGTAGGAGAAACCAGTAAAGTTGAGCGAGTAATCTCACTAGTTGAGCAACTTGGGTTATTATTCCAAGTGACANTGTCTTCATTGAATNTATCACAAGCATGTGCGCTTACTGTAAGAGAAGATGTACCGGTTACGTTNTGTCTGTATAGACTCAACAATGCTCCAGTTGGTGTCATAGCATTAGGGAATGGTAGTTCGGATAGATCGAATGTCAAGATAATCTTTGACTCTCCTGANCCACCAGATGAGATTCCGAGNTCCANATCTCCTTCCTCTCCCAAGTTTGTGTTCGGGCGGCTNGAATCTATTGTTGCATCTGGAACACTTGGTAAAGNNCCGGTGTCCTCAAACACAGAGCCATCGTACAGTGTTACTGTGTTGTTACCTGCTCCGTCATCGAATCCAATTTCATTAGGAACTCTGAAAGAGTGTACTTGGGACCATTTTCCTAGTCTGTGGTCTTGTTCTGCTCTAACTCTCCAATATAGCCAATAGTCGCCTGAAATGTCGTTTTCAACAGTGTAGGTCAAGTTGGTCAAGTCCCATGTTCCATCAAATGATNCGTTGTTTGCNAAATCAAATACAGATGTCCAGCTTTCGTTTGTGAAACTTGGTTCTGTTGAGAATTCCATAACCCACCGAGTTTCATTACTTTCACCAGAGGTCCAATTTAGTACACTTTCTTCAGCACCTATNGGTCTAGATGCACTCTGGTTCCAAAGAGTAGAACCATCTGCAGGGAATAGACCAGTCGCTTGTGAAGGCAGCCATTGCACTCCAGTCCTCCAGGTCAATGTGAGTTCAGGTCTCAAAGATTCGTCGATAGCGTAGTCGCTACTTGCAAATCTCCAGTCATCTGTAGTGTTTACAGTTACAAAGAATGCTAAATTGACTTTATCATCGCCGCGTGCATGTGCATGCTGTACGGCATATGTAATGTCGAANTCAACAGATGTATCTTGGTAATCTAAGGTGGTTATCGAAAATGGTGTATCGCATCCGTCATTTGTATACGATGCATTTGTTCCATTAGGGCTATTGTATGTTGCATTTTGATCCCACTCATCAAAGACTTCACAAACTGCGGCTCTGATAGTTTCCTGTTGGTTCTCTCCACCGCTTAATCTGTTCAAAGTTAGAGTAGCATCGACAAACTCATGCGATGAAGGGATTGGCATATTAGACCAATTTACCATGAGAAATGATGCCGATTCGAAACTCATAGAAGTTGTAACTCCTGATCTTCCCATCAATAATTCAGTAGAAGTTTCATATGCTGAGTTTGGAGAACCTGAATCGATGTACGTGTCCATGAATATGGCCGGATAATCTAATGCTGGTACAATTTGTCCTTCCTGTATCGAAATATTTGCATCTGTTGAGTTTATCCTATTGCCTGTATTTGCAGGGATATGGAACATAGTGTCTGTTCCTCTAGCTCCAAGGATATTATCACTAATTGGTTGAACAAACCATGAATATGACTCACCTGTTGAGAAATTATCAGGTGAAGTCCAAGTCAGATTTGTTATATCCCATCCGGTAGAAGAATTTCTACTATCGTACATGGTCCAACCTGCTCTCTCGTCACTGTGGTCATTCCAGACAAACATTCTCCAATCATCTACATTGGATGCATTCGAGTGACTCCAGGTGAAAGAGGGAGTACTTCCTGGAATTAACGCATGGGTTGAAGTTTCCCAAATGATTTCATCAATTGCTGGATTAACATTGTTCCCAGCAACCTCTGGTGAAGAAGCGTTTCCTTTAGTCCAGGTCATATTTAGCCAAGGTCTTTCATTTGAAGATCCACTTGTGGATGTGAAGATAGTCTGGCCTTCACCGATAGAACCCACAATCATCATAGAGACATGAGTTTGACTATTTGCATACGCATCTTGAACTAATTCTGTAATGTCGAAAGACATCCAATTAGCAGATACTCCTTGTTGGATGTCGGACATTACTCCTCTATCACTTGAGCCCATTGCCCCCGGGCTTGACCAATTGTTTAGGCCATCATATGTCGTACCATTTGCACTGGTATTCCATGCAACTAGTGCAGGGTGGATAGAGATTGCATTGTCTGTGTCTGAATTAATTTGTGAGAACAAATTCAACTGAGCAGATGAAATGTGTGCATTCTGCGGGTTAGGTAATTCTGTTAGTGGAATCTTCAGCAATCCAGTTGCATTTTCTCCACTATTGCTCGTTCCTACTCGTATGGTAGAGGATGAAGATTGGTCTGCAGTAGCTCCTACGCCTGAATCAGCCACCCATGTGTCGATGAAATTCGGTAGATTTAGGTCCGGCATTGCTTGCCTGTGGTGTAATTCTACTGCCGCAGAGTTGGAGTCAATACTCCAAGTGGTAATGTCTGGAAGTAGGAAGTGGAATGGTTCAGACCAGTTTCCAATTTGGTTGGTTGTGCTAGTTGCTCTAACTCTCCAATACCATGTTTCTCCAGTGTCCAATTGTGTTGACAAGTTGAATGTTTGATTAGTAACATCAAATCCACTGTCTGTCCAACTAGTCGCCATTACTAGGTTTGCTGAATCAAACGTATCGGCGGTGTCTAATTCTAAGGACCATCCTCCAACAGAAACTCCGCTAGTGGTCATACTCCAGCCTAGTTGCGGAGTGCGGTCAGGTGCTGGATTAATTCCACTTTCAATAGACCATGAGCCATTCAAAGGTGTTTGAGGAACAGGTTCAGATGGTAGTGCATCCGAACCAGGAACGTAAACAAAGGAAATCTCTGGTCTGCTCGCAGTGTTGGCAGAATTAGGATAGAATAGAGCTTCTCTGTTATTTCCAGAACCAATTCCAAGAATTCCCAGGATTAGGTCGACAGATCTATCCTCACGCATTGCATTTTGAACTGCTA
>NZGQ01000092.1 GCA_002689565.1 Methanobacteriota archaeon | reverse complement strand
TTCACAAGTCTCAATGAATCTTCGGGATGTTTCCATCACTCCAATGCATATTGCCTACGAGGCTGTAAAATCAATAGTAAATGATCACGGTGTCGATACCTGTGGTTCGGAATTGGTAGGTTTAGTGCCCCTATCTGCAATGATTGAATCAGGGAAATGGTATGCTACTGAAGATTGTAGCAATGAGGATTTATTGGTATCTGCTGCTATTGAAGGACTTGGACTTGACTTCCTTTCACCATTCAATCCACATGATAGAATAATAGAATGGGCTTTGGAAAAGGAGGTGGCACAATGAAAACTCCTTGGATGGAAATGACTGTTAGAGAGTTCCAATCAGCACTGGCATCTTCTTCACCAACCCCTGGAGGTGGTACAGCCGCAGCAATTGCTCTCGGTCAAGCATCAGCTCTCACAATAATGGTATGTGATTTGACAATAGGTAAAGAAAAATGGAGCGACGGTTGGGAAATATCAGAAGAAGCCATGTTATTATCTGTTAAGATAATGACTAGATCGGGGGAATTAGCCGATGAAGATAGTGATGCATTTGATGAAGTAATGTTGTCATATAGGTTACCGAAAGATACCGATGAAGAAAAGGTAGCCAGGCGTACTGCAATCAAAGATGCTACAATTAATGCTACGGAAAAACCGTTTGAAACTGCTCAATTAGCACTAGAATTATTACGAATCTTACCAAAATTAGCAACTACAGGAAATGGAAATGCCGTCTCAGACGTTGGAGTGGCTGGTTTACTCGCTAGTGCGGCATGTAAAGGCGCTTTGTTTAATGTTGACATCAACCTAGGGGGTTTACCAGATGATGCCGCACAAGAAATAAGAAAGATGGCTCCCAAAATTCAGGAAGAATCTAGAATACTTTCACGTAAGGTGATGGATGAAGTTAGAGAACGTCTGTGATCATCTTACCTGTGAACCCGGTGTGATTTCTCCATCTAATGTAACTAATTTGACGCCGCCGTTGCCATCATCAGCCGCTAAAATCATTCCTTCGCTCATTACTCCCCTGAGTTTACGCGGTTTTAGGTTAGCCACAAACACAACAGATTTACCAGTCATTTCATCTGCAGTATAATATTCCTTTAGTCCAGCACAGATAGTTCTGCCTTCGTCTGTACCGTCATCGATTGAAACAACATACAATTTGTCAGCGTTTTCGTGATCAGATACCTCTGTAATCTTCCCGACTTTCAATTCAACTTCCATAAATGTTTCAAAATTTAGATATGTTGTTCCTTCTGGCATTTCTTTCACTTCCTTGTTCTTCCTTTTCCCACCCTTTACGCCATGTCCTGGAGCATTAGGGTTTGGTAAATCACTCTCAGCCAATGATTTTTCTTGAGAGATGATTTCATCTAAATCTAAACGCTGGAATAATGGTTTGGCCTCTGCATCATTCCATTTGTATTCTTGTGACCAATCGATGGCTGAGTCCCAACTTGCAAGCGATACCTCTCCTGATTCGCCAAGTGCCGACCACAAACGTTGGGCGCTAAATGGTAAGAATGGATTAGTCAAAATCGCTAGATATCGAGATAATCTCCAGCCAAAAGAGAGTTTTGCCATTGACTCTTCAGCGCCATCTCCGTCTAAATCATTCAGGAATTTCCATGGAGTGGCTCCTTGTAACATCTGATTGCCAAGTTGTGCAGCTGACATTACACTTCGTAATGCTTCTTTGAATCGGTGTCTTTCCAAACTTGAAGTTACTTGAGCATGAATCTCCTGTAATTTACCCATTTCTTCTTGACAATAACTTAGATTTTCAAAGGTCGGTAATTTTCTATTCGAAGGTAACCTTGCCCCTAATGTTAGCACTCGATGGACAAAGTTGCCATAGGCAGCAATCAACTCCGAATTTATTTTCTCTACGAAATCAGGCCAGTTGAAATCAGTATCATGGTTTTCTGGCATATTTATTGATAGATAGTAGCGTAAGGTATCGGGGTCAAATCTTTCTAAGAATGAAGGCAACCATACCGCATGTCGACGAGATTTTGAGAATTGACCGCCGGCTAGCATTAGGTATTCCATAGCAGGGACGTTATCTTCCAAATGTAATTGTCCGGGAGACGGTAGGCTAGGTTTTACTGTTTGGTCAAGTCCGCTATTGGCGTGATTTAATCCCATGATCAAGGCGGGCCAAATCACAGTGTGGAAAGGAATATTGTCCTTTCCAAGGAAATACAGGTGCCTTGGTTTAGTTCCGTCACTGGAAACTTTCCACCATTTTTCCCAATCTTCTGAATTTGCATATCGTTCGGACCATAATTTAGCGCATGAATAGTATCCTTGAACCGCTTCAAACCACACATAAATGCACTTGCCGTTCCAGTCTTCACCTTCCATGGGTAAAGGAATCCCCCAATCTAAATCTCTAGTCACAGCCCTTGGNCTNAGACCCATATCAAGCCATTGTTTTGTCATGGCACGAACATTGGGCTTCCATACAGATTGTCTTTCNGATGCGTGTTCTTCGAGCGCTTCTTGAAACAAATCTAGGCGATAAAACAAGTGTTCTGTATCCCTAATTTCTATTTTGGCCTCAGGATTCATTTTAGATTTAGGATTCTTTAATTCGTGAGCCTCGTATGTAACACCGCATTCATCACATTGGTCGCCACGTGCTTCATCATAGCCACAGGTTGGACATTCTCCTTCTACGTAGCGATCAGGTAGGAATCTTCCTCCATCTGCCCTAATTTCGTAATACTGCTGCATAACCTTTCTTTCAAATAGTCCAGCCTCAAGTAAGGAAAGGAAATTCTCGGACACTATTTTGTAATGGTCAGGATCGCTAGTCCTATTGAATAGAGATCCTCCGAAATCGACACCTCTAGGGTCGATGTTTGGCTCCCAACTGCAACCTAGGTCTAAGAGGGCCCTGGCATTAATTTCATGATATTTATCAACAACTTCTTGCGGTGTAATTCCTAATGTTTCAGCCGTAACTGTGATAGGTGTACCGTGCTCATCCGAACCAGAAACCATCAGTACCCTATTTCCTCTTGCGCGCTCAAACCTTGCTTGTATGTCGGGTGGTAGATAACATCCTGCAACATGCCCCAAATGCAGCGGGCCATTAGCATATGGCCAAGCAACGCAGATTAGGACATGCTCTCCATCCAAGGGTGTCACCTGACCCTTCGGATGCAATGAACTACATGAGTGCTATGCCTGAGAGCCTAGCGAAGACTCAAGAACTATGCTTTCCACGGGAAGACGGGCCGATTGCCCAAGGAGTTCGTTGAACCCCATGGCAGAATACACAATGCTGATCATTTATGCATCCTTAGCCTTGGGTGTATCTTTCCTATGTTCAATGCTTGAAGCTGTGCTTCTTTCAATGTCCACATCTCATGTTAGTATCATGAGTAAATCCGGCGAACGCAATGGTAAAAGATGGGCTAAGCTGAAAGAAGACGACTCTGTAAAACCTTTGACTGCCATACTAACATTGAATACTATAGCACACACGATGGGGGCTGCTGGCGTTGGTGCAGAAGTAGCTAGTATATGGGGCGACGATAGTCTTACAATCGCATCTATAATACTCACATTAGCGGTTCTATTCCTGTCTGAGATCATTCCAAAAACAATTGGTGCAGCATATTGGAAGAAATTATCTCAACCAGCAGGATATATTCTAACTGGTATGACTAAAATGCTTACACCATTCTTTGTACCGTTGTTGTTATTCAAGCGCTTATTGCCAAAGGAGGAGACTGCGTCAGTAACTAGAGACGAAATCCATGTCTTAGCAGATATAGGGGAAGAAGAAGGGGAACTTGAGGAAGATGAGGAAACTGTGATTCACAATTTGCTTGCTCTTCGTGAGATGCCAGTAAAAGACATAATGACTCCTAGAACTGTAACATTAGCCTTCAATCATGATTGGAATATAAGACAAGTTCTCGACGATACAAAGATATTGAGATTTGGGAGAATGCCTGTTTATGAGGAATCGATTGACAAGCTTTCTGGTTTCGTACTGAGGTCGGATATTTTGATGGCAGCATCAATGGATGAATGGGACAAAAAACTTCTAGAATTTAAGAAACCGCTGCTCACAATAGGTATGGATGATAGTGTTGATTTAGCCCTGGATACTTTCTTGAAATCAAAAGTTCAAATTCTTGCAGTAATAGATGAATTTGGCGGAACAGCAGGAATTGTCACCATGGAAGATGCAATTGAAACACTACTTGGTGAGGAAATAGTTGACGAATTGGATGAGCATGAAGACATGAGGGAACTTGCAAGAGAACAAGCAGTAGCAGGAGAAGAGGAATGATCAAATCATTCTACTTTCGATCCACTTCACAATAATTTCATCTCTCTCTTGATTTACTCTATTTCTGCTATGGGGTAGACTTTGAACAAGATAAGCCTCAATATCGAGTTCTTGTTTTAGCAATAAGTCATAATGAAATCTACCTAGCTTAGTGTCATTTTCTGCCTGTAAAAGTAAGATTGGAACTTTAGGCGAACCCCAATGTGGAATGTCAATATCTTTCCATTGCAATTCCCCTCCTAGTTCGGGATGTATCTTGTTAAATCCTCTTACTGCCCACAGTTTCAACAACGGTAGCATAAATGAAATTCGATTAGACATTTGTTCTAAAATTTTAGAATAAGCAACCATCGGTGATTCTAAAATCAATGTGCCGTAATTATCTTTCCACCAGCCTGAATGTCTGTGGTGATGCATCCCTATGCAAATAAACCCACCAAGACTATGTCCATAAAAATGAATTTTCTTTACTAATTCTTGATCTACTTCTTCTAGAATTATTTTAATGTCTTGAATTACTTTACCCGCTGTCCATTCTAACGCATTCGGTGCCATACCATGCCCTCTCATATCAACAGCCATCGTATGAAATCCTCTGTCACGAAATATCTGCATTCTTTCAGTATATTTCTCACTTGAAGATTGCCACCCATGGATAAAGACAACCATGTCTGAAGGCTCATCTTGATAGTTTATGAACCCGTAAATATCGATGCCGTCATTATTAGAACGCACTAGATTCCATTCTTTGTCGGAAAACGGCGCACTTCTTTTTGATGGCCCCGTGAATATTATTCTAAGCAATACTTGGTAGATTATTATGAGAACTGAAAAAAATACTGAAAAATAGCCGTAGGGGACTAAGACTGAAATCAATAATGTCGTTAGTGCTAGAATTAGTATGGCATAGCCATCCCAGGTCGCCTTGCGGCGATCCATATTCAGTCCTCAGATTCTTCTTCAGATTCAGCCGAATCTTCCTCAGATTCTTCTGCTTCACCTGCTTCAGCCGCTCTTGCTGCCTTTTCTTCTGCCTTTAGCTTAGATTTTTCTTGTCTATCAGCAGTTCGTTGAGCCCATTTGTCTCCAAAGTCTCCGAGTGATTCAAATCTAGCAAGCCAGCCTGTTTCGTCACCAGATGCAACGTGCTTTACAAGATATGAACTAAATGCAAGGTCGAATAGGCCTTGGGAATAATCTGAGTTTTTCTTGAAGAAGAAATTTACAACCCACAATACGATAAATACGGCTCCAACACCAATGTATGTCATTCCAGTTGAATTAGAAGCTTCTTGAAAGTTTACTGCAATGAAAATAAATCCTATTAAAAACATGTATCCCAAGCTGTTGTTTAGGATAGCATGAAGGAAAATTGGTTTATTTCCTGCCGAGTTGATATATTTTGTTCGTGAGACGAATTCTCCAATGTTCCTACCGGTCCAAATCGGTATTACTAGCCAGTTTGCAATAATCATTGCACCTGCCAGAAGGAATGGAATTGTCATGTCTGGATCTCCGAACATAAATATTGAGATGGTACCGATTAGTACACCGAAATTCCAAGCGACGTTAATCAACCAACCAATGTACCTTGGCATTCCTCCTGCCAATTCATAACCTTCAGGCAACCCAGTAGGTCGCAACTTCTCTTCCTTAGGTGCTCTCTTTGCCTTAGCAGGCTTTGCTGGTTTTGCCGCCTTTGCCGCTTTTGCTGGTTTTGCCTTAGCAACCGCCTTGGCTGCTTTTGGTTTTGCCTTAGCGACAGCTTTTGCTGCTTTCGCCTTTGCAGGCTTTTCTTCATCGATATTGTCAACTTTGTCAAGTAGTCCCATTATTCTCGCCTCAACTGTATATTGCTCCGATAGCTCGGTAAATTTCGAAATTTTCACTCTGGGTAAATTCGATAACAGCATCATCAGGCATTCCGCCTAGCAATGTATCAACAACTGTGAAGAATTCTGCCCTATCATCATCATCAGCAGACTCAGGGTCTGAAGCAACTGTTCTGTAAGTATCAAAACCAGCAGATTTAGTGAATGCCGTAACTTGATCTGCTGGCAATTCACCAAGGAATGTGTCGATTATTGATACGAAGTCGATGAACAAGTCCTCTTCATCATCTTCGTCATCATCTTCTTCATCCTCATCTTCTTCATAATCAGGTTCAGCGACATATGTTTCCTCTTCTTCATAATCACCATCATCGTCATCTTCCGCAGAAGATAACAACTCATCCAAATCAGCCTCGCCTGCGATTACTGCTTTGATTAATTTCCTCTCTGACATTAATTGTTCTAGTGAGGGACGCAACTCACGAAGTAACTCTCTATCGCCGTCTTGCTTGGCAGCTTGATATTCTGGCTTTAGCCTTCGAAGTTCTCCTTCTACGGTCTCTAGTTGGCTATTCAACTCAACAAGAGTTTCTCCATCAAGATGGCTTTCTTCTTCTTCTTCCTGATTTAGTAACTGAACTGTCGGTGAATCTCTGATTTCTGCGATTTTTTCAATGCGATCATCTTTTCGCATTACGATGATATCTCTGTCTAGTTCATGACCAAACCTATCTGAGTATCTTTCGAGA
Source organism: Methanobacteriota archaeon (assembly GCA_002689565.1). The sequence continues at coordinate 641 of NZGQ01000092.1, read as the reverse complement.
AGACTACCGATTTCCCCTTGGCTAATTCTATCTATGTGGCCGTAAACTTGCTGTAGGGGTTTACCACTTTTCTTTGCATAAAGGCCAGAGTATGATTCAGTTTCCTCTACTTCTACTTCGGGTTGAGGTGCCGCACTCGGAGGAAGGGCTTCAATTGCAGGTTTTGCAGTAGGTGCTTGTTGTTCAGGCACTGTTGGTGTAGCAGGAAGAGGCATGTTAGGTGCAGGTGGCAAGGGCGCTGCAGGTAATGGTGCAACAGGTGGTAATGGCGCTGCTGGCAAAGGAGCAGGTGGCAATGGCGCTGCTGGTAATGGAGCAGGAGGTAATGGCATGCCTGGCGCTGGTGGCATTGGCAGGGGTGGTAACCCCGGAGGAGCAGGTAAATCCTTGCCGCCTTTCTTCTTTTTACCCAGCCCCATTACTGCACCTCAAGTTGGGTGGGAAGTAATCTGCCCTTGAACATTCCCATTGTTAGACCATACGTAGTATGGTATCTAAACCTATTTTACTAAACGAGCCCATCCCTTCAATACAAGGAATGTTGCACCTGCTTCATGAATTTCGATTACATCGCCAGATGACCCATCAATTATTCGACTATCGAAACGGGCAATTGCGTCATCTACGATTAATTCTACCTT
>NZGQ01000011.1 GCA_002689565.1 Methanobacteriota archaeon | reverse complement strand
TCATCATCTGGAATAGTTACAAGTAAATCACGTAACGCCCTTGCTCTATCTTGCTCTTTTCTGAAAGCCTTGAATGATTTACAAACCGATGACAAATTACTAGCTTCTAGTTTGTCTTTTTGGATTGCTTTCACCAATTTTTCGATAATTGCTTCGACTTGCCTAAATCCTGGTCCGATTCCACCACCGGTAGTTGGCTTTGCCATTCCTGCTGCATCGCCAATTAACATTACGCGATTTTTGAAGGGTTTACGAAGAGTACCACAAGGCACAGGACCACAATAGCGAGCGATTTCCCTTACTCCCTTAAACCGTTTTTTCCAGAGAGGATGTGAAATCAAGTTATCATAACATTGTTCGACACTCCTTCCTTCCAAATCTTGAGGTCTTCCCCAAATGCCTATTCTATGAGTGTTATTTCCTGTTGGTATCACCCATGCGAATAGCCCTGGAGCAATATCTCTTCCAGTATACATTTCCAACCAGTTGTCCTTTCCAGTCAACCCACTAACATCTGATTGGAATCCAATCATCATTTCCTTAGGACGTCCCATTTTGAAATATCTTCTAGTCCAAGAATGTGCCCCATCAGCGCCAACTAAAAGTTTGGTTTTGACTTCGATAACTTCACCTTCTCGCTCGATTTGCAACGTCACTCCTTCTTTGGTAACATCTGCTTGCAATGGTTTTGAAAGTAGCCAAAGATGTGCTCCAGCATCCATCGCTTGGGCAACTACNGCTTGATCGAANTTCTTNCTGCAAACTACGTGAGTTCGAACTCTNCCATCTTTACCCACAGGGACCATTATTCCCGATGGTGAATGAATCAGTGCTCCATCGATATTTTGCAAAATTGTATTTTCAAGGCCAACCATTTGCATAGCGGGTGGATTTACTAACCCNGCACATTGGAATGGTCTTCCAATTTCTGCATGCTCCTCAACCATCAATGTCGAGATACCTCTAGATGCTAATTCGGTTGCTAATCTTCCGCCAACAGGGCCGGCTCCGATTATGACCACTTGGTACATCTAGTAGGGTGGGCNGCAACAAAGGATGTCAAGGTTGTGCCGTCTCACTTCTTTGCAAAGCGATATCCGATGTTTCCATCACGCTTCAAATAGAGAATAGCAGTGAATGGTTTTCCTGCTTTAGAAGTGAAATCCTCAAAAGGACCTATCTTGCCACTTTCGATCAGTGTTTTTGCTTCATCACGAGTGATTGTACGTTTGCTAATTTCTCTTAGAATTGATATTTTGCATCCTTCAGAATTAGTTTCAGCCTGGTAATGGGTTTCTGTCTCAATGACNCCNACATTTGTCTTNGGACAAATAGCTAGTACGCCTTCAACTACAGGNAATTTNGTTGCATCAGCAGGTGGTGCCCTAGGAGGGAACTCAAATCCAACTTTATTGGATTCGAGAACTAGGAAAGCAGGGAAGTTGCGTCCTCTTTTCGACACGAAGTCTTCAATCAAATCTGATTTACCTTCAGTGAGAATTTTCTTNGCTTCATCAANGGATATGTCTCTNTTGCATACATTCCTTCCAAGTCCTCTAAATGTACATTCTGCACTGTCACATGCGTAAGTTGATTCGCCAATTCGAATAGTACCTTGATCACATTTAGGACATGCGCATAACTCTTCATCATCAGCACTAGTTTTTTCAGCGGAACTTCCCTCAACAACAACTTTTCCAGAATCGTCGATGTTNACAGTTACTTCGTATGNTTCCCCACTTCTTGAGAAGAATCCATGTAAATTTTCAATTGATTTTTGATTAAGTAAACGTGATGCAGTATTTCTATCAAACCATCGCCCACTCGCATTTTTCCACATCACGAATGAGCAACCTTGGTCTCTACCCTCGTTCTTTTCACAGATGTAGGAAAGTATTGTTTCACCGACGTTTGCACTGCATAATGGACAGGCACCTAGAGGTTCTTGCGATTCATACAACTTTGATCTATCGTGATCTCGAATTCTGTCAACAAGTTCCTGTACTCGATCCTTGATTTCGCTCATGTAAGAATCCCTTTGATTTGTTCCTCGCTGGACACCATCTAACTTAGATTCCATATCACCNGTTAACTCAGCCGAAGTTATCCATTCGACAGGGATTCTTCTAAGAATATCAATCATCTTTATTCCGTGTGGAGTTGCCCTTAGAGAGCCACTTTTGCCTCTCCCGATAAACTCTCTAGAAATTAGTTTCTCAATCGTTTCTGCCCTTGTCGCTGGTGTACCAAGGCCTTTACCTTTCATGGCTGCAGCAAGTTCTTCGTCCTCGATTTTTTTNCCTGCGTGTTCCATTAATCTTAGGAGTCCNGCNTCTTTTAGGCGACCAGGAGGCTTGGTTTTTTCTTCTTTGAATTCATGTGNCTCAAGCGTAGCATCTGCTGGATTAGAAGGTAGTTGTCCCCATCCCTCAGGGAGATTTTGCTTCTTTGGCCTTACTGCTCTCCAACCAGGAGTCTTCAGGCTTCTAGCTTCTTTAATGAAGTTTTGACCTTGCTTTGAAGCGGTTCTTTTTTCAACTTTCCAAACTGCTTCAGGATGGAAAGAAGCAAGGAATTGACGTGCTATTAANTCATACAATTTCATCGCATCAGAACTCAATCCNCCGGGTGGAATTTTACCTGTTGGAATGATTGCGTAGTGATCGGAAACCTTAGAATTATCAAAATTGCGTTTTACATTTTTNAGTCCATCATCGACCAATTTCTTTGAGTGCGAATTTAGTTTATCTTGTGCACCCAGTTGACGTATGGTTTTGGAAATGGATTCCATCATATCCTCTGGAAGGAATCTAGAATCTGTTCTAGGGTATGTAGTTAGTTTGTGGGTGTCATACAGTTCTTGAGCCACTGANAGTGTACGCCTTGCAGACCAAGACCACATGTTATTTGCTTCCCTTTGAAGACTTGTCAGATCAAAATTAAGTGGTGGTTTTTCAGTTGAATTACGATCCTTCTGAGTTACTGTGAAATCACCATCAGCTTCAAGCATCTTTTCTAGGAGTTCTTTCTCACTCTCCTCGATTATTCTATGAGCTTTCAATTCTGGATGTTCAGGATNATCTTTGTGTCCAGTTCTNTCCCATCTCGCACTCCATTTCGCATTTCCACTCTCAAATTGACCTTCTAACTCCCAGAACGGAGCAGGGTTATGAGATAGAACTGAAATTTCATGATCTACAATCATTGCAAGTGTTGCGGTTTGAACACGACCCAAAGAAAGAGATTTCTTGTCATTTCTACTAGTTCTCAGGAATGTTGCAGCNACTCTTGACCCGTTCATNCCAATAATCCAATCTGCTTCTGCACGAGATATAGCGGCATCTTTGAGAGGATCATAATCTGTTGATGGTGTTCTGTTATCCCATGCTGACTGAATTGCATCATTTGTTAGGGATTGTAGCCACATTCGACTAGTTGAACACTTTACCTTTGCATATTCCACTATTCTACGAAAGATTAGTTCTCCTTCACGAGCAGCGTCACAAGCGTTAACAACTTCAGAACATTCCTTTGAAGTAATCATTTTTTTGATTGCAGTCAACTGTTTTCTGTTGTTACCTCTGCCTTTGATTGGCTTTAGTTGAAATTTCTCAGGAATGAATGGAAGTTTGTCAATCGACTTCCTCCAATTCTTGAATGAATCATCATATTCTTCTGGTGTCTTGAGCTCTAGTAGGTGTCCGACTGCCCAAGTAACCCATACTTCATCGGATTGCCAGTGAGTATCTTGTTTGGAATTCACTCCCAATACCTTTGCAATATCGGCCGCCACACTGGGTTTCTCCGCGACAACAACAACCGGCATGGTTTCTGCGGGGAAAACCGACGATACTTGAAGCCTCGGTTTTGTCGGTTTTCATACAGGTACTATAGTACCTGTTTAATTTTGAACTATTTTTTGTGACTAAAATTGGCTGCGCCGACTAGCCTCATTCCATCCGCCCTCGGCATCAGGTCCTCCACAACCAACACAACCCGGATATCCTGCTTGGAGAAGAAAAATAACTTGCTCAGAAAAATCATCCCAACTACAATTAGGAACCCAACAAATATCCAATGATGGTTCTTCTCCGCCGAGTTGCGCCAGTCCGGCAATCGATAATTCACCTTCAATTACGGTTGGCAGTTCGGTTTTGGAAGGAACATGATCTGCAATCAATTGCACAATCTCCCAAGCCTCTTTCATGTTTTGATTTGGAACTGAGAGGGTACAACCATCTTCACGCAAGAGTCTGCGAGCTGCTTCACGCAGCGAGGGCCAGCGGGGGTCGCTCATTTCCACATTGAGGCCCATTACGGGGCAAGATTTGAAGAATGCCCTCTGCGAGAGATGGTCAATGGGGTTAGGATATTCACTATTTGTGCGTCCTTTCCTGGCGCTTATGGATAGCGAAAAAGCTCACAAAAGGGCCTTATTTGGACTTAGAGTTGCATCTTTCACAATACTTGGAAGAATGATGTTGAGGATTCTTTACCGTCCAAAAAATGTAACCACCAAAACACTTGGAATGCAGTTTCGAAACCCTCTGGGTTTGGCAGCAGGCATGGATAAAAAAGCGGAAGCAATGAAGGGTTGGGAAACCTTAGGTTTTGGGTTTATTGAAGTTGGTGGAATTACAGAACATGAACAGACGGGCAATCCTAAACCACGGATGTTTAGATCTTCAAAACATAAAGCATTGGTGAATCGCATGGGCTTTAATAATCCTGGAAGTGTGAAAATGGCCTCACATTTGTCCAAGACAAAAAAGCCCGAAGTCCCTCTATTTTTGAACGTTGGAAAATCCAAAATCACGAGTCTTGAAGATGCTCACTTAGACTATGCTAAAACAGTAGAAAGATGTGAGCAATATGTTGATGGCTTCGTAATCAATGTGTCCTCGCCNAATACNCCNAATCTGCGTGAACTTCAGAAAGANGAGGACTTAGCCAGAATAATCGAAGCAGTTCAAATTCATTCNAAGNAAAAACCAGTNTTNGTAAAAATCGCACCAGATNTNGAAGATATGCAAATTAAATCCATTGTTGANACGGCACGAGGGCTAGNATGTGCTGGAATTGTNGCAACAAATACAACGATTTCTAGNCCTGATGAAGACGGAATCATGTCACAAACAGGAGGTCTTTCGGGACTGCCATTGAAGTCCAGATCTACAGAAGTTATACGTTTAATCGCAGATTACACAAATGGGGAGTGGCCCATTATTGGAGTGGGTGGGATTTCCAATGCTGATGATGCATGGGAAAAAATCACTAACGGTGCATCTCTTGTGCAGGTTTATTCTTCGATGGTATTCAATGGAGCATCTGTAATCAAAAATATTGTTAATGGTCTTGAAAGAAAACTCAAATCTAAAGGTTTTACAGAATTAGAGCAAGCAATAGGACTTGCGAGAGGTGAATGAAATGTTAACCCATCGTGCTAGGTTACTTTTGATTGGTGGCATCCTAACTGCTGCGCTAGCGGCTACGATACTGATTAGCACCCCTGAAGCAACAAGAACGGTCGATGAGGTAATGGAGGACCCAGAGAGCCTCGAAGGGCGAGAAATCGCAATTAGAGGCGAAGTATTGGATGGTTCGATTGACAATTCTACATCCGTATTTATTTTACATGGTGAAGATGAAGAAATTTTGGTCGATTTCAGTGAGGCATCTGTCTCTAATGGTTTAGATGATAACAGAACAGTTTACGCTGAAGGAACTTTAGTTCTAAAAGATGGAGAATGGGTTTTTGAAGCAGATGTTATCAAAACTAGTTGTCCTTCAAAATACGAAGAAGCTACCGATGAATAATCTTCGGTGGGTTCAAAACGGTCAGGCCTTACGGCTTGACGGGATAGGAGGGGAGTTTGCGTGCCCTCTTCCGCAAATCGCAAATGGCGGTCCGAATGCCAGGGGGCGGCTCAGCCGGTCCATGGGTTCCCATAGGCGGACGTAGATGTCTCGCCCCCACGTGACCCGGGTGTCATGAACCGAAACCGGAAGGAGTCGGGAACTGAATAGCCGGGGGAACAGGTCAGGCCGGGAACGGAGCAGCCCTACCTGGGGCCATGGGTGCCGTGGGGAAACGGGACGGAGGAAGCTTGTGGACTTGGCTCATGGATACGAGGGTCCACCCTTGGAATTCCCACTTGATTTCATACAAAATATTGTAAACTCAGAACCGTAGTGGTTAATGAGGCAATAAGATGGATTTGATGAGCGTAACTTTCTGGTTCTCTTCGATTTTCATATTCCCGCTATGGGTTTTGATGTGGTTTCTTCCAAAGCACGACATCACTAAAAAAATAGTTGGCGATGTCAGAATCTGTTCATTCCCATTGATTGCTTCATATGCCATTCTTCTGTTGCCGAACGCTGCAGATGTACTGGTTGCATTGGGTTCTGAAATGCCCACTCCAAAATTAGTGATAGAACTATTTTCGAGCGATGAGATGATCATATTAGCATGGCTGCATTTCTTAGTGATGGACACTTTCATTGGTAGATATATTTGGATGCGGATGTTGGCAGCAGGTAGNCCGATACAAGTTTCNATGCCTGTACTATTGACCTGCATGATGTTAGGNCCAATTGGATTGTTAATTGGTATCCTTACAACATTAGATGTCGAAGACGACATCTCCAAACCATCCGGGACCATCGAATGAAGGAATTTCAGGCCAATCTGAAGGGATAACTTCGCCTTTGGATACCTCTCTAAAAGAGAATTCATGTGTCGTTACTGCTTTAATTTCAAGTTCAAATTCGACTTCGTCTTTTGGAACATAGGAAATCTGAGCTTCNATGATTCCATCTTTGATAATAGGATGACAATCAATCAGGAAATGCTCGTTAACCTCAGAGCGATAGAGGACTTCATCCAACCATTTGACTACTAAAATCTCCATGTCTCCCTCATGGGAAACTTCCCATCTAGCGGCTTTTCTGTTTATNCTGTTNAAGTCTTGATTAGGCTGAATAACAATTGANTGCATGCCCAAGGTCATCTCTCTTAGCAAGTCATTCTTATTTCTACCAAATGCNCGAATACCAATGTCGGCAGTTGTGGGCCTCACCCAGTAACTCACACTTTCACCTCTGAGANATTTGGAGGCTCCAGGCCACTTCTCCNAGGCGATTGGCAAGATCGTCACTNGTCAANGTNAAGTTTTGTATGTCACTCATGATACACTCGCAAGCAGCATTTGCTAAATGAGCAATATCTGTAACTNCCAAATCCAAATTNACTCCTGCTGCAACTGCAACTGCTGCAGCATCAATGATTCCAATTGCACCACGTGGTTCTGCTAATGTACACGGAGCAGAAATTACCTCTTCATCACTAGTGTAAACAGTAACTCCATTTTCACCTTGTAAAACAACTAAGTTNNTCCAATTATTTTCTTTAATCAAAATTTTTGCTGCTTCTGAAGAATCATTACATGCCATTCTTTTCGCCATCAAATCTAGACCACGTGTTTGGAAAATCACCCAATCAGCTCCAGCAGTACGATGCAACCCTGTCAGTTTGGGATCACAAATTACTGGTACGCCCCCTACTTTTGCAGCGTTGATTAATCGAGCAGCACCTTCATCGGTAACCACTCCCTGTCCATAATCAGAAATCACTAGAACATCTGCGCTTGCTATTCTTTTTACGGCTTGGTCAATTATTGCTGAATGTGCTTCAGCATCGATGGGTGAATCGTCCTCAATNTCCAATCGTAGTAGCAATTGCTGGCTTGAAATNAGATATTCTCTACCTGCAATCATTCTTGTTTTGACGGTGGTAATTCGATCTTCAATAATAGCAATCCCATCACAATCAACCTCTTCTTCTTCTAAAGCATCNAGGATATTACCGCCTGCNTGATCATCGCCAATTACTCCGAATAGAATTGCGTCGAGACCTATATTCTCTAATCCTCTTGCTACGTGTGCTGCAGCACCAACATCTTCGTATCTTTCAGTTTCTTTCAAAACAGGAACTGGGGCCCGGGAATTTAGGTTATTTGCGTAACCATGGATATATCGATCTAGCATAATATCGCCCACCAATACAACGTCTCCAGACATTTNTTTGATCTGAGATTGTAGATTTACCAATCTGTCGTGAGTTTCGTGTTCAACATCGCTCATTCCCATTTTTATCCCTCTTAATTCACTCACTTTTATCCAATAATTCTGCTAGTAAACTGGCATGTTTCGAAACAGATATTCCCAGATTTTCTCTNAATGTAGAAAGCATTGCGTCTTCATCNGATGTAATCATTCCATCCTCAAGAGCAGTAATTAACGTAGCACGATATGTGTTTGTTGCTTCATCCAGAACAGGGTCGGCACGAGCTTCGTCCAGCAATCTGTTNTGTGTCTCACCATCGATAGAAAATGCTTGGCGCATTGTTGTAAGTAGCGCGATTTCGTCTTCAACAATCTCACCATCAACCAATGCTTGTCTTAACATGTCTCGGTATACATCTTCAGGGGGAGGAGCATTCTGTGCTCTTCTCGCNTCATCGGATAAGCGGCCAACTCTTTCGGGNTGCATTCCTAAGAATGTTACAACTTCGGTAATCAATTGCTGCTCGTCTTTTGTAATCTTACCATCTTCCCAAGCCCTAGCAAACATTCGTTTGACAAGGTCTTCACCCGCTTGAGCATCGAGTGAAGCAGTNCCTTCTGGATTNGAAACAGGTGAGATTACAGGAGTGTCGTGAAAGACCAGTCCTTCATCTAGGTACGAAAGTAAATCTAGAGTCATTTGACCTCCAGTTCTAAGGCTGCCCAGAGTGACCCTTTCTCCAGATTTAAGTACCATTTCTGAGAGTATTTTATCCCTTATTGCGCTAGCCCTTTCACGACCCTTTGATGTTAACCCGTAAACACGTCTTCTTTGTTTTGCACCTGGCACATGCCTCTGTCCTGAAGTGATTTCATCTCGCTTTTCAAGTCTCTTGAGAGTGCGGGGTACGTGCTTGCGTTGAACATGAACTGCTGCTGAAATACCTGCTTGAGTTACTGCGAATGGTGCTTCCCATTGTCCTTCAGGTAGTGGATTGTCATGAAGGTGGAGTAAGGTTCTCTCTTCAGTCGTTATCGTGCCCAGATAGCCGTCGACCATTATCCTCCCTCAATTGATGGAGAGAGGGGGAGGCACATAAGACTGGTCACTATGGGCCAATCATGGCAGAGGGAAGAAAGTCCAAACCAAGAGCCAGGCCNACNCGGCCAATTGGGCTTTCAAATGAAGGAGCACCCANCAAANCCAATCCTTACCCAANCCCNCACACTGACNGCTGGTTTATCCCTTCACCATTGTCTAATCGNCTTTACCAGAAATCGGCCTTAGGAAAGCCATTGGANGGCGGAATTACTCTTACTGAAGAGGAAGTTATGTTTTGCCATTGGCATCGACATGTCCCNNTAGAGGAGGNTTGGGTTGATGAGCGACTTGCACAAGATCCTGATTTTGCACACAAGTGTGTTGCNTTTGATGTTGTAAGAAGTGCAGGTGAAAAAGTAGTACCTATNGACGGAAAATGGCNCNGATGGTCTAGAGAATCACATCCNAGNAAAGGNGAACCAGAAGCAGAGGTTAGNTGGTCAAGAGCTAGAGATAGTTTTGANATTCAAGAGATTTTGGAATGGACGCANGATCTCTCTTCAAAGGGAATGAAAGGAGAATTGGCAATTGTCGATGATGAGATGGACGTTACAATTTATCGAATAGCTTTAATNGAACCAAAAGGTAGTATAAAACCNGCNACAAAAGAAGATCACCCTNTGTTGGGTGTCGAGCATNTATCTAGGAAATTTCTTCGTCAAGANGAAATCGATTGGATTAGTGGCGTAGAGAATCAAGTTTCTAACTTATTCAGTGAGTTAAATTCTCGTGGTTTGTTGATGCGCCCTGGCTTCAAATATGGTTGCAGATGGAGAGTTTATACCACTCCTGTAGAGGAAGATCATGCTCCATGGTTAATGCAAATGGAAATTGATGCCCCTGATAATTGGGAAGGAGTTTGCCTATCAGTACGACTCGCCGAAGGGGTCAACAAAGGCTGGGTCCTCGCTGTAAATCGAGGAGTCTGGCGTTTCTTGCTCATTAGTCGCCACCTCCCTGGAAGATGAATTAATTCCTAGGACTACCCATAGTGCAGAAAGGACTAATGCGATTGGAATCAATTTTGCTGGACTTGTCCATTCGTCAAAGGTAGTTTCTTCTTCATTCCCAGAGATTAACTTCACATCGATATGGTAGTTATGTCCAGAGTCAGATGCTAAAATGATCTCTCCACGAACNATCATTCCATCAGAAAGTAGTCCAGAGGGGCTTATTTCTAGAGTAATTACAGAACCATCTTCTAATTCCTGTACTACATCTGTTTCTGCTACTCTGGATAAAGGTCCATCAATACCTACCAGCCAGATTTGAGAATCTCCACCCTCAAATTCAAGCGGGATTTCAATTACGGAAGAATCAACACTGTTGATGTTTGCTTTAAAATTAGATTCGATTGGTATATTTCCGAGTATCTCAAATTCGTGTCGTATGTCAAATGAAGTACCTTGTGAACAAGAAATGTCTCCAGTTATTAGCCCAACAACTCCTTTCATCCCAGGTGTTTGAAATTTGATATATTCATCTTCAATAATGAGTCCTCTACCATCGCTACTAGTTAGGTTGTGAGTCATGTCATCGCAATTCCCCTTTAGCGGAATGTTGTCATTCAAAGTAATAACTGAACCGAAATCAGGCAAATCAAAGTTTGTAATGTGTCCACATGTTTGCGATGAAAATTCTACGCTAGGTGTTCCATTTTCCACTGAGACACTTGCAACCCAGTCAACAAGTATACCATCACGATTTCTTATTGTAATACCTTCAGAGCCGAATTGGTCNCCATCGGAGAAAACATCACTTGCTTCACCTTCATTATTTCCTGCAACCATATTTTGTTCACCGTCGGCTTCGATAACTTTCAGCCACGCTCTTTCAGGGTGTGAGTTCACTAAATTATCCTCTATTTCTCCAGCACGTAAATCCTGCTGCAATACTAGTAATCCATTTCCAGGAAGGCTTGAATCATAACCAAAATCACTTCGATATTCAATCCAAATATATTCTTCATCACCTATTGGTATTTTCAGCGAGGTTCCACCTTCGGCAAATCCCTGGAATGAGTAAACAGGGCCTATACAATCGGTTCCAGGTACCCATTGTAAATTCATTTCCTGATGTCTGATNCCACCGATTAACTCGATACTAGGGCTTGTAGGTAAAGCCGGCCAAGCTCCATTGCCATTCCAGTTTCCGCTAGCCATGATATCCCATTGTCCAATTCCTTTCCACTCTTGGTTTACTGTGTCATCGTGAACAGCATAGAGGTCGGCTGCACCTAACTGGTGGTACATCTCGTGCATTATTGTACCAAAATTGTTGGAAGAATGTTGACTAGCAATTGTGTAATGTGAAATTTTCAATCCATCGGGTAATTCCACAGTTTCCTCAATAGAGGAGAAATGAGACCAAATTCTAGAATTTGAACCACCTCCATCTTCTTGCGGTTTCGCACAATGAAGAATCAAAAATCTGTCAATCCATCCATCATCATTCAGATCGTATTTTGACCAATCTGAAACTTCATCTTTGATTTCATTTACGACTTCTTCTGCAAGGGTATGAGGACTAACCCCTTTTCTTCCCACATCATTTTCCCCATCAACATCATGNCCATAATCTCCCATCATGAAATCAGTCGTCACTATTCTGTCATGATAATCAATTTCNAAATTAGATTGTGGCCCAAAGCCCTGNTTAATGTGGTCTTTAGCTGATTGATCAATAAGGTTGGATGCCCGAGTTTGGTCACAATCTGCATTCTCATTTTGATCTGGGAAATCGATCAAAACTACTAGCCAAGACTCTTCTTCGGTGATTCCGACCAAAGGTGCTTCCTCGGAAGTCTGGATTATGATAGCATTCTCCTTGACCCACTCGTTTAGCGCTTCGCCATTAGCAAATGCTATCACACTCAAAAGTGATAGCACCACAGCAATTGGCCAACCAATAACGGGTCGCATTGATATGATTGTGAGCGTTATTCTCTTTGAATCAATTGCCAAAATACTTCACTGTAATGCCCAGTTTGCTAATTTTCTCAATTAGCGAATCTGATGGACTTGTTATCCACNCTTCATCAGGTTGGAGATTTAATCCAAAAGGAATNTTGTCNCCATACANNAGNTTAGAAATNTTNGAATCTTCNAGTATTTTTGTACATCTATTGATGGCACTGTTCTCGCTCCAAGGTTCTAACTGCCAAGCCATCGCAAGTTCACAATCAATTTGTTCACCATCAGTTCTAGCATTTGTAATGTAAGCCAGATTTAGTGTTCGTGTACTACATCCGAGGAATCTTAGTGAGTCGATGTAGTCTATTGGAAGGGATTCTACCGANCAACCNGAAAACACTATTTTTGTTGCACCAAAACGTTTGACTACGTCTAGCAAATGATCCTGTTGTGATGATTCTCTACATACTGCAGAGTAATTGACTTGNCCCATTCCTTGAAGAGGTTCGATACTTGTAGGTGATGTGCCACAACAACTGCAATTAACGTATAGCATTCGATGAACCCTGCCTTCAATGTCTAAAAGTCCCTTTAGTCCGTAACCTACGGGCATAGGTGCTCTGAATGACTTCCAACCAATTAATTCAACCAATCCCGAAGCAATAATTGTAAGGGTGAATAATAATCCTGGTAAACCAACTGGAATTACAAGCCACAATAACATCAGCATAATTCCATGTATTCTTAACCGCCACCAACTTGCATTGCCTGACCACAACAATTTGGACAGACCAGCTATCGATACAATGCACATTGCAGCCAAAATAAGAATCATTGCCCAAGCAATTGAAATTGAAATTCTAAGCATTTCTGCGGCATCATATCTTCCAACAAGACCAGTTTCTTCATTGAAAGAGTGCCCATATGCATANANCCACGGTAGGAATTGATTTACTGTTAANACAAGAGAACCAAAGGCAAGAATCCACATCATAATCATCCATACAATCAAGCCCTTTCTTTCAGTAGGTAAAAGTCCAGGTTTGGCAAATTCATAAGCTTGCATCATTGCATATGGTGCTGCAGTAAACAATCCAAGAAGCGCTGCACTCAACCATCGAGTTCCAGCCCATTCATCTGGAGAAAATATGTTGATGCACGAATCTGAGCAAGGATCTAGTTTGATAAGAAGGTGTTTCAGTATTTCATCAATGGAAAACGACCAAATTCCTGATAAGATGATAACTAAGATGACTATGGATGTAAGCCTCTTAGAAAATTCAGCTATATGTTCCTGCATTGGTGTCCTGTCGTCGCTAGACAGGTGTAGGTCGTTCATGGTATCAAACCAAGTCCATATCTTGCTTTTCAGCACGCGCTTGGACAACTGTNCGGTAAACTCCGAATATACCCCANAGTAAACACATGCCAATCACNAGAGTNTANCCCCANGGAAGTGCNGTATCAACNGCCCAACCGAATCCAATNGCCAAACCTAGGGTAATTACTCCTCTTCTAATNCCTTGAGGNATCGCTAANGTCATGTCTAGGTGAGGNGGTCCTCCNCCAAATCTACGTTCGTAGAATTCNCCTTGAATAACGGCTGCAATNATAAGAATNGACAATGTAGTCCAGAAGTATAGATTNCCTTGTTCGAGATAACCACTTGCNANATCTGCCTGCNTTTCAGCCTCNATTTCTTCNGGGGACTTTTGCCCGAACANTGAATCATANTCACCTACGCTGATTGTTCTTAGAGTTGGATCTGCATCTGGAGTTGCAGTATCAGGTGCGCTTACTNTGAATGANAGAAGAGTCCANTGGTCGCCTGCATCAGGTGCTCCACTTCCNTCNACTATGTTTCCAGCGAGAGAAAAGTGTACATCACCAGTGTCGCTTTCCGGAGCTTTCCACACAATAACCCAGTCGTTCCCAACGTTGTCGTGAGATAGTCCTCCTCCTGAATTGAGGACATATTTTGAGCCATCTCCAGGAGTGAAATTTCCATCTCCATAGTCCCAAATCATGTATCCACCAGCAACGTAAGTTGGGTGTGCCAAACTTATTGTTAAGTTGTATTCAGCACCGGTTTCGTAGGTACGTGGTACTCCTGTAATTGAAAGAATAACTTCACTAGAAGGTGATCCTCCAGCGCCGTGACAAGTACAGCCTTCTTCGACAAGCAGAGCATCGCTGCCATCTCTGGTCCATGGAGGGCCTTGTGAGTTTCCAAAAGCAGGAGCGGCTAGCATTAGAGCCAAAGTCGCAACCAGCAGAAGGGTGAACCTACGGGACATCATCTAGTGCCACCTATGATTCCCTATTGAACATTGTCACATTTTGCCGCCCCTATAGGGGCGGAATTGATAACTCAAAGTTCCTTGATTGCGTTGTTCAATTCAGTCATCATCGCTTTTCCATCGCCAAATAACATCATCGTTTTGTCTTCATAAAACAAGTCGTTGTCAACACCAGCGTAACCGACACTCAGACTTCTCTTAATTATCACAACAGTTCTTGCTTGATCTGCATCAATTATCGGCATACCTGCCAATGGACCTTCACCGGTTCTAGCGGCTGGATTACATGTGTCATTTGCACCGATTACAATGGCCATGTCGCACTCTGGGAATTCAGAGTTGATTTCATCCATTTCAATCAATTGCTCGTATGGAACATTTGCCTCAGCGAGTAATACATTCATGTGACCCGGCATTCTTCCAGCCACAGGGTGAATTGCATATTTTACTTCAGTATCGAATTTATCTTGCATCAAATCAGCGAACTCTTTCACTTGATGCTGGCACTGGCTAACAGCCATTCCGTATCCAGGAACAATGATGATTTTTTGTGCTCCATCTGCCATCATTGCAACTTCATCAGCGTCGCTACCAACCTTAGTTCGAGTTAGTTCTTGCTTTTCACTGCCACCGAATGATTTGAACAATACATCGATTAGTTGTCGGTTCATTGCTTTACACATAATGAATGTTAGAATCAATCCAGACGCACCAACTAAGCTTCCAGCAACGATTAGGACGCTGTTGTTGATGATGAAACCGGTAAACGCTGCAGCAATACCGGAAAGAGAATTGAGTAGGCTTACTACAACCGGCATATCTGCTCCTCCTATCGGAAGAACAAGGACGATTCCTAGAATACATGAAATTCCTATGATTGCCCAGATGTAATCTGTATTTGTGGGGTCATCGATAGACATGTAGATTAGTACTAAGACAGAGATGAAAAGCAAAGCCTTCACTGGATTGAGCCAAGTCGGTCCCCATGTAGGAGTCCTAATCCACTTGCCGAAAATCTCTACTCCACCTTTGAGTTTGTACATTGCCAAAAGAGACCCAGTTAGTGTCATCCAACCTACTAACGCAGAAAGTCCTGCTGCCACGATTGCTACAGTTGCACCTAGGCCTGGTTCTGGAGAAGTAGTCTCAATCCATTTCCATGTTTCCGATAGTGCGACTAGTGCAGATGCTGCACCGCCAAAACCATTGAACAGTGCAACTAACTCTGGCATTCCAGTCATTTCAACCTTGACTGCCATGATGTATCCTATAAGCGAACCAATTAGAATTCCTGAACCGATTAAAGTCCATCCTACGATTCCATCAGGTAGGAAATTCATGTGTACGATAGTGGTGACAACTGCAATTGCCATTCCGAGCATACCATACTGGTTTCCTCTTGGTGCTGTTCTAGGATGGCCTAACTTTTTCAGACCAAATATGAAGAAAATTGCGGAAACCAAATAACCGGCAGATACCCAATCTTCAATCATTTCAAGCACCTCTCTTCTTGCCTGCAATCATGTTCAACATTCGATTAGTGACAGCGAAACCACCAACCACGTTGATCATTGCAAGAACTAGTGCTACGAATGCTAGGATTCCAGAAACTACAGTATCTCCTTTCTCAAATGCCACGTTAGCACCCAATAGTGCGCCAACTACGCTAATTCCTGAAATCGCATTAGCTCCACTCATCAATGGAGTGTGAAGCATAGCAGGTACTTTGGTAATCAATTCAACTCCCAAGAAAATCGAGAGTGCAAATAGAGTAATCGAGCCAATCAAAAGTTCGGGAGTCATCACAAAACACCTCCTAGTCTGGTTTGCTTTGGATGCATTTCTCCATCCTTACAAATCAGAACACCGCCCATTCCTGGAACATGGAAATCATTTCCTTCGGGTGCTCCGACTAGAATGTCATCTTCCTCGGATATTTGGAAACCGTTTTCTTTGTCTACAAGACTGTTGTCGATATGAATGTAGTCAAGTTNTTTGAGTAAAGCATTGATGCAGTATTTGCAAGTGTTCCGGGGAGGTTAGAGGTTCCAACAATGATTACTCCATTGTCGGTAATGTGAATTTCTCCAGCCTTGGTTAATTCACAATTTCCACCAACATCAGCATTCATATCGACAACAACAGCTCCAGATTTGAAATTTTCAATTGCTGTTGCAGGTACTGTAATAGGAGCAGGTCTTCCGAAAATACGTGCAGTTGTTACNATAATATCTGCATCACTTGCAACTTCACAAACTGTATCATTCACTTTCTGAATAAATTCTGGTGTCAGTGGTTTTGCATATCCCGCTTCGTCCTCAAAGTCATCCATTCCGTCAACTTCGATAAATCGCCCACCAACTGATTCGATTTGTTCAGCAGCNGATTTTCTTACGTCAGAAGCATAAACTACTGCTCCTAGTCNCTTNGCNGTAGCAATCGCTTGAAGTCCAGCAACTCCAGATCCCATAATTACAACCTTTGCTGGACGTACAGTTCCTGCTGANGTAGTCATCATTGGAATNCCNCGTGGAACTTCAGAAGCCCCCAATAGNACTGCCTTGTATCCTGCTAGGTTATCTTGGCTAGAGTTTACATCCATTGACTGTGCCCTTGAAAGTCTTCTAGGAATCATGTCCATACTCATTAGAGTGATACCACCATCAATGCATGACTGGACTTTTCCGGGATGACGGAAAGGATCAGCGACACAGGCTACGATTTGACCTTTCGATAATTCAGACGCCTCTGGCATTCGAATTGAAATTATAATTTCACACGACATTACATCAGATCTTTTTCCAACAGTCGCTCCAGCGTCNGTGTACTCACTATCTGAGTAATTTGCTGCCATTCCTGCACCACTTTCAACCAAAACTTCGAATCCAGCTTTATGCAATTTTTTCATGCTTCCAGGAACTATTGAAACTCGAGTTTCACCCTCGGGTTCCATTGGTACTCCAATCTTCATTTTATCACCTTCTTGTGCAANACAATGCACGCGATGATTGTGCCCACCTGAATCCGGTTCTTGAACGACTCGGTCGGAATTCAGAAATTNGGTGTTGCAAATNACACCGTCTATCCTTATGGATGGGCTTTTGTTGCGGATGAATGTCGGAGTGTTTCAAATGGCATCGGGACGAAGAAAAATTGCAGTTATNGGAGCAGGAAATGTTGGTGCAACATGTGCNTTTGTGTTAGCACAAATGAAAGTTGCAGATATTATTTTGTTGGANATCTTTGAAGGATTTGCTAAAGGTAAGGCTTTGGACATGAGTCAGAATAGTAACGTATTGAACTATGATGGAACTATTACTGGAACTGCTGATTACAATGACATTGCAGGAAGCGATGTTGTTGTTGTGACTAGTGGATTTCCTCGAAAGCCGGGTATGACNCGTGAAGATTTGATNGGGAAAAATGCNGAAATTATTTCCCAAGTTGGTGCGGGAATTCGTGANCATGCTCCGGATTCGACTATTATTATGGTAACCAACCCACTAGATCTAATGACTTACCACATGCAGAAGGTTACAGGTTTTCCAACCAATCGAGTTATTGGCCAAGCCGGTGTACTTGACAGCGCAAGAATGGCTCATTTCATAGCACTAGAATTAGACTGTGCTGAGGAAGACATATCGCCTATGGTACTGGGAGGTCATGGTGATACAATGGTTCCTTTGCCAAGATACACGACAGTCGGTGGAATTCCTATTACGCAATTGATTTCTGAAGATAGAATCGAGGCTATTAGTGCAAGAACTGCTGGTGGAGGAGGGGAAATAGTGAAACTTCTTGAAAGGGGATCTGCATTTTATGCTCCTGGTTCAGCAGCCGCAGTCATGGCAGAATCTGTTCTCAATGACCGTCGTAGAGTAATCCCTGCCTCTTGTTATCTAACCGGTCAATATGGCTTAGAAGATGTTTACATTGGTGTTCCTTGCATAATTGGTGCCAATGGTGTAGAGAANATTTTCGAATTAGAATTGACAGATAATGAACTTGATTCCCTTCAAGGCTCAGCTAACTTTTACAAAGGTCAATTAAAGGAAATTCTTGGATACTAAATGTGATAGTTTACAGAATTTTCTTCAACATTCTGTAAGTTTTGTTACAGATTATGTAAATTAATTTTCATTTACATACATTAGTTTATATTCTGGCAAAAATCCGAACGTNATATGAGTTTAGCACCAGAGCACTATGATTTCGGAGATTCGTCAAACTACTCGTTTGTAAATAATATGACTTGCGCCAACGAACAGACNCGCAGTATGTTTGTTGAAGCATTTGGACACATGTTAAATTACAACCATGAGCAAGCAATTGGATGCTTTACAAAGTGTACTGAACTTGACCCAAATTGTGCAATGGCATGGTGGGGAATTGCATACTGTGTGTCATCTAACTACAACTGGGCACCAGGTCTTGGTTCTGGTCACGATGCAATCCAACAGGCGATTTCAGTAATGGATCATTGCACTGAATTAGAGCAGGATTTGATTGTCGCACTTTCTAAGCGACACTCCGCTGAAGCTCGTGACGCTGCAGACCCTACCGTTCTCAATATGGGTAACAGTCCAGAATTGAACGTCGCATTCGCTGAAGCAATGGCGCCATTGTACGAGAAATACGCCGGTAATCTCGATGTTACTGCGATTTATGTTGAGGCCCTAATGAACCTCAAAGCATGGCAACTATGGGACAAAAACACTGCGACTGGTGAAATTACCCCTGCTGATGAAAATACATTATTGCTGGTTCAAATTATGGAAGACGCATTTGAAGGAAGTGAGGAAGCAAAGGTTCATCCTGCATTATGTCACCTTTATTGCCACGCTTTGGAATTATCACCATTCCCTGAGAAAGCACTTCCCGCTGCAGATGTACTTCGAACAAGGATGCCAGGACTTGGCCACCTTGTACACATGCCATCACACATTGATGCATGGGTCGGACAGTGGAAGGAAGCAATAGATTGTAACATCGCTGCGGTAGATGCCGATGACAAGTATGTTGAACTGACCGGTAATGAATCACAATTCTATAAGTTCTACAGGATGCACAACCACCACTTCGTAGTCTGGTGTGCAATGTTCGACGGTCAATACCAAACAGCATTGAAGTACGCAAGAAAAGCCGTAGATACACTACCGGCTGGTGATGAAAACCACGGAGTTCAATTCATGCTTGCAGGAATTATTCCAATGGGCGCAATATTCCTAGAGTCATATGTAACAATGCCATGGCACGTAATGATCAGATTCGGAAAGTGGGATGAAATCCTAGCAGAACCTATGCACTCCGACAAGGATGTATTCCCTGCAGCAATTGCTACTCAGCATTACGCAAGAGGAGTTGCTTATGCTTCCAAGGGAATGGTCCCTGAAGCAGAAGCAGAGCAAGTTCTGTTCAAGCAGGCGTTGGAAAACCCTGCACTAGCAGGACGTGTAATGCATAACAATTTCATGTATCAAGACCCTGCAGAAGGACCTTCAATTCTAAACGTAAACGCTTCAATTCTTGAGGCTGAAATTGAATACAGAAGGCAATTCCTTGCAAAAGCAAACGGTGAAGCTCATGACTTCACAGCAGCATTTGATGAACTGCGACGTGGAGTGGATTTGTCTCTGAATCTTGCATACAATGAGCCTTGGGGTCAAATGCAACCAGTAAGACACATTCTTGGTGCATTACTACTAGAACAAGGACACGTTGAAGAGGCTGAAGAAGTTTACAGAGCAGACATCAAATTGTGGAAGGACAACATGTGGGGACTACTTGGTCTCAAACTATGTCTAGAAGCAAGAGGAGATACATCTGGAGAACTTGAACAAGTTACCGCATTATTCAATGAGAGGAGTTCTAGAGCGGATATCGTACCTGCAAAGACTTGCTTCTGTGCTCAAGATGCACTTGAGAAGAGTTGCTGTGATTGAGTTTAAATCCATTACTCCGCTCGAAGCGAAATGTGAGGTACACATTACTTGCGAAATTGGTTCATTGGACCTTTATTCCATTGTATGTATATGGAATATTCAAGCAAGTTGGAGATATTTCTGAATTAGAAGATTCAGATTTATTGTTAACTGAAACGATATTTGCCAGTGTTTTCTTGTTTATAGTTCTGTCAAGATTTTTTTACATGAGGAAATTTGGAACGATGCACGCCTCAACAGTACCAGTTCATAGAGTTCACAAAATAGTAGCAAGGACAGTGCACATTTTGATCTATGTGTCTTTGATATTACTACCACTATCTGGTTTAGCAATAGCATTCCTATACAATCAGGGTTATTCTGAAGGACTTATGCAAAATACTGCGATTGGTATACACGAATTTTCCGCACTCTTGAGTTACATTGTAATTGCAATTCATGTATCAGCAGCAATATATTCAAGGATNAAGGGAGAGGGTGTTTGGTCATCAATGGTTCCAATCTTAAACAAAGAAACCCCTAGTACTAATCCAATTGTCGTTAAAATAAACTCAATAGAAGAAANNGTNTATGACAAAATCGAGAATGTTTTCAAATCGGATTGATGAAGGAAATCAATTCTTGAATGCGTCTGGTAAAAACGTCCATCGTATGTCTTCTTTATTTATTGTAGAATAATGATTTTTTATTCTTACATCATTTGCTACCTTGTCATGGTATTTCATAAGATTATCATATCTCATTATTACAGATTTTTCGACACCATCGTAATTACCTGAGAATAATGCAAATACTTCAGTGAATAATTTTAGATCTGCAATACTCATNTCCGNTGTATTAGCTGCCCATCCTGATGNTGAACTNGCGATTTTATCATCATACATTTTGAGACTTTTACCNCAAANCCCTTCNGGTTCAAACAATTCTTTCCGCATTTGAATTCTTTTTTCATCATCGGATATTCCCCAGGTGGTATCTAGGCCACGTGCTAATGGCCCCATTCCGTCGATGAATTCGTCAACTTTTGCANNTTCATATGNATCATCAGGAATCAAGCCTGCAAACTTACCGATATAGCGAAGAATTGCTGATGATTCAGCAATCGTTCCCTTTTCCGTTTGCAAAACAGGTAGCATGTTCCATGGAAGTTCGCCATTTTCTTGCATAGAACGGAATTGTTCACCGTTAACTTCGACATCTTCCCATTCAATCNCAGATAATGCNAGAGCAACNCGACTTGCTTCCCCTCTACCTGGTACTGCGAAGTACACTAATCTGTGCATAAATCATCTCACCATAAACTAACTAATGTTATTTGCTAATCCGATTTAACTCTAACAATTGCTANTGAATGTGTATTTCCAACTGTTGTTGCACCTTCTACNGGATTNGGTAAGCAAACAAGTTTCTTTCCTTGTCTTCCTCTGCTTCTCATTCTGGCTAGAATTTCTTGTCCAATATAGCATCCTTTTGCTTCGTGCACCAAATGTCCAAGACCACAAGCCAAAGGATGAACAGAAGACGTTATCTCACAGCCTTGGTGTGGAATCATATTTTCTATACGATATTCATTGAAATCATCTTCATCCATATTTGAATCAATCAATTCAGTGTTTGGAGCCACCAATAACCATCCTCTCCATGTGGAACGCTTTGTCACAGAATCTTTCACTACTACATCTGAGGTTGAAAGATAAACTGAGTTATTTGAACTAGCATCTCCGATNGACACCTGTTGTCCCAATATTCGTTTAGAAATATGCTCGATGAGATTATTTTTGTAAGGGCCATGACCTACNANTGCGAGAAATTCACCCATGTCTATTACATCAGCTAAATCTACTACTTTTGCNGTTNTNGTAGTGAANACAGTNGAGCAATCNCCNTCTACTTTATTTGTAGACAGGCCGTCAATGAAGGAAANTCTATCTTTTCCTCGAATGATTAGAACATAAGCATCTAATTTGTAGATACCCATTTACTCACTCTCATGAGAAAGANTCGCCACAACCACANGAACTGGNTGCATTNGGATTATTGATNTTGAATCCACCNCCCATTAGGCGATCTACATAGTCAATTTCAATTCCATCCAGAAGATGTGATGATGCATTAGGAACTAGAACTCTAAACCCATCAATACTGAGTTCTTGACAGTCTTGATCAGTAGATTCGACTATTTGCAAGTCATACATGTAGCCAGAACAACCACCTGACAAAACACCGACTAGAAGTCCATGTGAGCGGTCATCACCAAAGGCTGAATTAAGCATCTCCTTGGCTTTATCGGAAATGGTCAAAGTGACTTCAATCACCTCTGGTTTGTTGATTACAACAGTAGGTGTAACGTCACATGTATTACAGTCCATGTNNTANNTGAGATAGAGGTCTCATATCAATCTGTGTCTTATTTTGTGCCATTTATGGCAATTTCAAACATACAATGTTCTTGACCACTTGAGGTGCACAAAAGTTCGGATGCAGTTGCTTCAAACCCGTATCTTTCCACAAGTATTCCCTCTAATACGCCCTCATCCATATGGCAAAGAACTGGGCCTAGTCTGGGATCCCTTTCAGAACTTTTGGAATCCATTACGGTAACGATAGTTGGGGGCATATTGTCAATTTCAATGTCCCCCATTCCCATGTCCTTCCACTTACGTGTCAAACTACGCCAGAAATCTTCATCCTCTGATTCATTTCTCAAATCAAGGGCTAATTCTTGTCCTATCCGCCGCCCAACTACGCGAAGAATCTCACTCATGTCTACACCTAGTTCTCGCAGAGATGCCGCTGAAATACCAAGAGTAAGTGGTTCATCTGGTCGTCTAAGAATCGCGTTGGTAAATCCAACTCCTGAATCATCAGCAATAAGACCACGCAAGCGTTCGTAAAACGAACCTTCACCAATGTTTAATTTTAGAGGTTCAGTAATCATGCCATCTACTATACGAGCTTTTGTAGAATTAAAATCAACACCGCCGTTCCATTGTACTTTGAGCAACTCAATCTGAGCTTGCATGTAGTCCATGGACTCAATCAAAAGTGCAGTATCCTCTTTTCCTCGCCCGGTTGGATTGGATTCAGAATTAACGATTTGTATTCCAACCTCATCATCAACATAGAATCCCATTTGTGATTGATTTTCTTGATGTCTGATTTCGATACGCTTGTCTAATTGCTCGAAAAATCGTATTGTTTTGGTATCGATTTGTGCTAAAACTCTGACTTCAACACCTCGATTCAATGATTCAGTTATTGAATCGACAATACCTGATCTCATGAGATGTAGAATACCCCATTTGGATAGCATCATCCATACCCTATGTTCAGATTCATGGACTACATTTTCAATTGTGGCATAAATGCTATGACGGTCTTTGATTACA
>NZGQ01000002.1 GCA_002689565.1 Methanobacteriota archaeon | reverse complement strand
TCGCTGGCTGGTGCCTTTGCTTGCATTGGCCTCAGCTGAACGATAACACATATTGCCACGTTTGAACAGCACATATTTCAGTCCAACAGTCACGAAAGCTGCAGTGACAAATGGCATCTACCTATGGGCAGCTCTACAGATGGCATTGCATCTAATCCTGTGGCTGCTGCCATACCCATACATGCAGTACCGTGTTGATTGCCATCATCAGGGTCGAATGAACCGTCAGTTTCTCTACCGCCTGCCAAAATACATTCTGGATCTGTGTGAACGAAACAAACAGCGTCATATCCTGCAACAAATTTGTCTTTGAGACCTGGGTGCTCATTATCAGTCCCGGTATCGACCATTGCGATGTTAATTCCTGCTCCTCTCATTGGGCTGTGATTCCATGCTGTGTGTGGATATTCCTCGGATTGCTCCGCTAGAATATTTGGAGTTTGAACGTCCCCCCACAAAATGACTTGACCGTATCTTTCAACCATAACGACATCCTCAATCTGAGACAAGTCCCAGACATCTGAAGAATTGATTACACCTAGGAGCACTGCATCAACTGCTTCTATCACGTCTGTTATTTGATAACCTAGCGACTCTAGATAAGCGACATCTAA
Organism: Methanobacteriota archaeon; assembly: GCA_002689565.1. The sequence continues at coordinate 9,352 of NZGQ01000002.1, read as the reverse complement.
ATCAGTAACATCTCTTGAATAAGATAGTCCGATTCCAACTGGTTGGTCTAAAGTTTCTAGAGAATCATGAATCCCGTTTCTGTTAGAGTCAAGAGTGGTTCTGTCCCACCAATCGACCTCTTCATGCACGATTGGAGTCATTTCTGGAATTACGTTTGTCCAACCATCTTCATGATTAACTTCGTTTCCGATTGAACCGGTCAAAGGTGCCATGAATAATACCAAACAAAGGAGTGTGAAGCCTTGACGCATAGTTATCCCTATCTGACCTGAAATTGGCACCAAACATCAACATGTTGGTTTAATGATTGTTTGAAATGGTGGGAGCACAGGGATTTGAACCCCGACCGGCTGGTATCTTCTGATCCGCCACTAAGTGTTGTGTGTACGGCTGGTGGCGGGATATCACAGGTCGGTCTTCCAGTTGATCATCACAATCTTCAGACCTTTACCATTCGTCATTCCCGTGCAACTGGAGCCAGCTATACTACCAGGTTATACTATACTCCCCCGTATTATTTACCCTTCAGCTTCATTGCTTAGCCTGTCGGCGAGCACGCTTACGACGTCGTAGCTTTTTCTTACGCCACTTCCATCGCTGATTACCAGTCTTCTTCCACGCTCTGGAACCTCGCTTCATGGTGAACAGTCCGCCGACCAACCTTTGCTATATGAGGACTTCCCAAGGCAGAACGTATTNTTTCAAGCCAAAATTCCNCGCTGNTAATCCTCNATNGCCTGCAAAATTTCTTCTCTTGTGTTCATGACAAATGGTCCGTAACGTGCGATTGGCTCATTGATTTCNGGACCCGCTAGAATCAAGAATTCTGCACCGGTTTGTGATTGAATTATCACCTNATTACCGGGTGATAGCAAAGCTANTTTGCCATCTTTAACAGGTTTNCCTTCNATTGAGATTTCTCCTCCGAAAACGTACAACATCCCGTTTAGATCTGCGNTCAATTCCTTNTTTAGAATCGTATTTGGATTCATCTTTACGTGTACATATGTNATTGGAATCACNGTATCTATTGAAGATTCCACACCNAAGCATTCACCGGCAACTACTCTTGCCCAGACTCCATCTTTTTCCACAATTGGGGAATGTTCTGACGAAATATCTTGATATCTTGGATTCATCATTTTGTCCTTTGCAGGCAAGTTCACCCAAATCTGGAATCCGTGCATTAGTCCACCTTCATCCATCATTTTCTTCGTTGGCATCTCTGAGTGAATGATTCCTTTACCTGCTGTCATCCATTGAACATCTCCAGGAGTGATTACTCCTTTCGAGCCAACACTATCTTCATGTTCCATTTCACCTGAAAGCATGTAGGTCACAGTCTCGAAACCTCTGTGCGGGTGCCACGGAGCGCCAACTGCTTCACCGGGACCATAATTTGCAGGACCCATTTCATCAAGAAGTAANAANGGACTCATCAANGAACCCATNGCTGCTGGCCTGCGAACTTTGAACCCTCCACCTTCNGTTACAGTGTGAGTTGGAACGATTGTCTTGACTTCCCTCGTACCGACCATGTCATCTCCAAAGCGCCTTTGACTATGAATCATTTAGTATCATGTTTGATATTACTCTAATTCTAGTTCGAACTTTTCGAACCAAAAACTTGCAAAAAAATAGAGCAAATGAGCCTTAGTATGCTTTTTCCTGGAAGCGCCCGTACGGGGATTCGAACCCCGGTTATCGGCTTAGAAGGCCGAGATGATATCCAGACTACATTATACGGGCAAACCCAGCGGGAGTGAATCTCCATTATCAGCATTACAGTGGTCTGGCACATTTATGACAGCGAAGTGGTTTACGAATCGTTGACCGTTTCCATTCATACCCACAGTGTTTGCAAGACCACGATTTTACCTTGACACTATCCAAGTATTCTTCACGCTTTTCCTGTAGCATGGCTGATTCGGAAATCGAAACACCTGGAGCGATTTTATCAACAGCATCATGCAATTCTTTCGAATGGTCTAACACTCCTGAAGCATGTATTAATTCATGGGCTAATGTATGTTTTAGTAAATCNGGCTCCTGTACAAGCCTAGGGTGAAGACCAATTGTGATNACACCGGGATCTAGTCTCAGTCTTCTCCTGCGAATTAGTTCTGCGTTGCCTTCTTCGAATCGAGTCATTCCAAGTCTGCTGTCATCTTCTTCAAGCCATATCAAATTGACTCTATCAGGTAACCATCTAGAAAACACATTGGATGGCACTTGTGGAAGCAACTCTGCAAGAACTGCCTCTACGTCCATGCTAGCCCCACAAGGACCTGATTGAGAAGCCTTATGATTGAATGGTAGGTGGCCAGCGTGCCTTAGGCAATATTACGGGCGCTTAGATCAGCTGGAAGATCGCTTGAGTGGCACTCAAGAGGCCGGGGGTTCAAATCCCCCAGCGTCCATTTAAGTTAGAGATAATCAGTCAAGAAGTAGTCTAATCTCTTCTACTGAACGCAACTCTGCAAGGTAAATTTGCTCTACAGCATCGTAAAGTTCCCTGTCAGAAATTTCCTCTAAGAGTGGTAGTAATTCACCATAAACCTCAGCAGCTTTAGTCTCGGTTGCAAGAGCACCTTGAAGCATTTCTCTTGTATCAGTTGTGTGGGAAATTGCCATTGAGTCTCTCTCAGTAACACATTCACCACCGTGTTTTACGATGGCATTACGAATAGTTGCAGCGTGCATCATTGATTCGTTTGCTTCTTGTTGAAACATTGGCTCAAGTTGTATTCTGTTCAATCCCTTAACATATGCAGCATAGTGAGCATAGAGATTGATTGCTCTAAGTTCTAATCCTAGTGCTTGGTTCATTTTTTCTACCAATGTTGACATATTATCACCGTTTAGGTCAGACGAAAAAAAACTGTTCTGTTTCTTCTACGGGGGTTGCTCAGCCTATTAGTTCAAAAAGGCTTGCTTCACCATGTTTGTCTTCACAACCTATAGTTTAACCAATAATGTTGGAAGAAACAATAAAACCTCTTTTGATTAGCGTAAAGATAAGGCGATTTCTTCTGATTTCAAATAAGCAATTCAGACAGGCGATTCTCGCCTTCATAATTATTGCAATTCCTTCCTTTTTTATCACTGGGAATTATATCGTCGCAGACGCACCTGTTCCAAAAGAAGGTATGGAAGCAAATCCATTTCCGGACCAACCACTTAGCGAAGGAGTTCTAATGATCGTGCTTGATGGTGGAAGAGCAGATATGATGTCAGATGACAGATACATGCCTAAGTTAAACGAGAGAGTCAAGGAAGGTGCTTATNTAGAGATAGAAACCAATCCGATAACTATGACTGCATCATGTGTCAAAGAGATAGCTACAGGCGTGCCATCAAGGCCTAATGAAGGGCTCAACAACTTCCATCCAGTTCATCCTGGCACACCAGATGGTTGGAATTTAGCAAGTACTCACGATGGAGATGGAGATGGTGAATACGACCACCAATTTGGGATTCTGGGAGATTATGTTTGGCGAGACCTTTATCCAGATAGAGAAATCATTCCATTCCTAAAACATCGATATGGTCATGCTGATTTCTACGACGGTGATGAAGAAGGTTTTGATACACTATACAGTTGGCTACAAGGTAATCCACCTGAAGGTTATGATAGAGCACCGAATGTGATTGTCGCACACTTATCTGGCCTAGACAGTGTTGGACACCGTTATGGCTCCTATGGGGCTACTGAATACGAAGANAAATTGAAGTGGCTNGATGATAAAATGGATATTGCNTTNGAACAGGTNCCNGANNANTGGANNGTNATNGTNACNTCAGANCANGGACTTACCGACAGTGGTCAACACGGTTCTGATGAACCNATAATTAGNGAGACTCCNGGNTTNATNTGGGGTCCAAACATTGCTAAAGGAGTACATATCAAAGATGTTGCACAAAGAGATTTAGCCACTCTACCTTCAATGATACTAGGTCTTCCTTTACCTCATGCAATAAGCGGCAGAATACCGCTCGATGCATTTAATTTGACAGAGCAAGAATACGAAATTTATGAACAGTGGAACTGGGATGCTGCAGTCGAAAGAAATGAATGGATGAAAGATAATGACCACCCATATATCGAAGGTTTGAGCAAAGACGATATTGAGTGGGACAAATTAAGAGGCGATGATATAGGAATGAGAGATATTGATTTGATCATATCTGCTGCTGCTGTTATCTTATTCAGTGCTTTTGTTTATAGAAATTTCAGGAAGGATGAAAAATACAAATCCTATGCGATATTAGGTGCTAGTTCGGTCGCAATTGTATTCACAATATCAGCATATATTTCATTCAATCGAGATACTCTATTCGACATATACTATCCACTCGGCTTAATTGGACTACCTATACTTTACTGGCTAGCAAAAAGGAACTTGAAAGAAGATGATTCACGGGCAAAGTTGAAGTTGATCTCAATAACGATTTTACTGTTCTTTGCACTGATTTATCCCGAAACAAGATTTACAATATTGGCACTACCTCTATTCCTTAGCATCTTCTTGGTTCTAGAAAATAAAATGTTTGTAGATAAAGAAAATACAACTCCAAAACGTTTGATTATCCCAATGCTAGTTATTCTGTTTACCACGATTTGGTACTCTGACCAAAGGATACACGGTTTTGCTGTGTCTCGCAGAATGATTGGATACACTCAATCATATGAACCAAATATGGTTATTCTTTCTGTATTTACAGCATTTATTGGAACTATGATTTATGCCACCAGAAATAGACAAAATAACTGGCCCGTGATTATAGCCATATCAAGCGTTATGTCGACACTACCTGTTTTGGTTTCACAGAATTCTAACACAGTAGATTGGATCATGCTTTCAGGCCTAATAGCAGGATTGGTTAGTTCAATAGCCGCCAAATTTCTGAATAAGCCAAACTCATATGCAATCTTCCAGTACACTGCTTTTGCTTGGTTAATCATGAGTTGGGGAGCATGGGCTGGAGCTGTTTCAATGCTATTCTATGCATGCATTGAATCATTAATGCAAAAAGAATGGAAGGTATTCAAAATAAATTCAAAATCAGGAGCCAGTGAATACGGCAGACAGATTATACTGGGACTTTTGCCGATAGGAATCTGGTTTACATGGTGGGCATCTATGGGACAGATTGACGGGATATTACACCCGAGGGATATAGATCCAGGAAACCTATTCCTCAAAGGAGGATATATCGGGGACAGGCTATCTCCAAGCAATACATGGGTATTTTTCATGGGCTCATGCCCAGTGATATTAATCGGAATTATGTGGTGGAACTTGTTTAGAATGAACAAATGGCCACTAATGATGGCTTTCTTATTGCTATCTGTTCGTGCTGCTGGTCTTTCTCTACAACTATCTGTTTCCCCAAGCCTACCAAGATTAGTATTCAAGATTGGCTGGGATCTGTTATTCTGTTTGTTACTAATTACAGTATCTGGATTATTTATCCTGTACGACAAATGGCTGAACAAAGATGCTGAAACTACAACTGCATGATGATTGACGCGAAGCGTTATGATGGGTAGCCGTCTAGTCAACATGTGTCAGCAAAGCCTTGGGTTGTTGTAGCCGTCATGGCGATGATGTGCTTAATGCCATATCAGTCGGTTGATTTAACCAACCTATCAGAAGATTCTGTAAAGTCTGAGAGTAGCGGCAACTCGCACGAAATCCTCTTCATGGGCAACAGCTACGTTGCTTCAAACTCTCTAAAGAATCTGGTTGACGGAGTAATGAATGCTGCTTCACAACCAGCCAATGTTTCAGCCCTCACAGGAGGAGGAATGCGTCTTTCGCAACACGCAAGCAACGTTGCATCTGCCGGCCACCAATGGAATACTACGCTCAATAACGGCAACTGGGACTATGTTATTTTGCAAGACCAAAGTCAAGTACCTGGGTTCCCTAGAAGCCAGAATGAATGGATAGCAAGCAAGGATGGTGCTGTTGAACTCGCTGAAGTGATCGAGGATAATGGTGGAGAAACCGTCCTAATGATGACTTGGGGGAGAAGAAATGGGGACAGTAACAATGCTTGGCGGTTCCCAGATTTCTCAACTATGCAAGATGAGTTAGAAAGTGGTTACTTAGACTATAGAGACAATATTTCTGCCAATGGAGGTAATGCATGGGTTGCTCCGGTTGGACTTGCTTTCGAGCACATACATGACAAGATTGTAGACGAAGGTGGAACTCCTACCAACTCAGGAAACACGTTTTACAATCTATACACGGGTGACGGAAGTCATCCTTCGCTTTCCGGCTCTTATCTTGCTGCATCGGTAATCTATGCCACGATTACAGGAAACGATCCAGTCGGTCTATCTCATACTACCAGCCTNTCAAANGGCCTTGTTNTAGANNTACAACAAGCAGCTGCTGCCACCGTATTCAACGAAACCAGCCACCTTGNCTACCCCTGGCANACTAATGCCGGNGGAGGAAATAGTGGANCNTCNATTACNATACCAGCNAANCAAACCCTTGCATTCGATTCTGCATTCGCATTCGGTTCATCAAGAGGATACGAAGGAGTTAGCGATATTATTTCACATAATGGTTTTACATACATCTCTGGAGCGTATTCAGGAGATATTAATCTCGGAATAGGATGTTCTGCATCTTCTACAAATCTTCAAACAGGAAGTGGTGAAGAAGCATTAACTAATGGTTTGCCATTTGTTGCTAAGTTTGATAGCAATGGTACATGCATTTGGATTGCTCCCGTAACTTTCAATACAGGGACTGGCGTTAGCAAGCCAACCATAAACACCGATAATTCACATAAATTATCTATGGATTCTAATGGCAATTTATATCTCGTATCTCATTTTACATCTATTTCTTCTACATTTAATGTAAATTTAGGCAACCTTACTTTGCAGACGGTAGGTAGCTACAATGCTTTTTTAGCAAAAATCAATCCAAATGGTTCTTATGATTGGGTGAAACATCTTAAATCAAATAATCCTTTTGANACTAAATGCCCTTGTACTGTAAGGGTTGATAGTTCAGACAATATATGGGTAACTAGCCTTTATCATGTTTCTAGTCAATTTCTTTTGAAATACAATCCAAATGGTCAATTATTGAATTCAACACAAATCAATGGAGGTAATGTAAAGATACATGCTACGGTATCCGACGCAAACGATAATCTCTACTTCGCAGGAGAGTTTGATGGCACTTTTAGCGTAACCATAAACGGGACTAGTCAATCGTTAACATATGAATCTCCTGGAGCAGATCTGCTTGTAGGAAAGATGGATACTCATGGAAACTTTCTATGGGTTAAAAAGGCAGAACAATCCAGTCAAATATCAAGAATTTATGATATCGCAATCAAGGGTACAGATGAAATATATCTGACGGGATATTTCTATGCCATATTTGAACTAGCAAATACTACACTAGATGCTGGTGGAAATAGTAATGGGTTTTTGGCTAAAATCAACTCAACTGGAGATTGGCAATGGTTGAAAGAAATGGATTGTTCATGCACNGTCGAAATGCGTTCAATNNCAGCCGATGTTAGCGGCAACNTGTATGTTGGTGGATACCAGACGAATGGANTGGTTACNTANGGTAATGGCNTATCNAACNCGGGTANTTCGGGTGCTAAAGATGCNATANTNGNNAAATATGATNNAAATGGAANCGCTCAATGGGCGAAATCNTTTGGNAGTAATAACGATGATCANGCAANAGCGATCACTNNTGACAGNCAGGGTAATTTGTTTGTTACTGGAATCTTTGGTGAGACTGTGAATATNGGAGNGTTTCAACTTTCAACTTCAGGATATGCAGATATTTTCATTTCAAGGTTGAGTGTCGATTATGATGATGANCAAATCCCAGATGTCAATGATGTTGATGATGATGGTGACTTCATCCATGACCCACTNGATTCNTGCCACTATTCNCCANTTGGGTTCAGGTCGACTNNAANTTCAGANCATGACTCTGACGGTTGTGACGACTCTTCGGAAGATTNNGATGATGATAATGACCAACTGAATGACACTTTGGATAGTTGTCCAAAGGGNATGACTGGNTGGATTAGAACCAATGCNTCTGANTTAGATNATGANGGNTGNATGGATGCNNTNGAAGATTATGATGATGANAATGATGGNNTNGANGANTANGAAGANTATTGCNNAAGAATCCCAGGNAACTCCACATTTGAATTCGAGAAAGGNTGCCCNGATNCNGATGGNGATNNCCGNCCAGACATCNTNGANCCNTTCNNNNACGANNCNTCNGAATGGNNGGATACNGATGGAGATGGGNNTGGAGATAACTCGGATGCATTCTATCTTGATGCAACTCAGCAATCAGATACTGATGGCGATAATTATGGTGGCAATGAATTTGGAAACGCAGGAGACTCTTGTCCAACAGTCTATGGTACATCTACAATCGATAGGTATGGCTGCTTAGACAGTGACGGTGATGGTTGGTCGGATGAAGGAGACGACTTCCCATTCGACCCAGATGAATACCTAGACACCGATGGCGATAATATTCCTAACCACTTAGATGATTTCCCATTCGACCCAACTCAGCAAACCGATAGTGATGATGACGGCTATGGAGACAATGTTAATGGAAACCTAGGAGATGCATTCCCTAACGATCCAACTAGACACACTGATTCTGACCGTGATGGCGTTGATGATGACAATGATGCTTTTCCTTACGACCCGACTCAAACTGAAGACAACGATGGAGACGGGATGGGAGATAATCCGATGGGTATTGGAGCTGATAAGTTCCCTGATGATGTAACACAGTGGGGAGATATTGACGGTGACGGATATGGAGATAATCTAAACGGAACCAATCCTGACGCCTTCCCGACCGATGCCACTCAATGGTCTGATATTGATGGCGATGGATACGGAGATAATCCCGCAGGCAGGCTGTATGACCAGTTCCCCGACAATCCGACTCAATGGATTGATGAGGATGAAGATGGTTTGGGAGACAACCCGAATGGTACTGACGCTGATCCATTCCTTAATGACTTTGATAATGATGGATACAATGACACTATCGACATACTTCCTCGTCTATCTTCTCCAGGAGACCTAGATGCTGATGGATGTCTGGATGAAGATGATGATTTTGACGATAACCCATTGGAGTGTTTAGACTCTGACGGTGATGGAGTAGGTGACAATACTGATGCTGATGACGATAATGATCTAGTAACTGATGCTGATGAGATTCGTGCAGGAACCGACCCTTTCGATCCAAATGATACACCGGTAGACAGTTTCGAAATTCAAATCGGAGAGATTGGACTTGGCGCATGGGA
>NZGQ01000091.1 GCA_002689565.1 Methanobacteriota archaeon | reverse complement strand
GCTCTTCTTGCTTCTGCATTTGTATATCCTTCATCGACATAAGCATCGACTGCATCATCACCGAAACCAATCAATCCCGAACCCGTGCTGAGTCTTTCTGCATATTTGCCGTAAACTCTAGATTCATATTCGCGCTTATTGGTAAATTGCTCATCGAGTGAAATGTTACCATCACGATCACAATCGACTGAGTCCATATCGCTGTCTAACCATTGATCAGAATCGATTAGAGGGTTCATTGACCAACGATTATTTTCCAAATCCCAACTTGTGAACCAATACTCAAATCCATCTATCATACCATCATCATCAGTATCTGCAATAGTAGGGTCGGTGATACTCATTAATGTGGAAATGAAGGTAGTAGGTATGCCAGTTGACTGCCACTCTGTGAATTGATCTAAGTGCCTCTTACCTCTCTGTCCTTTGTCCAGTATTATGGTGTATACTCTCTGAGCTTTTTGTGTTGGATCATTTAAATCTCCATCGATATGCATAAGAGGAGCATCGAGTGGATGGTTTACCCCATTATTTGGATTAACAGTCGCTAATGAAAATTCTTGAGCATCTGTCATTGCATCATCATCTGCATCGAAAGAACCGTCACCTGCAACGAGTGGATTTAGTGTCCAGGTCTGAGCAGTATCATTCCAAGTGGTGAACATTAGTTCCAAGCCATCCAAGAAGCCATCAGAATCTGTATCTGGATTAGTTGGGTCAGTTGTCCATCCAGAAACGTTGATCTGTTCCTGAGAAACAAAAGAACCAAACGATTCCGTGTTAGTTATAGGAGCCCATTGTTGTAGAGTAAAACCATTGCCAACAGTCGTGACGTACCATTGCGGACTTGTGCGATTGGAATTAGTCTCCGAAAGGGCCGGGTCTATACTGTTGTATTCTTCCCAGTTACTCATTCCGTCATCATCAGAATCTGCCCATCTGTCCAAGGAGTTTAATGGATCTAATGACCATTCAGCGTCCAAAATTTGCCATCTAGCATACCATATTTCCCAACCGTCAGGCATACCATCTGAATCGCTATCCGCATCGGTAGGATCACCAGTTGATGTGCCATCACCAAAGTTAGATTCTGGAGTACCCCAATCAGAGATATTTTGAAACAAATCAGTAGAGAAATTTTCTGGGATTATTTCACCATCGAGACTCATATTACCGTCAAACAAATTGTCACGTATGTTGTATTCAAGCCAATTTACAAATGCTTCATTGTCCTCAATTACGCCATTATGATTGATATCATATCCATCGCCATCTGGGTTTTCGAAAGCATCACTGCCATTCAATGGATTAATCCCAACACGAGTAACATCCCATGTACATGCACCTCTAGCTTCCCAACCATCTGGTAATCCGTCCCCATCTGAATCGATGTTGTTAGGATCTGGTTCTGACCATAATGTTGCAGCAGCTTCGGTTTCTAGATGACTTTCCAAGAGGTCACCAATCATTCCTGCATCTTTCACTAAAGACCATTGATATTCACACAGATTACTGAGCCCATCACCGTCTGCATCCCAGTTAGCATCATCGGGATCAGTAGGATCCATTGTCCAGTTGTTTGAGCCTGTAAAGGTGGAACCAATCCACCTCCTGTTCTCCAATTCCCAACCGTCTGGCATACCATCTCCGTCTGTATCGGGATTTGTAGCATCTGTATTTGCATCGACTCCAAGCGACTGAAGGTAAGTATCGTTTGCTGCCTGTCCTGCTGGATCATCACAAACATGTTCGAAGTCATATTGATTTGTGTAATGGCACCATAGAGGTGTTACTTCATGGAATAATCCGAAGTACTCTGCACCATCACCAACACCGTCCCCGTCTGTATCTACTTCCCGTGGATCGGTTGCGTTGTAACCATTAGCTGTTGTTGCAGTATATCTGAATTCATCCAAATTTGTCCACAACCTTTCGTTGATTGGGTCATAGTCAAGATTGACACCATCTGCATCTGCATCGAGTAAAGCATCCCATGGATCTGTCGGATCAAGCCCATACCGAACTTCCCAACCATCCAGCATTCCGTCTGCATCAGAGTCATTTGCCATAGGATCCATCAGTTCCAAATTAGAAAATTTACCTGGTCCAATTCCTGTGAATATCATGTCGATTCCCGCTACCTGGTGCACGGAAATTGCTGAAATCATACCTGGAACCCACTCTTGGTTAGTCATTCCATAAACCGCAGCGTAGCCTCCATTCAAAGACCATAGCCCCCAACTGGAGCCAACGAGTAATTCATCACCAGTAGAGTAAATCGAATTCACATCGTTTGCTTGATCAATAGTTTCACCATCTACTCCTTGATGTTGATAATCTCCACCATGAGTCAAAAAGCCCGAGATGAGATCATAGCGATGTAGACCAGAAGGCGTTCCTATCCAAACAATTTGACTTGCACCGCCAGTTGGCCCATCCGCTTCTAAGACATTCACTGTAGCGGGATTCTTGTTGACTTCTGGTCCAATCACTCTAAGGTCTTCGATATCAGTCGCAACTTGAGTAGGTTCGGTAGAGAAGTAGAATCTCCAGTTAGGAGTTGCTTCATCCCTTGCAGTAGATGTTTCTACTGTCAATAAACCAACATCGGTTCCAATGAATAAGGTAAGAGGTCCTGATGAAACATCGACATGGACAATCGAGGTTGCTGTTGCATTCCCTGCATCCATTGCGTTGGAAATTCCATTACCGAGTGAATACTCTGTGACTGCGATTTCATTTATCTGGAAAACTGAGCCGAATCCGCCGTATCCGAGTGCAACGACATACTCGTCTCCGCCTCCTGCTACTAATTGAGCACCTGCTGTATACCTTCCAGGGAAATACTGCCACTGCATTATATCATCCAATGTACCATCATCTAATCCAGATATCCAAACACCCTTTTCGGTAATCATAACAACATGTGACTCTAACATTATCATATCGTGAAGGTCATGCCCCTGAGGCAAACTGTAATCGACAGAGGAGTCGTTTTCGAAATCAATCACTGTAACACCTAGTTTCGACCCAACCCAAAGATAACTTCCATCATCATACAAATCACGAATGTCGTGATTCAGAACAGAAATCTCGTTCGAATTTGCTTCTGGCGTAAGCAGGTATTCTGTGTAAGTTCCTTCTTTTGCGCCTAATTCTACCGAGCGCATTCCAGAACGGACCATATTGCCATCATCAAGGTGGACAAAATACTCTTCAAGTGTAGACAATTGCTCACCTACCGCTAATGCTTCTTCAGAACGGGCGGCATCAACACTGATAATTCCGTCTCGATTAGCATCCCAGCCATCATTATCCAAATCCATAAGTGCGTTGGAACGATTTAGAGGGTCTAGGCCAAAGTGTATTTCCCAACCATCTGTAATTCCATCACCGCTTGATGGGAATAATCGTCGATGTTTTACACCATCATAATTGAATCGATCACTGTCTTCTTCAATTGGGTTAGTTCCCAACCAGATATATTCGTCAATTATGTTTTCTGTACCATTTCTAGCACATGCTTCTAGAATATTTGTAAGCAGAGTGACATTGGCATTTTCACTGATAAACGGCCAATCACTAAGTATTGATGACTCTGGATTAGGTGCATAGCAACGCAAACCATCTATCTCATTTGTCCAATTTGAAGGGGCACCAAACATGTATTCTTCAGGAGAGGTTAGCAATTCATTTACTGTCAAAAATCCGTCTCTGTTAACATCAAATCCATCATCATCAGGATCTAAGTCAGCATCACTGGCATTTAGAGGATCAAATTCTTCACAAACATATCTCTGTTCTTCTCGATCGTAACCACCTAGTTTTTCGCACATGTGTGCTTCAAACCCGTCCGGTAGACCGTCGCCATCGGTATCTGAAACTCTTGGATCAAGATACCATCTTTCTCCTGATTCATTGATAATTCCAGTCAATCCCCTAGTGAAACTAGGGTCGACACACTGAGCAGGGTAGGGCCAACAGTATTCTTCGGTCGCATTCAAACCATCCAAATCGATATCGATGTAAGCATCAGAAGCGTCATCTCTGTCTAGGCCTTTCATGGCTACTGCTCGATTATCAGGAGAAGAGAAATTTATCCAATCGCTGAACAAATTTTCATGCACATCCGGGATTTTGTCACCATCAGAATCGGTGGCAGGTGGCCTTTCCCCGTCTGTTTTATTAGGGTCGGTAGTACCTACATTTGAGATAGCTGGTAACTGAGATACAAAGAACAAACCTAGGACCACAAGAACCGTCATTAGAAGAGTTGATTGGGAGCGTCGCATCGTAATCACCCATGAGCGCGGTAGCACCCATGCAGACAGGAACTACTGAATCAGCCTTAATAGAGTGATGGAGCAATGTTCAGACTCGGATTACCTACGGTAATCCAAAATTTATTACAAAAACCGTACTTTTCTACTGTTTTCTAGGGGTGGGTTCAAGGGCTAAACGCGATGCCATCAGAGAGTTCGGCATGTCTCTAGCATTCACTCATCTTGGAACTGGGAGTCGCGGTAACGCAACTCTGGTTGAAAGTGGTGATGCTAAAATTCTAATCGATCAAGGATTTTCTGGAAAACAACTCGAAACAAGACTTGCAAGAATGGAAATTAAACCTGATGAAATTGATGCAATCGTCCTAACTCACCACCATGGTGATCATGGAGGAGGTGCAGCAATTGCAGAAAGAAGATGGGGCATACCAATCTATTGTAACGATAGGACTGCAGCCGCTCTGAATTTAGACCTTAGAAATGTTCATCTTTTTGAAAGTCTCGAGGCGCTGAGTTTTGCAGATGATTTCGCCCTATTACCAGTTCCAGTCCCACATAGTGGAGCAGATAATGTTGCATTCATTGCAAGCCACAAGGGAGAAAGGGGTGCCGTGATTACAGACCTAGGTTCATGGACTGACGAATTGATCAATCATGTATCTGGTTGCCAACATATTTCAATCGAAGCAAATTATGACAATAATCGCCTGTGGAATGGCCCTTACCCCATGCGCTTGAAAGATAGAATTGCAGGGAGAGGCGGCCACCTTTCAAATGACCAAACTGGCCAATTTTTATCTCATGTCGTATGCAAAGATACTAGATCGATTGTATTGACACATTTGTCGGAGAAAAATAACGCTCCACATTTAGCAGAATCTACAGTTCTTTATCACCTAGACGAGGTATTTGAAGGTGATATTCAGATTTCTCTTCAAGACGGGCCTGAATTCACCCACCACATAGGCCAAAGTGAAAGTGAAAGAATTTCTCGAAGCGGCTTAACCCTTCGAGGATAAGCCCTGTAAGGGCTTGCAAGTGGTGAAACCCTAAGAGGGGGGTTGGTTCTCTCCTGCATGATGAGGTCTCGCCGCAAGTCCGATGCTGACCTCGCCGTGAGCGAAGTTATCGGAGTAGTGATGCTACTAGCGATGGTGATTACGATGATGGGGGGTGTTTTCATTTTCCTAACACCTTACGTTAATGATTTCCAGGACAATACCTCTTGGTCTAACGCAAATGGTATCGCTGAAAGGCTCGATGGCAGAATTGATGTTGTTGCAGGAGCTAGTGCAGATACAGGATTGCGGACAACTATCTCCACAACAACTAGTTCCATTAGACCATTGATCAATGCTGAAGAATGGACAGTCGCTGCCGATCTTACTGCAGATGACACAGTTACCGTGACCTACCTAAACCAGTCTAGTTTCAGTATTTTTGCCCAAAATGAAACCGCTGAAAAGGTACTGGTTTGGACACAAGATGGAGAACATGAAGTCGTATTCAACACAAGTAATGAGGAAGTAATAATCGAACATGAACTTA
This sequence comes from Methanobacteriota archaeon, assembly GCA_002689565.1. The sequence goes on along the minus strand of NZGQ01000091.1, from coordinate 8,163 downwards.
ATGTCGCTGACATCTATATCGTCACTGTATTCAGCGATGAGAAAGCAATACACCGGCATGCTAAGATCCCAATCTCAGGAATTCAAATTAACACCAAAGTCCAGAATGGTCAGCACTCTATCGCATTATTGAATGATGCTAGATATGACAAATTCTCGGNCGAAACTTGGAGTATTTCAACACCTCCAAATTTGAATATTGAAGAANTGTTTGACGGTACAATGCGAGCNAGTTTATCNCTTCGTGACGTAGATACTATCGGTTCTATGCCCGACGGGAATGACGCTAGATTCGACATTAGATCGGCNGGACCAATCACCNTATTCAGNGGTGATGCTTGGAACTTTAGGTTCACTTTTGAGTCATCANTAGGGCCTACANTAACCCCACAGATGAGCGAGGGATGGCTGACNGATTACAACCTAAATCGTGCGTCAGACACCCTCGATTTACACAGAGGNATCAGCCCATGGCANAGAGCTAGTGGCTNTGATGGATTAACTATCGATAAATCCGGTTCTGCAATCGACTTGGAGATAGATTTGCAACTAGTGGAGGTCAGCAGATGACGCCGTCTGGTATGAGGAGAGATGAGGATGCAGTAAGTGCTGCTGTCGCCACGGTTCTACTCTTTGGCGGTGTAATCTCAATCATAGGAATAATGTTACTTTCACTTATGCCTATTATTCAAGAATTAGAAGGTTCTCTAAAACGCAATGATATGCAAGCACAAATGGAAATCTTAGGTCATGAAGTTACTTTACTCACAGAATCAGGACTACCCGGTGACTCCTCGCAAATTGAATTAATTCCTGTTGATGGTGAATTACGTTGGGACAGAATGCGCGGCGGGATGTGGTATTCAGCATCATGGTATGAAGGAGATACATTCAGAATTCAAGGAGCATTGGACTTNGANAGGAATATCGACGTTAGACATCCGGAAAGTAATGTTCAGGCAATTTGCTATGAAGATATGAGACTTGGCCCTGACAGACCGTTCATATTTTCTCCTAGCGAAGAAAGTGATTCAATACTTGTAACACCAAAACACGGCCTTACAATACCTCTTGGACCTGTATTAATAGAACAAGGTGGAAATGAATATTCGTTGTCAATAGGGGANGTCATGAGATTGGATTCTTCTAATCAAATTGAATCGAGTCATGATTTAGTTGGGCTGCAAATTTCTGGAGATTCAGGTTCATCACTGATCCCTCCCAGTAAAGCAACACCAGGCACAGGGAAAGGACAACACTGGGCAATTCCATTGCCATCTGGCGAAACAACTATCGAAATCATAGCCGATGATGATTTGCTAGTTCAGTGGGAGACTCCCAATTCAAACGGAAAAGAAGCAGTAATACAATCATCCGCAGTTAGAATTGCAAACTCATGGACGAAAAATGTAAACTTGTCTGCTGATGGATTAGTTGAAATCATTACTGATGTAGATGCACATCTGTTAATTACATTTGGAGACAATGGTAGAACGTCNCTACTAGGAGAGGAAGGCAATTACTTCTCCAAGCATTTCATTGCNCCAGCNCAATCTGGAAATTTGACATTTTCAAATCCTAATGAAAATGCTGCAACAATTACTTGGAAGAACGGAGGATTATCAGTCCCTGCTAATCAGACAATTAGCGTNGAATGGCCACCCAGCAACATCAATAATGCTTCAATAATCGAGGCCAGTGAAAATGTACTCGTCCAGTGGAGAAAAGGTGCTGAAGGAATGAATATGCTTCCTGCAATAGACACCGGACAAATCACTGGACTAGAATTCATTGAGGACGACTCATCACAAGTCGTAAATTACACCTCGGAATTTGATGATTACTCATCGAAACTTTCCAAGGATGGAAACTCCGGTATAATCATGCTTGAAGACACAGGGGCAATGCGTTGTATCGCTATTGACCAAACTGCTTCAGGATGGATCTCAACCACATTGCCATGGGCATCTATGAGCGGTTTGACTGAAGGCCAAATTATCACATCATGGAGAGATGGCTCACATCCNGCGAGTATTGAAATAACGTTGATTGGANNTGAAGGTGATGCAACACATGCAAATCTNGCAACAGCATGGGCCTTCCACATTTCTAGACTGACATATGAATTCGANACTTCAATCACCGGCTTNGAAGTTGCATGGAGNGCTGGTGCAATAGTAACTAATCATCCAGAATTNGAACCTACAATTCTAGTTGGCCCGACCGATAGACANGGNCCAGGGCCAAGGTTTAGTGCNACTATACCATCAATGCACCCAACATCAACATCNGTCTCTGGNAGCGGAACCATGAACCTAGATATTCAGTTGTCAATGAGAGAAAGCTTAGCCTCNACAACTGCTTNTGATGTAAGAAGNGGNTGGGTTGGACCTTATGGTGATGCCATATCATCGTGGGCAAGTGATGGTCTTGATGCATCTGAAGATTGGATAGTTAATCCCGGACGCATTGATTTGTTGACTGATTATGTAGGCTGGGTCCCAGTCCCATCTTATGGGCCAAGTGAAGCAGTATGGCATACATCCGGTGAACCCATACAATTTAATTTACAAATTAGCAGTCTTGACGTTCAAATCTCGGAGGCAATATCATGAGAGGAAAATTAGTTCGTGACCAATCGGGTGCTAGCACAGAACTTGGTTATATTTTCACCTTCCTTCTGGGAGTATTATTTCTCTCTATGTTCAGCGTGTGGTCTTTTGGTTTAGAGTCATCGACACGTGAAAACTGGAACACTACTGCTGTTGACATCAACATGGCAGACATCGCAGCAGCTGTTGAAAGGGCAGACCTTGCTAGCAGAGAAGATAGTAGTGTAAGTTATGCCGAGGTTGTTTCTTGGAGACTGACTGAAGCAGATGAATCTGAATTCATACTAACACTGGATGATGAAGGATTACACCTTGACCATTCTGAAAATAATTTAGACAGAGATGTCTCGATTTCAGCCACTGGCTCAGGAACTTATGATGGTCGAATCAACCTTTCAGGTACAACTGAAATTTGGGTAGTTTACGATGAGGGAGTGACTTATCTCACTACATCTAGACCTGACTTTTGATCAACGTCCCATAACAGCAGTGTGAACCATCATTTGCACTTCACGCATTCTTGTTTGTGCACCTAGTTCACGGAAAACTGAAAGAGCCCTTTGTAGGTATTCCATTCTTCTCTGCCTATCTGGTGCAACTCCACCAAGTCTTGCAAGAAGTTCTCCAATTTGCATTCTCAAGTCATTAGCTTCAGAGATGATTAGTGCTTCACGATAGCGCTCCAGTGCTTCTTCGATACGGCCGCTATCCTGCAACACTTCACCTAGAAGAATCGAGACCTCAACTAATGCTAGAGGGTCTCCTGCTTCTCCCATTGTTGAAAGTGCATCGGTGTAATGGTGAAGTGCAAGATCTGCATCTCCGGTTTTTGCATAATACCTACCAAGTACCGCTCTAGCCCTAGCGTGCAATATCTTGTCATCACTTGATTCAGACCTTTCGTAAGATGAAAGTGCATGATCTCTAGCACGGTCATGTTCTCCAAGGTCCAATAATGAGCGAGCAAGTACTATTTGTGCAGGTATGAGTTCATCAGTTTCATTTCCTGACAATATATTTTCAACTTCTGAATATGCTTCAAGGGCTTTGTTCTTGTCACCATTTCGGCGTAAGATGTAACCCATGTTATTGTACGACCTTGCTGCTCCGATTGCATCTCCTAGCGAGATGAAAATCTCTAACGCTTTCCTGTGCATTCCGAGGCTAGATTCTGAATCTCCCCGTTTCAAAGCGATGTCTGCAAGGTTGGAAAGAATATCAGCGATTACGTCTTCTAAGCCAGCAGCCTCTGCAGGTGGTCTTGCTTGGCTAAATGCTTCTTCAGCTTCATCGAAACGTCCGAGTAGAGCCAGCACTTCGCCTCGAAGCCTATCGATTCTACAAGCGCTTTCAGCCCCTACTGATTTTGTATCAACCGATTCTAATAATCCCAATAATTCGATGTGCCCTTCCTTAATCAAATCCCGGCCCTGTTCGACAATGATGTTAGTAGCGTCTTCGTGTCTTGATGAGGAAATCAAATGATGAATAAGTTCCAAAGCGATTTGGCTACCTGAGGATTGCTTTTGATACCAAGAAACCGCTTTGTTATGGAGCTCTTCTTTCGCTTGCTTCTCTAAACTCTGAAGCAAAAATTCTCTTATTAGATCGTGTACGTCATATGTATCAGAATCTGCATGTCTTGCCAGGCCAGATTCGACAAGAGTATCCAATTCATCGATATTCAGGCCCTGTTCGGTTAATGCCTCGAGTTCAATTGGCTCACGGAATACTGAAAGGGCGCCGAGCAGTCTTTTTTGCTCACCAGATAATTTGGAGAAAATCTCGATATTGACATAATTCTCTAGAGATTCGTGGAATGCTCCAGCTGAAGCGCCGCGATTAATCAATTCTAAAACGAGAGGATGGCCTCTACTGAGAGAGTGTATGTACAGTAACTTCTCTTGATTTAGATCATCAAAAGCAGAAAGCAACGATCGAGTAGACTCTTGGTCAAGCCCTTCAAGAGGTAGCACTAAAGACACAATTCTTCCATCTGCGTCCTTCAAGGGCACTACCTCTTTGAAAGAACGGGAGAAAATAACCAATCCAACATCACCTTCACATTCTACAAGTCCTCGAGAAATTGCTTGTATGGTTTGGTGCAAGGTCTTGTCAGAAACTTTGTGATAGTCATCAATCACAATCAAGGCGGGAGAATTCGATAGTGAGTCAACGATTATTCCAGCCGCATCAGCGGATTTAGGAACTGGAGTGGCAGAGATGTAATCTGCCAGCATTGAATCTCCGATGTTTGACAACCAATCTGCTATACTCTCAAAAAATGCTCTACTGCCATCCCAATCTTGACATCTGTGATACATCAGATTTCTTCGGTGCATGAAAGATTCAATCACCTTGGCTGCCATTGAAGTTTTTCCAATCCCTGCAATTCCAGGTATCATTAGCGTAGTTGACCTTGCTTCTAGCAGATTAACCATGTTTTCAAGTTCAGTCGACCTACCGTAAAAATGTCTCAACCTTGGTAAATCTCCTAGGCTGGTTACAAGTTGTTTTTCAACATGCTTGGAAAGATCTCTTTCCACTAAATCAGCAGAAAGTGAGCGGGCATCTAACACCGCGTTATCATCTAAATATCGGATAACATCAACTGGGCGCATAGTAAATGGTAACTTGTCCTGAATCTCACCAAGTGTAGAAGAGATAGTATTACCTCCCGGTAAAATCGCTCTAAGTTGGAATTCACGTAGTCTCTTCCAAGTTTCCTCTGCTAGTTTCATACCTGGGTCTGTCAAGAAATATGCTTTCCTTTTCCGACTAACACCCTGGACGTGAGCTTGGCGCTCGATTAAGAGTCCTTGGTCCTTTAATCCGGCAATCGCACGTGGAACATTTGATCTGGCAATTGCAACAGCATTTGCTATACCCATTTGAGATAAAGCAAAAGGAACTTCAACAGAATTCATGAAGTCTGCAAAATCAGAAAGATGCAGTAGGATTCTCTCCTGGACACCTGGCTTAGGTCTGCTTACCATAATCTTCCATTCCCCTAGTCCTCTTAGAGTGTTGTGTATACCCGTGTAGGTATTCACTGCTGTGGCGGTTGATAGTTAGGATCTGCAACCCATTGATTAGATTGTGCGTCCCAAATCCATCCAGGATGTTGTGGTGTTGCAGCAGGAACTGGTGCTGGAGCAGGAGCTAGATTACCTGCTGCTTGTTCAGCAGCCCTTGCTTTAGCCCATGCATATGGGTCTTCTTCCTTTTGTTGTTCCATTACTGCCTCTGGGTCATCCTCAAATTCTTCTTCGAATTCAAGGAAGAAGAATGCGCCTACTCCGAGTAATATTGTAAATGCCACAATTGCAATTACAACCCATACCCAAGTTCCGACTCCATCTCCTCCTTCATCGCCCTTTGTGAGAGTTATTGAATTACCATCATCATAGCCGAGAGTCTGATCGTCATCCTGTTCGAAATATATGTCGAAACTACCATCGGCAAGATCGGTTGAAGAGATTTCCATAGCCCAGATTCCATCATCGCGAACCACTGTGTAATTTAGAGTGTCACCACCATCAAGAAGTTTAGCATAAACTACTGATTTAGGCAATCCAGTTCCAGTAAACATTGCTGGATTACCCGGTTCAATTGATCCTGAATCTTCCCTCTGTGCAGTAAATTCTACCCCTCTTACGATGAAATTCACCTGATAAGAATAAGATGCTGAATCAAATGCATCTCGAGCTTCGAATGTCACACTTTGCATTGACCATTCTGAAATCTCGCCAGAAGTTTGGTACATGGAATCCATAGGATTGTAGATTGCGACTCCATCAGGTGTTATTCTGATGTGATAAGCATAATCATCATCTATTGCCGTTGATGGATCGTTGTAAATATCGAAAACCATGTGACTTGATTCTGGACCAATTCCATCAGAATCATTGAAGAAATCAAGTAAATTAATTTCGACTCCATCTCCACACTTATCGAATGAACTAGATTTTTCATCGCAGAAAATTGTGATTGTCTCAATCCAACCAGTTGGGTCAAATGTTGGAGCAATGTTGTCTGCATCAGCCGGATTATCAATGATTATTCGAACAGTTTCTATCATCGAGTAATCTACACCGTCGTATGCTTTCACTTGAATCTCATACTGTTGGTCATGGATGAGGTTACTAGTATCCCAATATTGCATCCATGCACCATTCGGTTGGAAAGATGTAATTGGATCAGGGCCATTGTTCAGTTCAATTCCACTGGCTAAGTCGACAACAGATATTTCGACACGCGTAACTTGTCCATCGTTATCTCTAGCAACACCACTGATTATGGTCTGTTCATCAGCTCGAACTCTTTCCATTGGCAGTGGTTCACTGACTTGAATGATTGGAATTCTGTTATCATTATCTATTGTGACTGTAATAACTTCAGGTGAGCAAACATCAACTATTTCATGGCAGTAATTTGCATCGCTTGCCCAAATTGTAAATGTGTAGTCGCCGCTTGGTAGAGATGAGAAATTCCAGGAATCCGACCAAACAGTTCCTCCGCCATTGTTTGCAGGATAATTTGCTGAGTAATTATTCGGTCCTTCAACGCTAAACCAAATGTCTCTAATGTCGCTACCTTGTACTCCTTGATAATCGTCAGATGCTGTCCCTGTGAACAGTATTTCTTGCCCATCGTGAGTACTTCCATCTAGGGGCGAATCTAGATTGATTGTTGGTGGATTTATGTTCAGTTTAAAGATTCGAGTGGTTACAATCGATTCATCCAAACCATCATACGAGCGAATTCTGAAGGTCACATCTTCTTCGAAATGATTAGCCATGTCCCAATCGAAACTCCATGACTTGAACGGCCAATTTGTCATTGTTACTTCGCCATTGGCTCCGGATGTATCTGTGGCAAGATACCAATCAATACTTCCATGGGGTTGGATTTCAACCCTCTTGATATCACCAAATTGTTTCAGCCATGAATCGTAGTCATTGAAGTAAGGTCCAGATTCACCATCGTGAGCTGAACCTGTTAGTGAAATGGTTCTTGCAAATGAAGTTCCATCATTTTGGTCAGCACTTACAGAAGGAGCCAAGTTGTTTAGATTGATTACTTCATCAATCATTCCTGTTAGGGTGAAATCATGGGTTGATGTACCTTTGGTGAATTTCTTTGCAACAACCGAATATGTTGGCATCTCACGGTTTCCATTTTGACAATCAGGATCTTGGCCATCAATCAGTGTGTCACCGTCATTATCGGTACCATCGCCACATGAGTCTTCGCTGGTATCAACAGCAATATGATTCCAATTAGTATCAATGTGGAAGTTGGAAGGAAGTGTGACCCATGGAGTATATCCGTAAGGATCTGTAGTCATATTGTACAGTGGCTTTCCATTCGCATCCTTGATAGTTACTAGAGCATCATAAACTTGCGAGTTATCTGCTTTAACTTGGTAGCGAACTAGCTCACCTTGCTCTACTTGGACACCCCAGGCAGTATTCTGGTTTTGGATATGAATCTTCGAGCGATCAAAGTTTTGAATATCAGAATATGTAAATGTGGTTGCGTTGGGATTT
>NZGQ01000090.1 GCA_002689565.1 Methanobacteriota archaeon | reverse complement strand
CTTTTTGTTAATCCATCAATGAACATATTTCGTTCAAGGAACCTGTTTCTACACCTTGTTAATGATTGATTCCATTCGGAGATCAATCCCATCATGACTTCTTCATTTTCAACAGCAATATACTTCTCGGCGATTGCATTCACAAGCCGAGTACATTCAACCATAGATTGAAGCGATTGGCTGTCGTGTTTTACCAATTTCTTAATCGACTTTGATTTTAACTTGCCAATTCCAGAATGGTTCGAAACATTTGCTCCTGATACTGAAAATTGGATTTCTCGTTGGAAAATATGTAGAGTGTCAATTGTGTTGGAAAGTGTCTTCCTTGCTAACTTATGGCCGTTATTATTAGCATCGTTTTGCAACTTCTCTGCGTGTCGTGCCAACATTTCACAACGCCTTCCAAGTTCCGCTCTTAAGGCGTCGTCGGATTTCATAAAACTCCCCTTATCATAGCCATCGTAAACTAAGGAGGTTATTTGTGGTAAAAGTGAACGTATGGCCTGTATTGCCATAGCAGTTGTACCTATTTCGATAATATATCCCCATTTATTATTAGTAGCCTCTCGTATTTCAAACTATTCAAAACCGAGAGATTTAATGTTCTTTAGTTTCAAAATTTAGTGATAGAAGATTTGGTAAATCGGAACAATCTAGGATGAATATGGCAGATGGAACTCTTAGTCCCGATGGGAAATATATGTGGACAGGTTCAGAGTGGATTCCAGCCCCACCAAATAATTCTTCAGAGCAAGAGGAAACTTCGGCAACTACACTGAACATGCAAGACTCCGTCATGAGCGGAGATATCGTTCACAACACCGTAGTAAACAACGATGCTGCTGCAGTCACTTCTGCTGTCATTGAAGCCTTGAAACAATTAGGAGTGCTTGATCAAAAAGATTCGCCGCCTGCTCCGGAATTACCGGTTGAAGAGGTCGTCCTCCCGCCCTCTTTCCAAGTTGGAGACCATGTAGAATACTACAGTCCGACTAACAATAGATGGCTTGATCGTTGTACTGTAGTCGGGATTAATCCCGATGGAACGTATAGAGTAGATGTCCCAAAAGATACGATTGTAGAGACAAAATTGGCGGTCGTGATTGGAGCGACACCCGGGAGTATTCGTCCAGCAAAACCTCCTCTTGAACCAGGAGATCGGGTTCTTGTAAACTGGAAAAATTACGGCACATATTATCCAGGAACAATATCCAAAGAATATGATAATCACACATTCCTGATTTTATTTGATGACGGTGATACCGAAGACCGGGTTGAATGGAGTAGAATCGAGATCGCAGATGTTGATTCTGAAAATGTTCGGGATTTCCTCAATCAACAATCCTCAGAGCTAGAAGATTTAATCAAAGCGTTTGAAACGTTTGATGAAAGAGGCACTGGAACTATTCCCGCTCAAAAATACTTTGAAATCCTTACCCAAATGGGAGACTCTCCTCTCTCGGAAAGAGAGGTTATGGAGGAGTTTGACTCTCTTGGAATTAACATGGATACTGAAATTGATTATTACGCTCTTGCAAAATCTATGATAGGATTAGAAGAAGGGGGTTCTGTAAAACCAGAAGTTGTTATTCGTGACGCGGAGTTACAAAGCGATCAACTAATTGGTCACGCTTATTCACACCCTAAACTCGGAGAAGGGCCTATTCGAAGTAGTAATGTGATTTCTGTAAATTATGACGAGAGGGCAACAGCGTATGTGGAAACACGAAACACGATTTATGTGGTTGGCCCAACCGGTTGGAAAACCCTTCCTGATGGTCATCCATTCAACGATGAAAGTAAGCAATTTTTCACGGTTCAAGGAGCTGGCATAGCCAAATGTAACGGAGTCTACATCCCTGCTACTGAATTTGATGGTGTTTCTAGTTATATCAATGGAGACGTCTTGCTTCTAAGGTGGAGGATGGGTAATGGAGACCAATGGTGGTACTTAGCCGATCGTAACAGCCTTGATACCAAAAGAGGAGATTACTATCGGGTCAGGTCTTCTTCAGACACTCCGCCAAAATCCGGCTGGGTAATTGATGACCAGACGGAAGGAATAATGCCATGCCCCACGATTGCTGGTTCATCGAATCAGCCTGCTGCGAGTACTTATTCTGCAGGACAACAAATCAAAGTCGAGTGGAATGGTAGTTGGTGGGACGCAATAATTAGAGAGGTTTCTGGAGAATCTTATCATATTCATTATGTTGGATTTGACCCAAGTTGGGACGAGTGGGTTGATCTAAATCGTATCAGAACATCATGAATTGGAGAACGAAAAATTTCATCCTTCGATTACTGGAGTCTTGTCTTCTGCTTCAGATCTAACCATATTCGCCCATAGATAGCTCGTTCTTTTGGGCCTGCATACGCCTTTTTTGCACCTTCTCTTCCTTAGTATCTCATGAATAAGTGTGGCCGTCATTACCATTATTCTCATGTTATATTCGTACTTAGAAGATTATCAAACCTTCGCATTGCTGATTGGTTCGTTTTCATTTTCACTTTCACTAAACGACTCTCTTAACAAAGATACTATTCCGCCTTGATTCGATTTGCGTAATGGGCAGAACAGTACCAACATGGAGAAACAGAGTTGAGGATGAGTTGAATTCTCTCAATCCATTCAAACGAGCTTTGAATTCGTATGACCGCAAATTGTTAGATGAACTGATCAATGGCGTCCGTAATCGAAGGTCTGCAGGGGGAATGTTACCTTCAGTAGATGTCTGGAAACCAATGCTCATCTCGATGATTTTAGAATCCTACAGTAAAATTACAGAATTAGAGAATAGAATTAGAGAAATGGAAAATGGGAAGTGATTTTTTGCGAGGATGGGTTTTCGACGTCCAACTTAGCAGCGACGGCAGTCGAATGAATGTCTGGTTGATTGATNACAAACAAAATGTACAACTGATTGTTGTACCTTGGTCNGCCTCTATACACGTGANNGCAGATTCGACATTATTGAACAACTTAATCAAATGGTTACAANTACCTGAAATAAGTAAAAAATTCTCCATTGGCAAAATTAGGACNGTTAAAAAAAGGTTATCTCTTGATGAATTTGAAATTCATAATGTCCTNGAAATAGATGTGTTAGATAATCGTAATATCCGNAAGATTGCACAACACATTGAGGCAAGNGGCGACCACCACAGATACTCACTATATTCTGTTGATGCTCATTTAGCACAACGATTCTTCATCGAATTTGATATNTCTCCGTTCCAATTGGTTGAATGGAATGAGGGTTCATTTTCAGTTCTAGATGAAAATGATTCTTGGCCTAAAATGAAAGTTATTGAGTTGGTTTTTGAATATAATTCTGCAAATGGGTTTGACACGATAAATTCCGAACTAAATTCAGTTGAAATCATCGCATGGGATAATTTCTCACCTACACAAATTGTTGAACATAAATTAGTTCGAGAGGGGTGTGGGAAGGAATTCATTTCACAATTTCAAAATGACATTTGTAGAATTGATCCAGATATTATCGTTACAAAGGGCGGTGATGCGTTACACTTTGCTGCTCTCGATAAACTAGCAAAGGAGACTGGTGTTGAATTGAATATAAGTAGAATCGACAGTAGATTGGAGCCAAAAACTGTGTCAAGGGTTGTGCATTCTTATGGCCAAGTCATTCGCAAAGATGCTTATTTCCCTCTAAGTGGACGACTACACCTGGACCTTGATGCTAGTTTTATTGTTAGAGAAGGTGGAATACTTGGCCTATTCGAATTGAGCAGACATTCTAGACAATCGCCTCAAGACATTTCGAGATTGTCTCCGGGTTCTGTGATTAGTGCAATACAGATGAGGGTTGCAATGGAAGACGGTGTTTTAGTCCCTTGGAAAAAGAATCGGGCCGAGGACACAAAGACCGCCTGGGAACTACTAGCAACTGATCGTGGAGGTTTGTACCTAGATAGTAAACCTGGAGTTTATTCTGATGTAATCGAACTAGATTTTGCAAGCCTATTCCCAAGCATAATTGCAACTAGAAACATCTCTCCTGAAACGCTCAACTGCGCATGTTGTCAGGCAACTACAAGTTACCCGGATGTCGAATGTTTCGTACCACTAGACCCCGAGGGTGCTAATCTCACGTTTAGAGAAAGGGCGCGAAAGGACATTTTTNCATCNAAAATTNTCCCNTCTTCAAACCAATCTGCACTCCAAGTACCTGGTCTAAAAACGCATACTTGTGCCCNTACGCATGGATTCCTTGGCAGAGTTGTTGCNCCTTTAATTAAANGAAGAATGGAATTGAAGNGACTAAAAAAGAAGAAAGGAGATGTATATGACTTGCAACAAAANGCCCTCAAATGGTTGCTAGTGACATGTTTCGGTTACACNGGATACAAAAACGCGAGGTTTGGAAGGATTGAGGCNCATGAAGCAATTTGTGCATGGGCNCGAGANATATTACTGACAACAATNNGAATTGCTGAGGATGANGGGTGGAATGTCCTGCATGCAATAGTCGACTGTGTNTGGATTGAGAATCANAATTTAGAGTGTAGGGAAGANAAAATCGAAAAGGCGTTGCTTCTTTCAAGAAAGATAAGTNAGAAAATAGGAATTCCGTTGGAGTTTGAAGATATTTACGATTTNATTGCGTTTTTACCAAGCAGGATACATGGCGCTGGNTCACTGACAAAATATTGGGCATACGGNAAAAACGGATTCAAATTGAGAGGGATTGAAGCTAGACAGCATTCAACATGTTCATGGATAAAGGAACTTCAACAAACAGCGCTTGAATTGATTAGAGATCATGTTCAGCAAGGAGGNGNATGCAATTCTATTTCCATCCAAGAAAAAATTGTCAAANTGGCACATGAAGAAATAAAGAGGGTTCNTTCCAATAAAATCGATCTTCAANANTTAGTGATAACAAAGAGAGTCGCCAAAAGAATTGAAGACTTTTCTGTATCGACTAGAACACAAAACGCTCTAATCCGTGCAAGAAGGATTGGACAGGATATTTTGCCGGGTAGNAAGGTCNGATATGTGGCCACCAAACCATTTTCAAATCTACCAGAATCAAAGGTAATTCTTTCAGAAGAATTGAATCAGGATATGAAGATTAAGATAGATTTCCAGTACTATGAGAATTTGGCAATAAGAGCGATTTGGGCAATATTAGGGCCATTTGGATGGAGTGATGAAGAGATTAAACTCGGGAATAAAAAATACACATTATTCGATTTCTTCAATTCCTTCTATTCCAAGTCGACTGTGGATGACCCTGCTTATTGATTCGTACAATGTCTCCTGATTGCTTTTCTGTTCTTGATATCCGGAACACCTAGTTGGCAAATGTAAAAGCCACAATTTGTTCTTTCCTTGGATTTTCTTTCTTGCCCCAAATAGATATGCTTGGCATCTATTTCTAACCATAGTTAGNAAATTCGAATGNCTTTTTGAGNAAGCCTTAGATGATGTTATGATCACAATNCCAACGTCGTTCTCCTCTGCTATTTTCTTCAATACATTCATTGATTTTCTGAATAATGATCTTGCCTCATAATCCCCTATTTGTGAATCTAAATGCATAGCAATAGGGCCATCTATTACGACCAATTTGGCCCTTGAAATTTTAATTTCGGTCTGTAATCTTTCGATTAGATGTACAAATTGATGGACTGTGAACCCCCTTCCTACAAACAAACCGTGTAACAATTGCTCTGCATCGGGAAGATTGTGTGGGAATGTCTGAATTATCCTTGCAGGATTAAATCTACAAGCTCCATCTATCCAATGAACATATTCGCCTCTCATGAGAGTCATCACAGTCCATGCTTCAGCAAAANCCCTCATGNTTTTACCAGAATGGCCTGGGCCGTTTAATTGGTACAGAACACCCTTTCTAGGTAGAATTTGGATTTCGTCAATAACCGATTGATCCTTGATTGACAACTTGATGCTCATGAAAGTGGGTGGGGGTTATACTATCAAATCGGTTTCAAAGCAGAGGTCCGTGAAAGTAAATGTAAATCTGAAAATATTGTTCACGAACAATCGCAGCATTGAGAAGGGATTGCTCCTACGCCTGAACATGCAGCGGGGAATAACGGCGAGTTTTCTCGCCCTGTTATTTTGTCTTGCACCATTGAGTGGTTGCTTTGGTGAAGACAGTGACCCTAGTATCTCTGAAGGAGATGTTGTAATTACTCCGGCTAAATGGATCGGCGGAGAGTTTCAAGCGATAACAATCGCTGCTGAATCTGATTTGTCGGCATTTGTTCCTTACTTGATACTGAACCCTGAAGATGGGTTTGTTCAAAATTCAACAATAGTTGATATCGAAGCGGGAGANTCTGTACAGTTGACTGTTCTAGCCCCTCCTAGAACTGATACTGCTGTGGTCTTGATTGGTGACTACGGTAGAGATGAGTGGCCAATCCGAGATCTTACTGAGTCTTGGAGAACTTGGTATGCAAGAGATGGTTACGAACGTGTTGACAACCAAGGTATAGCTAGAATTTCCTCAAACACCTCACTAGATGCTGTATCGCCATCAGATAGTAACGGTGGAGAAGTTATCGCAGTAAGACTAGGTATAGAAAGGCCATTTGCTGCAGCATACAGCGAAACCGAAGGCGGTAGGCATTCTATGGGTATGGTGGATGGAAGAACTGTCCTGAACTACATCAACGTAATGTCGGATGAAACTCCCGATCCCCTTGATTTGGCCGATGGTGCGGTTGGATATTTGGACAGGTGGGCAGGACAAGGGAATGCTGCCTATGAAGATGGAGCGCAATATCTGATAAAGGAACTCGAAGGTTTTGGTCTCGAAGTTATCAATCAAAGGTTCGTTTACGATTCAATTAATACTGGGCAGCAAAATCCCGAAGCATACAATATCTGCGGATATAGATTCGGGGAAGTTAATCCTGACAAGTGGATGGTTTTCGGCGCTCACTTTGATATTGCACCACCGATTAACGGTGGACTGATTTCTCCACACCTTATTGGAGAGAGAACCTACGGAACAAGAGTCGGTGCTTACGATAACACTGCAGGAACAAGTATGGTACTAACTGTTGCAGAAGCGATGGCTAGCTACAGTACAAGAAACACCATGGTTTTCTGTTTGTGGTCTGGTGAAGAAGGTGGAAAGCGNGGTAGTGAATACTGGACCGAGGAATGGGTCAAGGAAGACAATCCTAACGTCGAAGTTACCAANTACGTGAACTTAGACATGGCTGGAGTTAACTGGCCGGGTGGCGGTGGAGCGCCTTGTGGAGGAAACCATGGAGGCGGAGAGCCAAACTGTGACCCTGACCCACAAATCGATCCTGATGGTTANCCAAAAGATGAGGAGGTTTGGCCGATGAGAGTATACATNGGACCAAGTCTNGATCACGATGTTATGAATCAACCAGGAATGGTGAATCTAGCACTATGGATTGGTTCNGATGCCATTGGAGTTGAAGAGCAAACGTCAACTCTAATCGGAACAGGATANGACTCNAGTACNTGGAAAGTCGATGATTGGTTGGCTAAAGACAGACCNGAGATTATCGTGTATGAAGACACCACTGCNCGCTCTGACCACGCTAGTTTCCAAGATAANCTTGGAACGGTTACAATGGGNTTCGGTGGACTTGTCGATGGATATTGGTGTTATCACCAAACCTGTGATACTGTTGATGAGATGATNGATTGGATGGATACAACCGGCAAGGATTACGGTGAAGAGAGAAGTGGCACTAGTAACTTAGTGGATGCTCTTGATACGATTACTTGGTGGGCTACTTACTCATTCTTCCACTTGGATGAAAACCCTGTAAGAAGCGCTTACCTTGAAGAATGATCAAAACCATTCAGCAATACGTAGTGTTGCNTCGTCTATTGGNCTGAATATTCCATTCCACCACATGTAGATTATCGCAATGAATGTCATGAAACTGAAGAACCATACTGGTTCGCTCCAATCTTTGATTTTGGCTCCATCGAGAGGGCCAAATGGAATCATNTTGAAGAATCCTAATCCGAGGTTGGCGAAAATCCNGAAATAAACCACGTCAAAAATCATCGCCTTGAGATTTATTGCTCCTGAATCCAAGTAAGCTGCTGATTCTGTGGCGCCAGTTAATCCTAGAAGAATTCCTCCAATAGGAATACCAATCAAAAACAAACCAAAATTCACTGCTGGCCCAGCAATCGCAATGTGTCCATTCTGCCGCCTTGTGACTAAGCCGGCAACCATTACCGCTCCAGGCGCCATGAAGAGAATTCCAGTAAGAGCAACTAACGCTATTCCGAATTTTAGACCACTGGGATCTACTCTGAACTCAGCCCAACATCCGTATTTCTTTGCGACTATTTTGTGTCCTATCTCGTGTAGCAAGAATGCAGGACCCACTGCAATAAGCATAACTGGCATGGAAAGCAGTAGTACTGCAATCCAATTATTCAATCCACCCTGGCTTATTCCAAATATGCTTCCTGCCATCAATACTCCTAATGCAAAGGTGAATGCTGCTGTCGCGAGTAGAAGGTGTTGCTTTTCTTCGTCGCTAAAGTGCCATATTTTCCCTTTGTGTAGCTCGACGGGTTGTCGATTATTTATGCCCATAAAGCCACCCCTGGTGTTGAAATGTATCGTCCCATCTTGTGTTCTGTGTGCGTGAACACGATGTATAGTTGGACGTTGTTTTGGGAAGAGGTCGTCCTCGAGGATATCGGCCCGGGGGTCTCTCGCCATGGTGGTTTGTCACAACAGAGGGTTTTGAAGCCTCGCGCGGAAGACTTCTAAACACGCACCAATCAACATTACAGTGTTGGAG